>MVZH01000006.1 GCA_002068325.1 Lentisphaerae bacterium ADurb.BinA184 | reverse complement strand
CGATGCGTCTTCCAGGATTGACGTCTCCAGCCGCGGACACCTTATTGGCCAGAGCGGGGGAACGTCGCCGGCAACGGCTCGTTGCGGCGGCAGCTACGGGGGGCTGGGCGGGGGATTGTACGAGGGAAGTCCCGGCTGGGTGTACGGCGACTACCGTGATCCGAACGAGCTCGGGGCCGGTGGTGGCACCTACTGGGGCCGGGGCGGCTCGGGCGGCGGCCTGGTGCACATCGTGGCCGGCGCGGCGACGATCGATGGGGCGATCCTGACCAACGGCGGCGACGCGGGCCGAGACGATGCGACGGCCGGCAGCGGCGGCGGTGTCCGCCTCGACGTCGGCACGCTCAGCGGCAGCGGCACCATTACAGCCAGCGGCGGCAACGGCGCTGGCATCACCACCCACTACGGCGCATCCGGCGGCGGCGGACGCGTCGCCATCTACTACGACAGCCTAGACGGGTTTGACACCAGCGCCAGCGTCACCGCGCATGGCGGCAGCGGCGGCGGCGGCGCGGGGGCGGTGGGGACGGTCTACCTCAAGCAGACTGGCAGTGAAGGGGTGTTGCGGATCGATTCGCACGGGGCGACGACCGGCGCCTGGACGCCCCTGGGCCGTTCGACCGACACCCAGTTCGTCACCGACCGGTTGGTGGTACGCGGGGCGGGGGTGGTGGCGGCACCGGAGCACCAGATGCCGATGCGTGCCACGTCGGTCTCCCTCGAGAGCGGCGCAGTCCTGACGCACCAATCCACGACGTCGTCCACCCAGTATTCGTTACTGCTGACCGTGGCCGGCGAGCTGAGCATTGATGCCAGTTCGAAGATCGACGTCTCGGCGCGCGGCTATCTGATGGGGCGCACGCACCCGGATAGCACGACCGAGAACGCGGCCTGGGGACGAGCCGGCGGCTCGTATGGCGGCTTCGGGTTCGAGATCGGCTCCGGCGCCAACCCGAAGTACGGCGACGAGACCAACCCGAACGAGCTGGGTTCGGGCGGTGGCACGTACTGGGGCCAGGGCGGCCCGGGCGGCGGGCTGGTGCGCATTGTCGCCGGCTCGATGACCGTCAACGGCTCGATCCTGGCCAACGGCGGCAGCGCCTGGACGAGCGGGTCGACATCCGGCAGCGGCGGCGGCATCCGCATCGACACCGGCAGCCTGGCGGGCAGCGGCGCGATCCGCGCCAACGGCGGGAATGGCTCCGGAACCTCTGGGTACGACGGCGGCTCCGGCGGCGGCGGGCGCATCGCGATCTACTGCGCGGAGCCGGCGGCGCTGACGCTGCCGCCAGCCAATATCACCAGTGCGGGCGGCACCGGCGGCTCGGGCGCCGGGCAGGTGGGCACGGTCTACATCGCCTACGACGACCCGGTGAACCCGTTCGTCTTCAGCCATGAGCCGGACGGGACGGTGACGCACGCGGTCGCCAGCATTGCGCTCCAGTTCAGCGAACCCCTCGCCGCCGGCTCCTTCAGCGTGGCCGACATCGCGGTCAAGCTGCCCTCCGGCGCCAGCGTGCCCTCGGGCCAGATGACCTTGCAGCCGGTGACCGGATCGCGCTACAACCTGATCTTCTCGCCCGCGCTGTCGGTCGAGGGCGCCTACACGCTCAGCATCGGGCCGGCGGTCTCCGACCCCTCGGGCAACCTGATGCTGGCGCGCTACGACGGCACATTCACCATTGACCGGACCGGCCCCAAGGTGGTCAGCATGACCCCGAACGGCCGCGTCTACAACGAGTTCAGCAGCCTTGACCTGGTGTTTGACGAGACCGTGGATGCCTGGAGCTTCCGCCCCGACGACGTGGTCCTGACCCGGCCGGACGGGCAGCGGGTGACGGTCACCCAGGCCACGCGCCTGGCGGCGCAGACTTGGCGGCTAAGCTTCGCGCAGCAGACCCAGGCCGGGACCTGGTCCTTGGTCGTCGGCCCCGCGCTTTCCGACCTCTGGGGCAACCTGATGAACCAGGACGGCGACGAGGCCGACGGCGAGCCCGAGGACGCCTTCTCGACCCAGTTCACCCAGTACCTGCCCGACCTGGTGGTCAGCGCGGTCACGCCGCCCGCCTACGCCATCCCGGGGCATGCCATGAGCGTGTCCTGGACGGGCTTCAACCAGGGCGGGGCGACCGCCACCAAGGACTGGAGCGACACCGTCTATCTCTCCCTCGATACCAGCTTTGACGCCGGCGACACGCTGCTGACCACGGTCTCGGCGGCCGACGCTTCGCCGCTGGCGACCGGGGGCGAGTACACGCGCACGACCACCAGCCCGATCCTGCCCATGGGCACGGCGCCGGGCACGGCGTACCTGATCGTCGTGGCCGACAGCGGCGGCGCGCAGTGGGAGAGTGACAACGGCAACAACGCGATGGCCGTACCGCTGACCGTCAAGCCGGCGGCCCCGGACGTTGTGGTCGCCAATGCGGCCGAAGGTGAGCCGGGGTTCATCGGGTGGCAGGTGTTCAACGCCAACGGCGTCGGCCAGACCAAGAGCCAGGCCGTCAAGACGGGCCAGACCGCCTCCTACCTTGTCCGCATCTGCAACCTCACCTCGGCCGCGGAGACTTTCACGCTGACCGCGCCGGCGGCGCCGGCCGGCTGGACGGCGGCCTGGTACGATGCTGCGGCCGGCGGCTCTGCCATCACCGCCGCGGTCAACGGCGCCGGCTGGGTGACTCCGCCGATCCCCGCCGGCGGATCCTGCACTGTCCGCGTCGAGGTGACGTCTTCCGTCGGCCTGGGCATCCGCTCGGAATACGAGCTGGCCGCGCGCGTGACGGCGGCGGACGCAACGCGTTTCGACGACGTGCATGCCCGCACGGTCGTCTGCCTCGACGACCTGCAGGTATTCGCGGACACCCTCGAGTCCGGCGCTGCCGCCCCTGAGTGGTCGAACACAACCGTCAGCACAACGCCGGCCGGTGGGCGCACATTCCTCGGCCTGTTCAGCAGCGGCACCGTGACGCTCTCGGTGCACGGCCTGCCCGAGCACTCGCATGTCACCCTCGCCTTCGACCTTTACGTCATCCAGAGCTGGGATGGCAGCACGACGAGCAGCGGCCCCGACGTGTGGGACTTGAGCGTGGACAACGGCCCGCAGTTGGTGCACGCCACCTTCTCCGTCTACGGCAGCCAGTCGTTCCCGCGCGCCTACCCCGGCCCGAGCGTCGCGGCCTACACGGGCGCGACCGAATCCAATACTCTGGGCTACACGTGGAGCGGTCAGCCCAAGGACGCCGTCTACCACCTGGTCTTCACCTTCCCGCATACCGCCGGTTCGCTGGTGGCGCGCTTCTCCGGCATCGGCCTGCAGGGAACTGGTGACGAGAGCTGGGGCCTTGACAACGTGACCGCCAACGTAGCGCTGCAGGAGCCTCCCCCCGACCTCGCCGTCACCGCCGCCACGGTTGCGGATTCCGCAGCCTGGGGCGGGGCTTTGCCGGTGGAATGGACGGTCGCGAACGGCGCGCCCTCAAGCCCCGCCCGCGGCACCTGGAGCGACCGCATCTACCTCTCCGCCGACGACACGCTGAACGCCGGCGACACGTTGCTGAAGACCTATGACGCGGCCGCGCATACCGGCCTGGCGGCGGGCGCCACGTACTCGCCGGCCACGTCGGTCACCATCCCGGCCGGCGGGGTCGCGGGCAACGCCTTCGTGCTCATCGTCACCGACGCCACCGACCGCCAGGTTGAGACCGACGAGGCCAACAACGTCCGCGCCGTGCCGGTGTTCATCCAGTCGCCCGACCTTGGCGTGACGCTGGTCACCGCCCCGCCGGCGGCGCTCTCGGGGCAGCCGATTGCGGTCACTTGGCGGGTTGAGAACCTGGGTTCGTCGGCGACCACAGCGAGCGCCTGGTCCGACCGTGTCTATCTGTCCAACGACGACGTCTTCGGCGGCGACGTGCTGATCGGCACCTACGCGCACAGCGGCGCCCTGGCGGCCGGCGAAGGCTACGCCGAGTTGCGCAGCATCACCGTGCCCTACGACCTGGCGGCCGGCGGGCCGTACTACGTGTTTGTCCAGACCGACGTGCTCAGCCAGGTCCCCGAGGCCGATGTGGTCGCCAACGCCGGCCGCTGCGAGACGGTCACCGCCATCGTCCTCGCCGACGTCCCCGACCTGGCCGTCGAGGGCATTGTCCTGCCCGCGTCCGCGGCGATCAGCCAGCCGGCCGCGGTCAGCTGGACGGTGCGCAACCTCGGCGCCGGGCCGGCCACCGGTGCCTGGAAGGACAAGGTCTACTTCTCCACTGACGGCACCCTGAACGGCGCCACGCTACTGGGCACCTTCACCCGCCCGGGCGGCGACGAACTGGCGTCCAACCAGGCCTACACCCGCACCGAGACCCTGACCATGCCGGTGCGCGGCGACGGCGCCTACCGCATCGTCATCGTGACCGACGCCGACCAGCAGCTCTACGAGCGCGGAGGCGAGCTCAACAACACGGCCGCCTCGACCGGAACGTTCCCGCTCACGCACCCCGACCTGGTTGTCAGCGCCGTCATCCTCAACCCCACCGCCCTCTCCGGCGACACCATCCCGGTCGACTGGACCGTGCGCAACGCCGGCACCGGCCCCTCGACCGCAACCTGGAACGACCGCCTCTACCTCTCGACCGACGCGGCCTATTCAGCCAATGACACGCTTCTGAAGGAAGTCGCGCACAACGGCACGCTGGCCGCCCTTGCGGAGTCCGCAACCCAGAGCACGGTCACGCTGCCGGACGGCATCACGGGCACCTACTACCTGATCGTGGTCGCCGACGCCGGCGGCGCGGTCATCGAGTCGGGGGCCGCCGAGAACAACAACGCCGGCGCCTCGGCCGGCATCACGGTCAGCCTGGCGCCCTACGCCGACCTGCTGGTCTCCGACGTCGCCTGCCAGGACATCCTCATCGGCGACCCGGTTGACCTCACGGTGTCGTGGGCGGTGACCAACATGGGCACGGGGCCCGGCCGCGTCGAGACTTGGAAGGATCGGGTGTGGCTGTCGAGCGACCAGACGCTCTCGGGCAACGACCGCCTGGTGGGCGAGTTCACGCACACCGGTGCGATGCCGGTGGGCACCCGCTACGAGGAGAGCCGCATCCTCATGCTCCCGGCGGCGTTCTCCGGCCGCTACTACCTCTTCGTGCAGGTGGACGCGGCCAATGTCGTCTACGAGTACACGGACGCGGCGGCCAACGTCGCCGGCCCCGGGCATCCGGTTGACGTGATGACGCAGCCCTACGCCGACCTGGTGGTGGACGAGGTCGCCGCCGACGCGGCCAGTGTCAACGGCGGCACCATCACGGTCAACTGGTCGGTCTCGAACCTCGGCATCGGGCGCACCAGCAGCGGCGACTGGAACGATCAGGTCTGGCTGGCGCGCGACGCTAACGGCGGCGGCCGCGTGGACCTGGTCAGCCTCAACCACGTCGGCGTACTGGCGGCGGGCGACAGCTATGTGCGCACCGCGCAGGTCAAGCTGCCGTCCAACGCCTCGGGCACGTACTATGTGTTTGTCTCGACCGGCGGGCCGTTCGAGTTCATCTACACTGGCAACAACTCGAATCATTCGGGGGCGCTGGCGGTCACCTACATTCCGCCGCCGTCGTTCGACCTCGAGATGATGGTGGTGGGCGGCCCGACCGCGGCCCAAGACAGCACGGAAGTTGACGTGACGTGGACGGTGCGCAACAACGGGCCGGACACGGTGCCCAACCCGTGGTACGACACGGTCTACCTGGCGCCCAACGGGAGCATGAGCGGCGCCCTCGATCTGGGCCGGTTCACCTACGGGCAGCCGCTGGTGGCCGGGCATACCTACACCCGCACCGAGCGGCTGCGGATCCCGTCGAAAATCCAGGGTCTGTACCAGTTCTACGTGCGCACGGATTCGGCCGGCGAGCGGGCCGAGAACAACGAGAGCAACAACCTCTACCGCGCCGACGACATGATCGTGGTCTCGTTGCGGCCGCGGCCCGACCTGCAGGTCACACTGATGGGGGCGCCGGGCTCGGTCGTGGCGGGCGGGGTGATTGACGTCGAGTGGACGGTCACCAACCTGGGCACCGCGGCCACCCCGACCGGCGGTTCGCGCTGGAACGACGGCATCTACATCTCGGCGAACGCGACGTGGGGCGGGGACATCCAGCTGGCGGCGCCGCAGAACGGCAGTGCCCTGGAGATCGGCGAGAGCTACCGGCTGACCGGCAGCTACCGCCTGCCGGCCGGCGTCGGCGGCAACGTCTACATCCTGGTGGTGGCCGACAAGGACGGCAAGGTTGACGAACACCCGAACGAGGGCAACAACGTCTACGCCTGGCCGCTGGCGGTCGAGGTTCAGCCGGTGCCGCCGCCCGACCTGGTGGTGTCGGACGTCAACGGCCCGACGGAGATCTTTGACGGCGGCACGATGTCGGTGCACTACAAGGTCACCAACCTCGGCGCCGGCATCACGTACCCGGCCCACTGGACGGACTCGATCTGGCTGACGTTGGGCAAGGACCGGCCCAACACACAGCGCGGCGACATCCGGCTGGGGGACTTCGGGCACGGCGGCGCCCTCGAGGTCGGCCAGTCCTACGAGAACACCGTCCAAGTCAGCATCCCCAAGCATCAGGACTGGCACGGGCAGTACTACATCACGGCGTGGAGCGACTACGCGGGCGCGGTCTACGAGGCGAGCTTTGATGTCAACACCAACCCCGACGCGCCCAACGACATTGACGGCAACAACTTCAAGGCCGGCAACTTGATCAGCGTCTTCTACACCCCGCCGGCCGACTTGGAGGTCACCTCGGTGGTGGTGCCGGCGTCCGGCGTCGGCGGCCAGGAGATGACCGTCAGGTGGACGGTGGCCAACAACGGCTCGGTTCCGACTGAGGTCGGCACCTGGGGCGACGCGGTGTGGCTGTCGCAGGACGACCAGCTGGGCAACGACGTGCTGATCTTCGGCCGCGTCCACAACGGGGTGCTACGCAGCGGGCAGAGCTACACCGAGAGCGGCACCTTCCTGCTGCCGCCCTCGGCGGCCGGGCAGTATATCCTTGTCGAAACCAACGTTGACCCCAACCGTGTGGCGGTGCCCGAGGGCGACGCCGAAGACCTGGCCCTGGCCAGCCTCTACGCCCAGGTGCAGGGCGTCGTCGACCGCGCCACGGCGAAACTGGGCGTGCCGCTGACCCAGGCCAGCGAGGCCGACCTGCGCAAACTGACCTACTCGGACGTGATCTACATCCTGGTCGGCGAACCCTCAGTCGCCCCGCAACGCGTCTGGGAAGGTCCCTTCACGGCCAACAACCGCCGCGCCGCCGCCTGCGCGGTCACCAACGTCCCGCCGGATCTGGTCGTTTCCTCGGTGCAGACCGTCGACACGGCCTTCTCGGGCGACTCGGTCGCGGTGAGCTGGACGGTCACCAACGTCGGCCAAGGCGCGGTGTGGTGGGGGACGCGCTACTGGCGCGACTATGTCTATGTGACGCCGGACCCGGTCTTCATCTCCGGCCGCGGCTACCTGGCGACGTCGGTCCTGCACACGGCGACCGGGCCGTTGCAGCCGGGCGAGTCGTACACGGCGTCGGCGACGGTCGGCCTGCCGGCGGGCGTCGAGGGCAAACGGTACATCCACGTCTTCACGGAAATCACCGTGAACCGCGAAGGCTGGCCGGTCCTCGACCCGGTGGGGGCCGGGCAGTTCCCGAACTGGACGACAACCTACCGCGAGCGGGTCTGGGAAGGGCCCAACCGTGCCTTGAGCAAGGAGAACAATACCCGGGGATCGGCGCCGATCACGATCGCCTACCGCGAGAGCGACCTGCAGGTGACCTCGATCACCGTGCCCGAGAGCGCCGCCTCCGGCGGTATGCTCGACCTCTCGTGGACGGTCACCAACACCGGCACCCGCGCCACCCGTTCCGCCAACTGGAACGATGCGGTCTTCATCTCGCTGGACTCCTCGCTGGACCAGTACGACCTGCTGCTGACGACCGCGCGCCACGCCGGCACGCTCGCGCCGGACGCCAACTACCAAGGCCAGGCCAGCGTGCGTCTCCCCGACAACATCGAGGGCGACTTCTACATCCTGGTGTACGTCGACTCGCCCGTGGGAGTCCCCGGTGGCGACAAGCTGCCCTACCCGTTGCAGAGCGGTCCGGCCCGGATTGGCGGCGGCGGCATCGGCATGGTCAACGACTACCGTGGCGAAGGCAACGACGTCACCGCGGCGCCGGTCGAGGTGAGCGCCACCATCACCCCGGATCTGAAGGTCACGGCCATCACGTTGCCTGAGCATGCGCGGGTGGCGGCCTCATTCAACGCCAGCTACACGGTCACCAATGTCGGCGGCGGCGCCGTGCCCGACCGGCAGAACGTGTGGACCGACTACATCTACCTGTCGCGCGACACCTATCTCGACACCCGCAGCGACCACTTCCTCGGCGCGGTCGAGCACCGCGGTGCCCTCGCCGTCGGCCAGGCCTACTCCGTCGCCCGCGACTTGCGGCTGCCCAACGGGGTGGACAGGGCGTACTACCTGATTGTCGTCACCGATGTGCCCGACTGGTCGAAGCCCTACGGCACGGTCTACGAGGCGGCGCGCGAGGACAACAACCTGACCGCCAGCGTGCAGCCGATGCTCATCGAGTATCCGCCGCCGGCCGACCTGCAGGTTGACAGCATCACGCTGCCGGCGACCGCCGCCGCCGGCGACACCATCACCCTCCGCTGGCAGGGATCGAACCACAGCCCCGAGGAGACGATCAGCGCGTTCTGGGACGACGCGGTCTACCTGTCCAGCGACGCGGTCTGGGATCTGGGCGACAAGCTGATCGGCCGGGTGACGCAGGGCCGTGTCCCCGACCCCGCGAACAACGTCTCCGCCCTCAACGTCACCCTCACGCCAGGCGCGAAGTACTCGGCCGAGCTGACCGCCCGCCTGCCCACGGTGCTGCCCGGCGTCTACCGGGTCATCGTGCGTTGCGACATCTATGACGACATCGCCGAGGGCCACCTCAACGCCAACAACAAGGCGACCTCGACGGACGCGCTGAACTTCAGCGTCCCCGAGCTCACCCTCGGGGCGCCCCTGGCCGACACCATCGGCGGCGGCGAGGAGCGGCTCTACGCGATCCAGGTCCCGGCCGGCGAGACCCTGGAAATCGCCCTCGATGCCTCGGACGACACCGCGGCCAACGAGATCTACGCCCGCTTCGAGGCGCTGCCCAACTCGATCCACTACGACGCCATCTACGAAGGCCACCTGTGGGCCGACCAGACGATCCGCATCCCCGACACCAAGCAGGGCACCTACTACCTGATGGTGCGCGGCACCAGCGGCCCCGCCGGAAACGCCACCACCCTCACGGCCCGCCTCCTGCCCTTCGGCATCACCGACGTCAGCCCGGAGGCCGGCGGCGACGGCCGCTACGTCCACCTCACCATCCGCGGCGCCCGCTTCAGCCCCAGCGCCATCGTCAAGCTGATCCGGCCCGGCTTCGCCGAGTACGAGCCGGTCAACTACGAGGTCGTGGACGCCACGCGGATCGTCGCCTTCTTCGACCTGCGCGACGCCCCGCACGGGCTCTACGACGTGCAGGTCACCAACCCCGGCGGCGCGGTGGCCCGCGTGCCCTACCGCTACCTCGTCGAGGCGGCCCTGCCAGTTGACATCACGGTGGGCATGGGCGGCAAGGGCCAGCTGGAGATCGGCGAGACCGCCTGGTACGGGGTCGGCCTGTACAGCCTGACCAACGTCACCGCGCCCTACATCCACCTTGAACTCGGCGTGCCGCGGGTTGAGAACAAGAAACCGGATCTCATTCCCGGCGAGGCGATGCTGTTCAGCGTCGGCCTCCAAGGCTCGCCCGCCATTGACGACGTGCCGTGGGCCGCACTCGACCCGACCCTGAACCTCGGCGGCGAGCTGACCACCACCGGCTTCGCCTACGACTTGGTGAACCGCGGCTACGGCGCGGTGACCGCCATCGTCCAGACCTACCCCGAACTCGAACGCCTGCTGCGCGAGGACCCCGACTACCTGCAGCAGTTCATGTCCTGGGAGCTCGAAGACCTCGCCTTCATCTTCCACATCTACGCCGCCGCCACCCCGATGACCGCCGACGAGTACCTTGACTACCAGACCGCGCGCGCCGCCGACGCCCGCACCCGTGTCCTCGCCGACCCCGACGCCCCGACGCCGCTGATCGTGGCTGCGGCCGACCCCACGGCCTGGGAGTACGGCTGGCTGGCCTCCCTCACCGACTCGGGACTGATGCGGCCGGAGGACGAGCCGCCCGACATCCGCACCAGCCCCCAGTTCGTCAGCCTCATGGCCATCGTCAACGCCGGCATGCTCGGCATGCCCGAGGCCGGCGCCAAGGTCATCGAGGCCGGCGACCTCGCCGACTTCTTCGAACAGGTCCGCGCCTGGTACGGCCACGACCCGGAGGCCTACGCGCCCTCGGGCGGCGAACTGCCCGAGGCCTCGCAGTTCGACCTCGGCCTGGCCAGCCCCACCCACTTCGAGGTCTTCGAAATCCAGGTCGGCCAGCGCGAGAGCTGGGGCGGCGAGGTGACCGCGCCGGAGGAGACCAACATCGCGGACTGGTTCGGCCTGGCCGCCGCCTACAGCAGCTCGGTCAGCCTCTCCGGCCCGACCGGGCTGGGCGCGGACAACATCGTGCCCAACAACACCCCCCTGCCCTACATCGTCTCCGTCCAGAACCCGGCCGACGCCGGCCGCGCCATCGCCCAGCTGCGCATCTACCAGGCGATGGATCCCGACCTTGACATCCGCTCGTTCCGCCTCGGCGACCTCTTCCTCGGCGACCTCCAAGTCCACCTGCCCGCCGACCGCGCCGCCTTCTCCGGCGAGTTCGACTTCATCGCCGAGAAGGGCTTCATGCTCCAGGTCACCGCCGGCGTGGACGTCTACACCAACACCGCGCTGTGGGTCCTCACCGCCATGGATCCGGAGACCGGGCTGCCCTCCCGCGACATAGACATCGGCCTGCTCCAGCCCGGCGAGTCCGGCTCGGTCGGTTACACCATCAAGGCGTACTGGGAAGGCGAGACCGGCGCCGAGATCACCGCCCAGGCGCGCGTCGTCTTCGACAGTGCCGCCCCGCGCCTGACCAACACCCACACCAGCCGGCTCGACGCCGTCGCCCCCACCACCACCTACACCGTCACCGACCTCGGTTCCGGCTCCTACGAAGTCTCGTGGCAGGCGGAGGACGACGCCCTCGGCACCGGCGTCAAGAACTCGACGGTCTACGTCTCCATTGACGGCAGCCCCTACCGCGTCTGGCTGGGCCAGACCACCGAGGCGTCGGCCGTCTACGCCGGCATCGGCGGCCAGACCGCCGCCTTCGCGGTGCGCAGCTGCGACCAGGCCGGCAACGTCGAGGCCGCCCCCGAGGGCACTTCCCTGCCCTACTACAACCCCGGCATCCGGCTCGGCACCCTGCCCGCGGCGCCCGTCGAAGTGACCGAGATCCTGCCCGAACATGAGACGCCGGCGCTGCCGCCCACCAACCCCGTCTTCCTGGAAGCCCTGGACGGCATCCCCTCCGCCGCCGGCATCGGACGGAAGAGCGCCTTCTCGACCATCTTCGAGCCCTTCACCGCCAGCGCCTTCGCCTGGGGCTTCGCCGATTCCGGCGCCGACATCAGCCCGCTGGGCATCGCCTTCGCGCCCGGCTTCAGCGAGCAGGCCGGCGGCACCGTCTACTTGAGCGGCGGCGCCGGCCGCAACCGCCTTTACCGTGTCAACTCGCTGACCGGCGGCGAGGCGAAGACTGCGCTGGCCACGCTCGACGTGCCGATCTATGACATGGTCTTCGACACCAACGGCCTGCTCTGGGCCACCACCGGCGGCGGGCCGCTCGTGCAGCTCGACCCCGGCACCGGCGCCATCCTCGAACGCCACGGCGACGGGGTTTGCCTCGGGCTCGCGGTGCGCCCCGGCACCACCGAGCTGTGTGTCTCGACCAGCGAAGGCGTCGAAATCTTCGACACCGCCACGAAGCGCTTCCGCCGCTTCTCCAGCATCCGGGTTGACGGCCTCGCCATCGCGCCCGACGGCACGCTCTGGGGCACCACCTGGCCGAGCGGCGGCGAGGTCATCCGCTTCGACGCCAAGGGCCGCGCCGAGATCATGCTGCGGACCTCGCAGGAGGCCGAATGCCTGGCCTTCGGACGGCCCGGCACCCTCCTCGAAAACCTCCTCTTCATCAGCCACGCCGAGGGCGGCCAGCTGACCATGGTTGACCTGACCTCGATGCAGACCGCCGCCGTCGCCACCGGCGGCGGCCGCGGCGACTTCCTCCACATCGGCCCCGACGGGCGGCTCTACGCCACGCAGTCCACCCAGGTTGATGTCTTCTACCCCAGCCTGCAGCCGCGCGTCGTCGCCACCAGCCCGGTCAACGGCTCGAACCTGGCCAGCAGCATCCGCTCGGCGACGGTCACGTTCGACTCCGACATGAGTCCGGCCGCCGCCGCCAACCCGGCCTTCTACCACCTGCGCAACCTCAACAACGCCTACGACGTCACCCTCGGGGCGGTGACCTATGACGCCGCCGCCCGCCGCACCACGCTGCAGTTCGAACTCCTGCCCAGGGACACCTACGAGCTGGTGATCGAGGCTGGCATCGCGAACCTTGAAGGCCAGACCCTCGCCATGGCCTATGCGGTCGAGTTCTCGATCCTCGAAGACCTCACCGGCCTGGTGACCATGGGCTTCAGCAACACCCGCATTGACCGCGCCGCCGGCACGGTCTCGATTGATGCCGCGGTCATCAACAACAAGCTCGGGGTCGGACTCGGCGCGCCGCTGCGACTGGTGCTGGAGAACCTCGGCAGCCGCGGCCTCACGATCGAAGGTGCCGACGGCTACACCGACCAAGGCTACCCGTACGTGGACTTCCTCCCCACCGGCCGCACGATCCTCCCCGCCGGGCAGAGGTCCCCTGTCCGCACCCTCGTCATCCGTAGTCCCGACCTGTCACAGATCGATCTCGGCGGGCGCCTGCTCGCCGTCCTCGAACCCAACCAGTGGCCGGTCATCTCCTCGACCCCGCCGGCCGCCGCCACCCTCGGCCAGCTCTACGAGTACCCGATCGTCGCCGCCGACCCGGACACCCCGGAGGGCGCCCTCTTCACCTGGCTGCTCCTTGATGCCCCCGACGGAGTCACGGTGGATAACGCCACCGGCCTCCTCACCTGGACACCCGGGCCGGGTGCCTTCCCCACCGAGAGCTTCCGCCTGCGCGCCTACGACGTCCGCGGCGGCTACGGCGAACAGGCCTGGACAGTGACGATCGCCAACGCCAACCAGCCCCCGATCCTGATCCCCATCGCCGACCAGACGCTGGCCGAGGGCGACCTGCTCGACCTGCGCGTCGGCGCCTACGACGCCGAGGGCGAAGCCCTCATCTGGTGGGCCGACAACCTGCCGCCCGGCGCCGCCTTCGACGCCGCCCTGCGCGCCCTGCGCTGGCAGACCGGCGGCGCGGACGCCGGCCGCTACCCGGACGTCACCGTCTGGGTCTCCGACGGCTGGCACCGCATCGCGCAGAGCTTCGCGGTCGTCGTCACCAACCGCAACCAGGCGCCCGCCCTCGCCCCGGTCGCCTGCCCGGCCACCATCGCCGAGGGGGAGACCGTCACCTTCACCCTGAGCGCCAGCGACCCCGACGGCGACGCCATCAACTTCCTCTCCCCCACCCTGCCCATCGGTGCCAGCCTGCACCCCGTGACCGGACTCTTCACCTGGACCCCGCGCTACGACCAGAACGGAACCTACGAGATCGAATTCCAGGCCGACGACGGCACGGGCTATGACAGCCGCACCGTAACGCTCGAAGTCACCAACCGCAACGGTCCGGTGAGCATCGAGCCGGTCGAGCGCCTCGTGCTCTCCGAGGGCCAGTCCCTCAGCCTCCGCATCGTCGCCGCGGACGCCGAGCGCCCGATGCTGCCGGTCGGCCAGTTCATGACCGACGAGGAACTCGAGATCGAGCTGCCCGGCGGGCTGCCGGCCCTCACGTGGGACGTCGTGGGACTGCCCGCCGGCGCCACCTTCGACGCCGCGACTTGGCTGCTCGACTGGACGCCCGGCTACACCCAGGCCGGTGTCCATGACATCGCCTTCACCGTCTCCGACGACGGCGACGGCACCGGGACGCCCGCCACCGCCTCGACGACCGTCCGCATCGAGGTGCAGGACGTCAACGCCCCGCCGGTCTTCACCCCGATCGCCAACCAGACTATCGCGGCCGGCACCACCCTCGATGTGCCGGTCGCCGCCACCGACGCCGACGCCCCCGGCGGCGCCACGCTGACCCTCGGCTTCACTGGCCTCCCCGCCTTCGCCACCTTCACTGACAACCACGACGGCAGCGGCGTGCTCCACTTTGCCCCCGCCCTCGCCGACCGCGGCAACTACACGGTCGTGATCGCAGCCACCGACGACGGCAACGGCACCCCCGCCAAGGCCCTCACGGGCACCGTCCAGTTCGTCTTCACCGCCGAGGCCGCCAATGCCGCCCCCGCCATGGCCCCCACCGGCAACAAGGTCGCCGTCATCGGCCAGGAACTCTCCTTCCTGGTGACCGTCACCGACCTCGATGAGGACGGGCTGACGTTCTCGCTCGAAAACGCCCCGGCCGGCGCCGTGTTCGAGCCGACCGGCATCTACGGCCAGGCCCGCTTCCGCTGGACACCCACAGCCGCCCAGGCGGGAACCTATGCGGTGACGCTGAAGGTCGAGGACTCCGGCAACGGCGTCCCGGCCGACCGCCTCGCCGACAGCCGCGCCATCCAGATCGTCGCCCGTGCCGCCAACCAGGCCCCGCTTCTGCAGCCGGTCGGCACCCGCACCCTGGCCGAGGGCGGGCTCCTCGACATCGCGCTGGCCGCCGGCGATCCGGACGGGGACAGCCTCTTCTTCGAGGCGACGCAGATGCCGCGCGGCGCCACCTTCGACGCCGCCACCGGGCAGTTCCGCTGGACGCCGGACTACTTCCAGGCCGGCTCGTACACCGTCCGCTTCGCGGTCACCGACGGCAACCTGTCGAGCGTCGAGCTGGTGCCGGTCACGGTCACCAACGTCAACCAGTCGCCCCGCTTCGCCCCGTTGCCACAACTGCTCGGAATGGAGGGGATTGCACTGGCCTTCACGATCGCGGCCGGCGACCCGGACAACGACTCGGTCGCCTACTACGTTGCGGACGAGTTGCCGGCAGGCGCGGTGTTCGATCCGGCCAGCGGGCTGGTGCAATGGACCCCGGGCTACGACCAGGCGGGGCTGCACGTCCTCAGCTTCGGCGCGCGTGACACCGCCGGGCTGACCGCGACCCTCGACGTCAGCGTCCAGATCCTCAACGTCAACCGTCCGCCGGTCATCGCCGCCATGAGCGGGCGCAATGTGCTCATCGGCAACGAGTTCCGGCTGACGCTGCCCGGCAGCGACCCCGACGCCGGCGCCGTCCTGACCACCACCTGCGAGAACCTGCCCGCCGGCGCCGCCCTCGACCCCGCCACCGGCGAGCTGGCCTGGACCCCGTCCTCGGCCCAGGCCGGCGAGCATCACCTGCTCTTCCGCCTCAGCGACGGCGACTACACCGTCCTGCAGACCCTCCGCCTGGTCGTCGGCTTCACGCCCGTGCCGCCGGCGGTCACCATCGAACTGACCCCCAGCTTCCCGGTGCCGGTCGGGCAGACCGCGACGATCCACGTTGCGGCTGAAGGAATTGCGGACATCGCAACCCTGAGCCTGACGGTCAACGGCCAGCCGGTCGAAATGGACAAGTTCAACCGCGGCGTCTACCGCGGCGCCGCCGCCGGACGCGTCGCCCTCGTCGCCACCGCCACCGACATTGACGGCACGGTCGGCACCGCCACCGCCACCCTGTACATCCGCGACCTCACCGACCAGGCCGCCCCCGACATCACCTTGATCTCGCCCGCCGACGGCGCCATCCTCACAGCGGCCACGGACTTCATCGGCGCGATCGCCGACGCCAACCTCGACACTTGGACCCTTGACATCGCGCTGCTCGGCAGCGACCGCTTCACCACGCTCGCCAGCGGCACGGCGCCGGTCGCCGAGGGCACGCTCTGCACGCTGGACCCCAACCTGTGGATGAACGGAACCTACGAGCTCCGCCTGCGCGCGACCGACATGGGCGGCCGTGAGAGCATCATCACCCGCGTCGTGGACATCTACACCGCACTGCGCGCCGCTCCGTACAGGACGCATACGACGGACATGGCGTCCACGCTCGACGGCATCGCCGTCTCGCTGGTGCGCCGCTATGACAGCCGGCTCGCGGGCATTGAGGGCCTCTTTGGCTACGGCTGGCAGCTGGCCGGGGCCGAGCCGTACGTGACGACCAGCGAGCGGCCGACCGGATTCGAGGCCACCGGCAGCTACGCGCCGTATCACTTCAACACCCGCGTCTTCATCAACCTGCCCGACGGCACCCGTGCCGGCTTCACCTTTGCGCCGCAACCCGTGGTCGAGGGCGGGCTGGCCTATTACCGTCCGGCCTGGGCGCCGCTGGTGCGCGACGGCTGGACGCTGGACAGCGCCGCGGCGATGCTCGACGACGTCGCCGGCGCCCTCTACCAGCTCGGCACCGGCCTGCCCTACAACCCCGCCGACCCGAGCTTCGGCGGCTTCGCCTGGACCCTGACGTCCCCCGACGGAACGGCCTACCGGTACGACCGCGACCAGGATCTGCGCGAGTCCGTCACCGCCGCCGGCCAGGTGCTGATCTGGAGCGACAGCGGCGTCACCGGCCCAGCCGGCAGCCAGATCCAGTTCGAGCATGACCGCGCCGGCCGCCTCGCCGCCCTGGTCGGCCCTGACCGCCAGCGCATCGAGTATGTCTACAGCGATGCCGGCGACTTGACGGGCGTGAGCGCCCTCGGCGGCGTCCGCACCTGGTACGACTACAGCGGCGCGCGGGCGCACGGGCTCACCGTCAAGGCCTCGTCCGACGGCACGGCGAGTGCCCTGATCGGCTACGGCGTTGACGGCGGCTTCGAGGCGGAGACGCCGCTGGCCGGTGTCTTCGGCGGCCTCACCGAGCTGCTGGACACGGTGTGGTCTTCGACGCTGGAGGCCGGCGGCGTGCAACGCTACGCCTGGGTGCTGGGCGAGCGCGAGCTGGCCAGCTCGGTCAGCGGCGCGATCACCCTTGGCATCGCGGTCGAGGCGCAGGACACCCTGTCCCCCGCGGCCCCCGGCATGACGGGCGTGCCGGCCGGGTACAGCCGGGTCGAGGCGTCGCGCGCCGTCGCGCTCTTCACCCTCGACCGGCCGGGCATCCACATCATCGAAATCCGCGGCGGCGGGCGCTCGCGCGGCGGCTTCAGCTGCGAGGCTTACCTGGCGGGCGATGTCAGCGGCGACAACCGCATAGACGGCCTCGACACCACCGCCTTCGACAACGCCCTCGGCGCCGCGACCGGCGATGCCAACTACGTCCTCGCCGCCGATGCCGACCGCGACGGCACCGTCGAGGCCGCCGACCGCATCTGGCTCGACGCCAGTTACGGCTTCGCCGCCAACCGCGCGCCGACGGTTGCGGACTCCGCAATCGAGACCCTGCCCGGCATCCCGGTCGCGATCAGCCTGTCCGCCCTTGGCACCGACGCCGACGGCGACGCCCTCACCTTCCTGGTCGGCGGCATCGAGCATGGCGCCGTCGTCCTGACCGACGGCGGCCGCACCGCGCTCTTCACCCCCGAGCCCGGCTACCACGGCCCGGCGTCCTTCACCGTGCGCGCCGACGACGGCGCCCTCGCCTCGGCCCCCGCCACCATCACCGTCACCGTCCTCGACCTCACGTTGCAGTCGCTGCACATCTCGCCGCGGGATTTTGTGCTCCAGCCGGGTGAGATGGTGGCGTTCGAGGTGACCGCCGAGTTTGCGGATGGCCGTCGCCTGGCGTTGCCCGGGGGGTGGTTGTCCTTTGCGACCGACGACCCGGCGGTCGCCTTTGTCACCGACACGGGGGTGGTCTGTGGAGTGTCCCATGGGGTCGCCGTCATTGTCGTCACCGGCGGCGGCCTGACGGCGGCGGTGCCGGTCAGCGTCGGTGCAGCGGACAGCCGCCTGGTGGAGTTCTTCCCGACGACGTATGCGATGGAGGCTGGGCAGACCCGGTCGTTCAGCGTGCGCACGCTGCAGGTTGACTACACGGTGGCCGACCTGTCAGCGGCGGCCGGCGGGACGCGCTACTACGTGGGCAACCCGGCGTTGTTCAGTGTGACGCCGGACGGGCTGCTGACCGCGTTGGCGACAGGGGTTGGCGACGTCACGGTGGTCAACGGCGGGCAGAGCGCGGTGGCGCGCATCACGGTGACCACGCCGGTGGTTGGCGAGGCGACAGTGGGCAGCGGTGGGGGGATCGTCGGCGACGGGCAAGGGGTACAGGTTGGCATCCCGGCGGGCGCCTTGAGCGAAGACGTGACCCTGCAGGTGGCCGCCCTTGACGCATCCGACCTGCCGTACGCCTTCATGGACGGGTGGACGTTCGGCGGCGGCTTCCGCCTTGATTTCGGCGGGGCGGCAGTCAACCAAGCGCTGAGCGTGCAGCTGCCGGCCCCGGAGTTCATGGCGGCCGGGGACGTGGGCTACCTTTTCCAGCCCGTGACCGTGTATGACGCGCCGGACCAGTACCATGCGAGCTGGATCCTGGTGGATCGGATGGTGGCCGGCGAGGACGGCGTCATGCGCACCACCTCGCCGCCGTACAGCGGCTATGGCAACTCGGGCAGCATGCAGGGCGTGCTGTGGCAACCCGATCTGGCGACGATGGGCTTCCTGATGTGCCCGAACCTCTTGACCGCATGCTACGCGATGGGGTCGATGGCGATCCGCAACCGCGGCGGCACCCGCGTGCGCACCCAGCTGTGGGAGGGCGGCCCGGACTACCTCACGGTCACCAGCATGCTCGGCGACTTCTACGTGCCGATTTCGGGTTACACCGACTACCTGATCCAGTTCCAGCTCGTGAACGAGAACAACTTTGTCACGGTCAAGGACAGCCAGGTGAACCTGGAGCCTGGCGGGGTGGCCCGCTTCCCGGGCGTGGTGGTGGGCGCCGCCGTCGTGACCAGCCCGTTGCTGCCGCCGCCGGAGATCACGCAGGCGGTGTTCACCTTCGAGGACACGCTCTCCGGCCCGCGGCCGGTGGTGAAGCTGGCCGGCACCAACTTCACGCTGGAGAATCCTGACCCCCTGGCGTCCGGGCTGGGTAACAAGGTGTCGGATCTGCGGGTGACGTTTGCGGTGGGCGGGGCGGACTCGCTGACGGCGTCGGATGAGATCGTGCCGGTGGGCGGGCGCGATGTCGTGGTACCGGGCGGGCGCCTTGAGTTGCGCGATGAGGACGACGACCTGGAGTTGAAGCCCGGCGAGAAGGTCTTGGTGGTGCCGTTGTTGCTTGAGGACGCGTGGGGCGAGTTCACGCAGTCGGTCACGCTGGGTGCGGCTCAGATCACGGTGACGCGTCCGATGCAGGTGCTCACGCGCGGCAAGTATGAGCGGAAGGACTTTGCCAGCGGCCCCGTACAGATCCACGCGGGCGGCCGCTATGCGTTTGCCGCGTTGGGCGCCACGGGCGAGGTTTCGGTGGTCGCCACCAGCTCGATTGACGTGACGGCCTACGTCAGCCTGGCCACCACTCTGGACGGCGAGATCGAGCCGCAGTACAAGTCCGAGTCCAACGAGGTGGCGCGCATCCCATTGACGCGCTATGACAGCGATCCGGTGGGCCTGCCGCTGGCCCCGAAGTGCGTGGTGGTCACGGAGGACGGGACGCGTGCCTACGTGGCGCTGGAGAACGGCCGGATTGCGGTGATTGACGCCATCTCGCTGCAGGAGATTGACGTCAACGCCGATCCGGACGACGCCAAGGCGGTGGGGATTCAGCACATAGAGCTAAAGAATGCCGTGGGGGCCTCGCCCTTCGACATGGCGGTGGAGAGTTCCGGCCGGTACCTATACATCAGCGACCGCAACGAGCCGGCCGTCTATGTGATCGATATTTCGCCCTATTCGCCGACCTACAACCAGCACGTCAAGACGATCTCCCTTCCCGACCAGTACGTGACCAAGGGCCTGCGGAATCTGGCCATGAGCGCAGACCAGAAGCGGCTCTACGTGGCCGCCCCGGCCCAGGACCTCTTCGACCGGGTTGGCGACGACACCGGTCACATCCTGGCCATCGAGACGGATCCGGCCGACCCGCGCAACCCCCGCTTCGACCCCGACCCGGAGCGCTACGCCGCCATCGAAGTCGGCCCCGGTCCCTACGACATCACCGCCACCGACGATCCGAAGATCATGTTGTACACCGACCGCGTGGACGACTCGCGCGGCGTGGGGATTCTGCGGATCGGCCCCGACCCGGATGTCGCGGGTCTGGGCAGCCTCGCGGAGTTCGAGCCGACGGTGACCACCGTCAACCTCGCCGAGTTCGGCGTGTTCCGGCGCTGGATCGAGGGCCGCGGGCGCCAGGTCTTCGGCGTCAGCAACGCCCAGGCGATCGTCTACGTGCCCGCCAATGCCTTCGCCGAGCAGCTGGGCATCGAGCATCCCTCCTATGCCTTCATCACCGGCTACAACCGTTTCTCGCCCGAGGATCCGAAGCACGATCCCGCCGAGGGCCCGGTCATCGCCTACAACTATTACTACACCTACCCGGCCGACTACCCGGACGCGCGGCTCCGCGGCCTCCCCATCCCGGTCTACCTGGCGGCGGGGGGCAACGTCGGCGTGATCCGCAATCCGACGGGCGACTTCACCGACCCGCTCACCGTCCCCCGGCTGGTCGCCGCCACCACGCCGGTGATGAACGCCTTCCCGGACAATCTGGTACTCGCGGTGCAGCCGGAAGTGACGACGGCCGCCGGCGACACCATCCCCGCCTCCGCGACGCTGCTGGCCGCGTACCAGAGCCAGAACTGCCTGTTTGCCTTCGATGCCCTGCGCATGGTCAGACTGGTCGAGCGCGAGGCCACCTCGTCTGACCGCATCGAGGACTACCGTCAGTACAGCCGCAATGAGATACCGGCCGAGCTGTCGCACCTCCTGCTGGGGCCGCTGTCGACGCTGCCGATTGACGAGATTGATCCGTTCCTCGGGGTGAAGGCCGATATGCGCTTCGTCTCGGCCTACTATTTCGGGGTGCCGGCGGCCGACCGCATGAACCGTCAGCCTAATCTCTACATTCCGCTGTCGCTGGGCACGGTGCGGGCGTTGCCGCGCGGGCTGGCCGTGCAAAGCTACCGCCCGTTGGCCAACGTCGTCGAACACAACCTCCAGCCCAAGTGGGAGAACGAGGGCATCGACAGCCCGGTGACGGCGCCGGCCGGGCTTACGGCCCAGGTCCAGGTCTACTCGGGTGTGCTCCATGAGACGCACGACCTGGTGACCTACCAGTCGGTCGGCGTCACCCGCGGCATCACCCTGCACTACGATTCGTTGCGCGCCGAGCCCCGCTACACGTATACCTTCCTCTTGGATGACATCGCCGCGGGCAGCAGCGACCGCCGCCTGATCGTCTCGCTCTCGGCCGTCGGGACCGACGAGGAAGGCGCCCCGGTGACCGTCCAGGCTGCCGGCATCCACCCCACGGATGAGGAGAAGTGGGGGACACAGCCGAACGATCCGGTGACCGCCGACGAGATCACGGAGAAGGGGATCGTCGAAGGCGACAACTTCTTCACGCTGCCCACCGGCGGCGGGTCGGTGGCGGCGGGATTGCAGATCGATATGACCGAGGCGGGCACCGGGCTGTACACCTTCCTGCTCCAGCATGGCATCTTCACCTGGGACGGGGAGAAGTTTGCCGGCGAGCGCACGCTTCGCGCCAGCGTCTTCCCGGTCGTCAACACCACCGGCTCCGTGTTTGGCGCCGGCTGGGGCATCGAGGGGTATCTGGAGATCTACCAGGGGGCGGGCGGCGTGCTGATGGTTGATGGCAACGGCAGCGAGACGATCTTCCTGGCGCCGACCGAGCCGGGCGGCCAGTACACCCCGGCCGGCGGCGACCGCTCGATCCTCAAACTCGTCGGCGACCACTATGAGCGCACCACGCTCGACGGCACCGTCTACCGCTTCAACGCCCGCAACAAGCTGGCCGCCGTCACCGACCGCAACGGGAACGTGACGACCTACACCTACGACGGGGAGACGCTCACGGGCATCGTGGATCCGGTCGGCCTGGTCACCGAGTTCACCTACGATGGCCACGGGAATGTCTCGTGCGTGAAGGATCCCGCCGGCCGCTGCACGTACCTGCTGTACGAGGAGGTGTTCGACGAGGACGGCACCTCGATGGGCTGGAACCTGGTGACGATCACCGACCCGGACGACATCCGCCGCACCCTCAAGTACGGGGTCGAGTACGTCGACACCTATGGCAACACCGACGAGTTCCGGCACCTCCTGGTCGCCCAGACGCACAAGCGCGGGAACGACGCGCTGGAGAAGCTGGCCGCCGACTTCCGGGAAACCTTCACCTATGACTTCGCCGGCCGCATCGTCGGCGGCATCCGCGTGGACGGCAAGAGCTTCGCCCTGGAGTCGGCCCAGACCCGCCCGCTCTTCGAACCGGTCCTGAGCAAGGATTACACCGACTCGCCGGCGGCGCTCGACCTGCGCGCCCTGCTCGAGGACGAGCTCGATGCCGTCGGGTGGGAGCTGGAGAGCGACAAGAAGATTGACGAGAAGGACTTTGCCACCTACACGACGTTCAAGGGCCAGGAAGAGGTCTTCCTGATGAACGCCTACGGGCAGTACCTGTCCTCGCGGGAGGCCGCCACGCGCCGCACCGAGATCCGCCGCAACGGCGACAACACGATCCGGACGATCACCGACGCGGCGGGCAACAAGGTGGTATACGAGTACGACCTGGTCGGCAACATGAAGAGCAAGACCGACTACCCCGACAGCCCCGGTTCAACCCGCGCCGTCACCGAGACCTTCACCTACGACGCCAAGTTCAACCGCCTTCAGACCCACACCGACTACCCCGACGCCGCCGCCCGCGTCACCGTCAACACCTTCAACCCCGACAACGGCGACCTCCTGCAGACCCAGGTGGCCAGCGCCGGCTTCTCGGCCATCACCGCGACCTACACCTACAACAGCCGCGGCCAGCCGCTGAGCGAGACTGACCCGTACGGCAACGCCACCCACTACGAGTATGACGCCTACGGGCGCATCACCGCCATCGTCTACACCGACGCCTTAACCAGCGCCAAGCGCTTCGAGTACCTCGACCTGACCGGCAACGTCCACGCCTACACCGACGAGAACGGCAACCGGACGCAGTATGAGTACGACATCATGAACTGCCGGACAAAGACGCTGGACGCGTACTCGCAGTCCTCGACGGCGGACTACGACGCCGCCGGCAACCCGGTCTACGAGAGGAACGCCCGCCAGGTCGTCACCGACCGCACGTTCGACGAGCTGAACCGCAAGAGCGTCGAGATCCTCGACTTCGGCGGCCTGAACCATACCACCACCTGGTCCTACGAGAGCGGCACCGCCCCCTATCCTGTCGTCACCGGGGATTTCTACGACTACCAGTCCGAGACCGACCCCTACGGCGGCGTCACCACCAGCGTCCACGACGAGGACGGCAACCTGATCCGCGTCTATGACGCCCTCGGGAACCCGACGGCCTACACGTATGACGCAGCGGGGCGGCAGACCGCCATGACCAACGCCCGCGGCTTCACAACCCTCTACGAGCACGACGGCCGCAACCGCTTGACCAAGATCACCACCCCCGAGGGCGGCGTCACCCGCTACACCTACGACGACGGCGACCGCAAGCGTTTCCAGACCATTGAGAACGACCGCAACGGCGGCAACCAGGTCACCGAGTGGCGGTACGACCCGCTTGACCGCATCACCGACATTGTGGACGCCGAGGGCGCCGTCACGCACACCGCCTATGGCGTCACGGCCAATGTCAAGACGGTGACCGACCCGCGCCAGATCACGACCGAGTTTCGCTACAACTCGCGGGGCTGGCTGGCGGAGGTCGTGAGTCCCGGCGGCACGAAGCGCCAGGTCTACGACGGGGCCGGCAACCTGCGTTTCATCACCAACGAAGTCGGCGGCACGGTGGAGTTCGTCTACGACAAGCTCAACCGCCGCACGCGGGTCATTGACGAGCTCGGCCACATCACGATCACCCGCTACGACGCCGTCGGCAACATCACCGACGTCATTGATGCGCGCGCCCACGGCGACGAGGGCAACACCGCGTTCCGCACCCACTTCGAGTTCGACAACCTCGACCGCACGGTTCGCGTCACCGACGCCAAGGGGGCGGTCACGGAGACGGTCTACGATGATGTCAAGAACATCGTCACCACCCTCGGGCCCCGCACCGACCTCGAGGGGCACACGTATACCACCGTCGAGGAATATGACGTTCTGGGCCGGCTCGTGCGGTCGGTCGACGCCGAGGGCGGCATCACCCTGTACGTCTACGATGCGGCGGGGAACCTCACCGCGGAGGTGGATCCGAGGGCGGAAGGCGTTCCCGACAGTGCGAGCTACCGCACGGACTACGAGTATGACCGTGACAACCGGCTCAAACGCGTCTACGACTCGCTCGGCAACATCGTCAAGTACGAGTATGACAAGGCGGGCAACGTCTGGAAGGAGTGGGACGCCCTCCAGATACTCACCGAGTACGAGCGGGACCGTCTCAACCGCGTGCGGTTTGAGCGTCGGGGCGGCCAGGAGAAGGAGTACGTCTACGACGCGGCCGGCAATCTCACGCACGAGTACGATGAACTCGACCGGCTCACGTACCACGAGTACGACTGGGCCAGCCGCGAGAAAGGTGTCACCTACGCGAAGGGCACCATAGATGAGTACGCGAGGTCCTTCCGGTATGACGGCATCGGACGCCTCGAGGAGGAATGGGATCAGCGGGGCCACGAGTACGGCACAATTTATACATACGACGGTGCCGGACGCCTCAAGACCGTCACCCGCGCCCCCGGCACCGACGATGCCTCGTACCAGGAATTCGAGTACGACGAAGTCGGCAACCAGACTTGGGAGATCGGCCCGCGGACGGACGGCGCAGGGGCCCACTACCGGATCCACCACGAGTACGACGCCGTCAACCAGCTTGTGCGCACCACCGACGCCGCCGGCTACGTCACGGAGTACGAGTACGACGAGGCCGGGAATCTCACCGACACCCGTCTTTTCGGGGATCGCGGCGACGACCGCCTGGTCGAACACCGCTACGACGGGAACAACCGCCGTGTGCTCACGATCGGTGCCGGGGGTGGTCAGGAATGGATTGAGTACGACGCGGTCGGCAACGTGCTCACGGTCCGCGGCCCCCGTCTGCAGTGGCCCTCCGGCACCCCCTACGAGACCCGCGCCACGTACACCGCCCGCAACTGGCTCGCGACCTCGACGGACACCGACGGCAACACCACCGAATACCTCGAGTTCGACGGCGCCGGCAATGTCCTGCGCGAGCGGGACGCACTCGGCCGTGAAACCGTCTACGAGTACAACGACCTGGGCCGCTTGATCAGCATCACCCGCGCCGCCAACACGGCCGACGCCGCCGAGGAGACGTTCGCCTACGACGCGGTGGGCAACGTCACCGACCAGACCGATCCCCTCGGACGGGTCACGCATACCGAGTACGACAACCGGGGCCGCGTCAAGACGCGCACCGTGGCCTATCAGACGGCCGACGCCGGCACCGAGGAGTATGTGTACGACTGCGCCGGCAACGTCATCCGGCATCGCGGCCCACGTGTGCTGGCCGACGGCTCGACCTACGAAACCGCCTTCACCTACGACCACCTCGACCGCCTCACCAGCGTCACCGAGGCCTACGGGCGCCCCGGCGCCGCCACCCGGCGGATGTGGTACGACGCCGACGGCAACGTGGTCAAGGAGACCGACCCCCGCTACGAGACTCTCGGCCCGGCCTACAAGACGGAGCGGGTCTTTGACGCCCTCGGCCGCGTCACCCGCCTCACCGACGCCCAGGGGCTCACCACCGGCTACGAGTACGACCGTTACGGCAACCCCACCCGTGTCACCGACGCCTGGAACAACACCACGGGCTACGAGTACGACGGCCTCGACCGCCTCACCAAGACCACCGACCCTTGGGGCAAGGAGACCTCCACCGTCTACAGTCTCGGCGGCAGCCTCGCCGTCCGCACCGATCCCCTCGGGAAGACGACCACCCGCGTCTACGACGGCGAGGGCCGCCTCGTGCGCGAGATCGACCACGACGGCTTCTCCATCGCCTACACTTTCACCGCCGCCGGGCTTGCAGAGTACGTGACGGACAAGCAGGGAGTCGTGACGTGGACGGAATACGACAACCTCGACCGGGTCCACTTCGTCCACTGTGCGTTTGGCGCTCCCGAAGGCTACACCGAGGAGTACCGCTACCAGAAGGTCGGCAACATTACCGACTTCGTGAACGGCCGCGGCATTGTCACACGGCTGGAATACGACAACCGCGACCGCCTGGTCACCAAGACCTACGCCTACGGACTGCCGGAGCAGACTGCCGAGCACAGGGTCTACGACGCCGTCGGCAACCTCCTCCAGTTCACGGACGGGGATCAGCTCACCACCTACGTGTATGACGACCGCGGCAACCAGATCCGGATCAACCGGGCGGTCGGCACCGCGGCCGAGACCACGGAGGCCTACGCCTATGATGTGGCCGGCAACCTGACCGACCAGTGGGCGCCTTCGTACAAGGACGACCCGGCGGGCCGCCACACCCACTTCACCTACGACCGCATCAGCCGCCTGCTCGCCTCGACGATCTTCACCGACACCGTCGAGGCCGGAGAACTCACTGTCACCGTCGAGTACCGCGACGCCCCCAACGCCCGCCAGAAGGTCGAGACTGACGCCCGCGGGGTCAGCGTCATCACCTACTACGACGCCCTCAACCGCGAGATCCGCATCGAGGATCCCGAGCGCGGCCCCACTGTCATCACCTACGACGTCGCCGGCAACGTCCATTCCCGCCAGGAGGCCGGACGCACCATCGTCTATGACTACGACAACCTGAGCCGCGTGCATCACGCCACCGACGAGCAGGGCGTGGCCGAGCGCTTCGAGTACTGGCCGGACGGACGGCTCAGGGAACACGAGGATCGCAACGGACTGAGCACGTTCTACGAGTATGACGGGCTGGGGCGGACGCGCGAGGTCCGCGACGAGGCCGGTCAGCTCACGGTCAGGACCTACGACGCCGCCAACAACCTCACCTCGATCCTCGATGTCGCCGGCAACCTCACCCAGTACGCCTACGACGGGCTCAACCGGCAGACGGGCGAGACGACGGTGGCAGGCAGCCGCACCTTCACGTACGACGCCAACGGCAACTTGGCCGTCCTGTTGGACCGCAACGGCCGCACCACCGTCTACGAGTACGACGGCCTGAACCGGCGCACCGCCGAGAAATGGATGGATTCCGAGACCCCCGAGACCGTTCTGCGCACGCTCTCCTGGACGTATGACGCCGAGGGCAATACCACCACCGTCGCCGACCCCGAGGCCACGTACGCCTACGCCTACAGCGACCTCGGCTGGCTGGAGTCGGAGACCCGCGCCGCCAGCGTCGGCGGCCTCCCGGAGATCGTCCTCCGCTACACCCGCAACCCGCTCGGCCGCACGGAACGGCTCGACACCACCGTCGGCGGCGCCGCCGACCTCACCAACGCCTACACCTACTCGCCGGCCACCAACCGCCTGACCGCGATCGAGCAGTCAGGCCCCGGACTCGTCACCAAACGGGTCGTCTTCACCTACCACCCCACGCTCTACCGCGTCGAGGCCGTCGAACGCTACGCCGCCGGCAACCTGGCCGCAAGCACCACGACGACCTACGACGCGCGCAACCTGGTCGCCACCTTGACCCATCGCACGGCGGGCGGCGCCACGATCAACGCCTACACGCTGAGCTACTTCGCGTCGGGCCAGATGCAGCAACTCGCCAGTACGCTGGACGGCGCCGCCACCTACACCTACAACCTCGCAGGTGAACTCACCTCGGTCACCCACGACACCGCCGGCAGCCTCGACGAAACCTACGCCTACGATGCCGCCGGCAACCGCGTAAGCGCCACCGTCGGCGCCGAGGCCTACGCCTACACCACCGGTGCCGACAACCAGCTCACTTCCGACGGCCAGGCCGGCTATGCCTACGACGCCGAAGGCAACCTGCTGACCGTCAACCTGGCCGACGGCGGACGCCGCGAGTTCACCTGGGACTACCGCAACCGCCTCACCGCCGTCCGCGACTATGCCGGCGACGGCACTCTCAGCCGCACCGTCACATACACCTACGACGCGAGCAACCGCCGCCTCTCAACCTGCATTGATGAAACCCCCGCCGACGGGCAGGACGCCGCCGTACGCCACTTCGTCTGGGACGGCGACGCCGTCCTGATGGAGTTCGTGGACTCGGACGGCCGATCCGGCCCGGCCACGCCGGCGCCCGACGTCCGCTACCTGCAGGGCACGCGCACAGATCAGGTGCTGGCCCAGGAGACCGCCGCGGGCGGCGTTCAGTGGCTCCTCACCAACCCCATGGGCACTGTCTGCGACGTGGTTACCGGCAACGGGGAACTGGCGGATCACATCCAGTACACCGCCTACGGGGCCATCACGGCCCGCCTGGACGCCGGCCTCTACAACCGCTACGGCTTCACTGGCCGCGAGTACGACGCCGAGACCGGCCTCTACTACTTCCGGGCCCGCTACTACAACCCGGTGCTCGGGCGCTTCCTGCGCACCGACCCGCTCGGCTTCGCCGCGGGAGAGATCAACCTCTACCTCTACGCCGGCAACGATCCGGTGAATGCTTTCGACCCGATGGGCCTGATCCGCCAGACCCCGTGGCTGGAGACCTTCCAGATCCGCGCCGTCCCCGCCCTCGGCGAGCGCGCCCGCATCCGCTACCGCATGCAGGACGACATCTGGACCGCCATGGAGAAGCAGGCCTACGTCCAGCACCGCATGAAGGTGCGCGAGCTGGGTGAGATCTCGCGGATGAAGTGGTACGATCAGTCCGCGGCGCTGATGGGCAGCTTCACCGCCGATCTCAAGGGCAAGATGCTCTCGTTCATGACCGGCAAGGAGAACGCCGTCGAGCTGCTGTGGATGGTGGTGGCCCTGAGCGCAGTGGACATCTACGGGGGCAAACTGGTCGCCATGGCCGACCCGCTCGGCGCCCTGGTCTCCGGCTTCGCCCACATGGGTGAGGGCATGGGCGCCTACTTTGCCGACAAGGGTGCCAAGGGCGTGTGGGGCGACATCAAGAGCGGCAAGTTCGTCAGCGACGAGAAGTTCTGGGCTGCCTACGGCGATGCCGTCAACGTCATCCAGTCGGGGAAACAGCTCTATGGGTACGGCAAGGCGGGCGAGCAGCTCCTGCTCGACCATCGCTGGAAGAGCGACCCGCTGCGCGCCACGCTGCAGACCTCGCTGAGGGACTACTACCGCAACGCCAAGGAGTACCTCTTCGACCGCAGGATGGCCAAGGCCTACGGCAGCATGCAGAAGTGGAAGGAGGTCAAGGCGGAAGCCGCGTACTACGCCCGGTCCAAGCTCGACTTCGAACAGCGCATGATCTGGAAATACGGCAGCCGCCCGGCCTGGGAGTGGGCGCGGAGCGAGCGCGCACAGCGGACGCAGGGGCAGAAGTACGGCGCCGCCGCGCCCAAGTCCACGGCGAAGTTGCCGGGGGATGTGAAGACGCGCGTCGTGCCAACGGGAAACGCAAAGGCTCCCGTGCCCACAACTGGAACGGCCGGCGCCAAGCCGCCGCCGGGCAAGACCGGCGCCGGCCCCGGCACTCCATCCCCGGACTCCAACTGGGGAACACCGTCAACATTCCTCATAGGCGGACGGCCCGAGCGGGTCTGGAACGAGGTGCAGTTCAGAGTCTACGCTGCCGCCCGCCGCGCCTATGGGGAGGTCGGGGATCTCTTCGGCAAGACGCGGTGGGAGGGCGAACAGGCGATGTTCGCGGCCGGTTTCAAGCACACTGCCGACTCCGACTGGAAGGGCAGCCGGCCCGGCGGGCGAATCTACATGAAGGATTTGGGCCTCGACGACCCGGCGAACATCCGCAACGACCCGAGCCCCGTGGGCTTCAAGGACCGCCCCGTCCCGAAAGGCTATGCGGACGAGGCCGCCCCCTACCATTGGCACTACGACGTGGTCGCCAGGAAGGATGTCCGGAACGGCAACTTCGAATGGGGACGGGAGGTGATGAATCTCGACCGCAACCTGAACGTGATCCCGGCGGCCAGGCAGATCGAGCGCTCGATCGAGCGTGCCCCCCGCATGTATGCCGAATACGCCACCCGGATCAGCGGGATCGATGTCATGCCGCGCGTTGTCAACGGTCAGCTCATATACCGCGATGCGCGCGATGTCCGCGGCGCGCTGCTGCACATCAAGGGCGCCGGCTATCCATGGCTGCAAAACGTCGCCCGCTCCCAGCCGGGTATCATTGTGGGCGGCGAACAGGTCAAGGCCTCCGTCCAGTTCACCAGTGACGTCTCCTCCTTCGTGCCCGATCCCCCCGCCCTCAGCCTGCTTCCCGTCTTCACGCCCACCGTTGACTCGACCTCCATGTCCCTGGCCTCGCTGCAGCCCACGCCATCACATCTGCAGGTGGAAGCCGCCGTCACCTCTGGCTCACACCAGGGGGAGACAGAGTTGTCCACCACCGCGTCCACGACTGGCACCGCACTCGTCTCCGGCATCGGCGGCAGCATGGACGCCACAGTCGCCGGCCTCGCCCAACTGTGGCTGAGTTCTCTCTGGCCAGCCGCCAATCTGACCGTAGCCTGCCACGTGACCGACCTGCCGGGCGGCGAACTGAGTGAAGCCTGGGTCACCGCGGCCACAGTGGATGGCCAACCCCTCGAAGCCCACCTCACGCTGGACCTCGACGCCAACGGCGCGGGGTGGTACATCGATGCGACGCCGCTGGACAATGCGGAGTTCGCAACGACGCTGGGCGGGAATGCTTGGCAAGCGACGGCGGGCGAGGCGGCGGGCAAGTACGACCTGCTGACCGTGCTGGCCCACGAGATCGGGCACCTGCTCGGCTTCACCAGCCAGGCCGGGACGTTTGCGGGGTATGTGCAGACCGATCCGACGGATCCGACCGATCCGTCCGATCTGACGGATCCGTCGTATTTCCTCGATGGCGACTTCCGCGCCGCCTTGACCGCCGACGGCGACCACCTCGACAGCACGGCCTTCCCCAACGACCTCATGAACATGACCCTGCGGCCGGGCGTGCGGAAACTGCCGAGCGCCGCGAACCTCCGCATCCTCGAAGCGGTGTGGCGCGGAGTTGCGGACTCCGCAGAAAATGGCCTGGCCGCGGTCTGGTCGGGCGGCAGCGGCACCGCCTTCCAGCGCGCCGGCACGGTCGGCTTTGTCATGTTCGCCGAGGCGATGGCGGAGGACTCGGTCGCCCCGGTCACGGGTGTACAGAATGCGGACTTCGCAAACTCTGACCCGCAGTCGGCGGACTTTGGCTGGCGCACGTTCGGCGACGTCGGGGTCGCCGACGGCGCGGCGACCCTGCTGGAGGGCGGCCTGCTGCTGAGTGATCTCTCGCAGACGTTCAAGCTGCCAGCGGGCAAGTCGCGGATGCTGTTCACGGTCAGCGGCGTCTCGTTCGCCGCCGGCCGTGAGGGACAGCCGACCGACGCCATCGAGGTCGCGCTGCTGCGCACCGCCGTCGGCGAGTCGCTCTTCAGCAACGTCTCTGGCCTCGACGGCACCGACGCCATCGTCAACATCCAGCCCGACGGGCACATCTACTTTGCGCCGGGCGTGGTGGTATCCATCGGCCGCGACGAAGTGGCCTCCGGCGACGTCATCCCGCTGGACGGCGAGATCGCGGTCTCGGTGCCGGTGCATCAGATTCCCGACGAGACGCTGATGACGCTGTTCTTCGACTTGGTCTCGATGGGCGACGGCGGCAGCCAGGCGCGCGTGGGCGCCGTGAGCTTCGTCAACCGCGACGCCGTCACGCTCGATCTCAAACCCGGCTGGAACGCCTTCTCGCTGCCGTTCGTGCCGTACGAAAACGCCGTCGAGGAGGTGTTCGACGGTGTGGCGCTGGCCGGCCCGGTGTGGAAGATGGTGGACGGCAAGTACGAGCGCGTCACCACCATCGAGGCCCAGACCGGGTATTGGGTCTGCCTCGCCGGCAACCACGATGTGCAGACCACCCTGACCGGCGAGGAGCGCCGCGACGGCACAGTCGCCATCGAGAGCGGCTGGAACTTCCTCGGCCCGCTCGCCGACACCGTCCTGGACAGCGGACGCGAGCTGCTCGGAAGCGTCTTCTCTTGGGACGCCGGCTGGCAGGCCCAGATGCCGGTCCCCGAAGGCGCCGCCCTCGAACGCGGCCGCGCCTACTGGATCTACGCCGACGCCGCCCAGCCCCTCGACCTGGGCCCGCGCGGCCCGCGCGACGCAACCCTGGCAACGGTGACGGCAACGCCGGCATTGACCGCCGAGACGCGAACGGTCTCTCGGGCGGATCGGGCGGATCTGGCGGATCGGTCGGATCTGGCGGATCTGGCGGATCGGTCGGATCTGGCGGATCGGGCCGATCGGTCCGACGCATCCGCCGTCGCCGCTCCAGCCCCTCGCCTCACCAGCACGCGCGAATCGAGCTCGCACAACCCCTTGGACGAACTCCGATTCGCCCGTCCCCACGCCCTCGACGACGAGGATCCACTCGCCCTCGCGCGCCTCCTCGACCGCTGAGCCGCCGACACCACCCCGTTGCACATGCATGGCCCCTCCCCGTCCACGAGTTCGTGAAAACGCGGGCGTTTTCACGAACTCGCAGCGCCCGGGGCGTGTCTACGTGGCGTGTTTTCACGAACTGGCCGCGTGGGCATGGCAACCGTCTTGTCGTCGTCACGCGTCAGCGTAGTCGTCCCCGGCCTCGGGGATGCCGCCTGCCGGGTGTGTAGACAGAGGCCGTCCGCCGGGGCTGTAACCTTTCCGTGGTGACGTGCGTAATACCCGGTAAGAACGCGGAACCCGGAAGGCCGACCCTTTCGCCGACGTTCGTAAGTCCGCTGGAGAGACGCCCATGAAGATTCCCCTCTGCGCCATTGTCATCTGTGCCTGGCTCTCTGCCGCCCTGGTCGTGGCCGGCCCCTTCGAGCCGACGGCCGTGCCGCAGGGCAGTTCATGGGTCGCCCACATCGATTTTGACCGGCTGCGCACGACCGAGATCGGGAAGAGGCTGATCGCCGGCACATCGAGGGGGCAGGCGGCGGCCCGCATGCAGGTCATCCAGAACCTGTTCCAGATGGATCCGCGAACCGATTTCCACTCGATGACCCTGTCCGGACACGGTCAGGGCGAGGAGAATGCGGTGCTCGTGCTGCGCGCCGACTTTGACCGGGCCGCCCTCACCGCCCTGCTCGAGGCCGGACCGGCTTACCAGGAAGTGCCACACCACAACTGGACCCTTTACCGATTCCAGGACGAGAGGAAGCAGAAGATGGCCTGGGGTGCCTTCCTCGATGACAGAACCATCGTCTGCGGCCAGAGCCAAGAACGCGTGGGCGAGTGCCTGGAGACACTGGCCGGCGCCCGGCCTGCCGCCGCGGATGCCCTGTGGGCTGCCGTTCCAGACCGCGGGGCCCTGTTCGCGGCCACCGCCGACCTCGCCCACATGGGGGAACTCGACGCACAGGCGGCGATTCTGCGCCAGGCGGAGAGTCTGGCCCTTTCGGTTGACGAGAGTGACGGCCTGCTCAAGGTCCGGGTGGCGCTGAGCGCCGATTCGCCGGAAGTGGCCACACAGCTGAACCAGGTTGCGCAGGGCCTGATCGCCATGGGCAGCCTGGCGGCCGCCAAAGATCCCGCGAAAGCCTGGGTGCCGGGCTTCTGCCAAGGAATCCGGGTGACGCAGGACGGGCGGTCGGTGCAGGTTTCGGCAGACTACCCGGTCAAGGACGCCGTGGAACTGATTGACGCCCGCGAGAAAGCCCGCGGCCTTGAGGGCACAATGGGAACGAAGTGAGCGCTGACGGGTGCCGGAAATAGCCACAACCCCGTCGGACGAAGCCCTCGCGCAGCGCGTGCAGGGCGGCGACTCCGCCGCGTTCGAGATCCTAATCGATCGCTACGGCGGTCGCATCCACGGCTATCTGCGCCGCCGAGTCCGGGACTATCACGCCGCTGAGGACTTGACTCAGGCCACCTTTGTGCGCGCCTACCGTCAGATCGGGCGTTTTGACACGCGCCGGCGGTTCGCGGGCTGGATTTACACCATTGCGGCCCGCCTGGCCATCAGCCATCTGCGACAGGCCCCGGTCGAAAGTCCGCCCGACCCCCGCGAACCCGCGGATGAGCAAGACCCGGGACGCCAGGTCATGGATCTGGAACAACGCGAGATGCTCTGGAAGACCGCCAGCCGTTGCCTGTCGGAGAACCAGCATCATGTCCTGGTACTGCGCTACGCTGAGGGCCTCAGCCTGGCGGAGACCGCCCGCGCGACGGGCCTGTCAAAGATCTACGTCAAGGTTCTGCTTCATCGGGCTCGCGCACGGCTCGCGCGCGCCTGGCGGGAAGCCCAGGGAACCGACACCGCGGTCGGGACACGGGGCGCCCTCGACTGCAGGGAGACGTGAAGATGACTTGCTTCATCCACCGCTGGCACATCACCGCTTGCCTGGACACAAACCGCCCGCTTGGCCTGCGGACCCGCCGGCACCTTGAGAAGTGCCCGCCGTGCGGGGAGTTCCTCGCGGCCCAGCAGGCTCTCGACCGGCAATGGCCGACGCGTTCAGAGGCCGAGCCTGTCCCCGCGTTGTCGCCGGCCTTGCGGGCCCGGATCTTGGCGGATGTCCAGGCAGCCGGCCACGCGCCGTCCAGTCTCCGCCGCCCGCTTCCTGGCCTCGCCTGGGCCGCTACGGCTGTGGTCGTCGCCGGCCTCGGGACCCTGCTGCTTCTGGTGCTCCCCGACGACCGCCCCCGCGACCCGACGTCCGGGGGCGGCCCCCTGCCCGCACCGGCGCAGGCCTGGCCATCGCCGCTGGCAGCCCTTACCGCACCTGCAGACTGTGCCGGCCAGGTCGTCAGTACACCGTACGACGAAGAGTGGCAGGCCATCGCCGCCGACGCGCGCCGCGCGGTGGCCTTCCTGGCGGACTGCGCATCCCCTCTGCCGGGGGGGCAGGCCGTCCCGGCCCCCTGACGCCCGCCTGCGCCCCCCCCCTGCCGCGCCCGCGGCGACGCGAAGACCGGAGTGCGGAGTTCGCAAAGCCCCCGGCGTTTTCGCGAACTCGCCGCGCTCCGGCGTCCGGCCCGGCCCACCGCGCCGTGTAGACGTCGGGGGCCGACCGGCTATAGTACGCGGGAATACGCCTGCACGGGACACGTGTGCAGGGCTGGCAGCGGATAGACAGCAGACGGAGCACGGCAGGAAACCATGGCTGGCATTCGGGTGGGCTTTGTCGGTTGGCGGGGCATGGTCGGAAGCGTCCTCATGGAGCGGATGCTGGCCGAGAAGGATTTCCACGGTTTCGAGTCGGTCTTCTTCTCGACATCGCAGGCGGGTGGCCTGGGCCCGGACATCGGCGGCGGGGCACAGCCGCTGAGGGACGCGCACGACGTGGGGGCACTGTCGGGGCTGGACATCATCGTCACCTGTCAGGGCGGTGACTACACCAAGGAGGTCTATCCCAGGCTTCGCGCCGGCGGGTGGAAGGGGTACTGGATTGACGCGGCGTCGGCCCTGCGCATGGAGCCGGACGCGGTCATCATCCTCGACCCGGTCAACCGGGCGGTCATTAACCGGGCGCTGAAGGCGGGGGTCAAGGACTACATCGGCGGCAACTGCACGGTCAGCCTGATGCTGATGGCCCTCGACGGCCTGTTCGAGCAACGGCTGGTCGAGTGGGTGACGGCGATGACGTACCAGGCCGCATCCGGGGCCGGGGCGAAGAACATGCGCGAGCTGCTGGCGCAGATGGGGATCGTCGCGGCGGCCCCCGGCGGCCTGCTGAAGGATCCGGCGTCCTCCATATTGGACATTGACCGGAGGGTGGCGGCCTGCCTGCGTTCCGACGCGGTGCCGACGGCCGAGTTCGGGGCGCCGCTGGCCGGCAGCCTGATCCCATGGATCGACAAGGCGGTCGAGGACGGCCAGACCCGCGAGGAGTGGAAGGGCTGCGCCGAGGCGAACAAGATCCTGGGCACGAAGAAGCTCATCCCCGTTGATGGCATCTGCGTGCGGGTGGGCGCGATGCGTTGCCACAGCCAGGGCCTGTGCGTCAAGCTGAAGAAGGACGTGCCGCTCGACGATCTGACCCAGTTCATCACCGCCGGCAACCCGTGGGTGAAGGTGATTCCGAACACCAAGGAAGAGACCCTCCGCCGCCTGTCCCCCGCGGCGGTCTCGGGGACGCTTGACGTGCCCGTCGGACGCCTGCACAAGCTGAAGATGGGGCCCAAGTACCTGGGCGCCTTCACCGTCGGCGACCAGCTCCTGTGGGGCGCTGCGGAGCCGGTGCGGCGCATGCTGCGCATCGTCCTCGACTTCGTGGCCGCACGGGGCTGAACGACGGCCCGCGCCGACGCCCGGTCGAGTCTTCACTCGACGATGGCCCGCCGGCGGCGCACGCTCCACGGCTTACCTCCTACGCCCCCGCGGCAAGCCCGGCGGGTCGGGTCGGCCCGCGCACTCCGCTTCCGGACATGACCGGCCGGGTCCGCCTGCGCCGTGCTCTCCCATCGCCTCATCGTGCCACCTTGCCCGTGCCGCTTGACAACGCTGGATTGGGGGTGTAACGTATTAGTTGGTAGTAGTACGAAAACCCTGATCCTGCCTGGCGGCGTCCGACCGCCCGACGTGACGGCGGCGGGCGTACCCCGCGCCCGGCGGGCACTCCCCAGGGACGCCGGGCAGGCCTTGGGGCCGCTGAATGCAGATGCCACGGTACCCGTGGCGGAAAGGAGGTGCATCGGGAACCGATCACAAGACGGGTTGGATCACACCTCGACGCAAACAGAACGCAACCAAGGGAGGGCACGAATGAAGAGACCTCAGTGTCTACTCGTGCTGATCATCGCGCTGATGGCCCTCCCGGTCCACGGCCAGAGTTTCGTGGAACACGACCCCTGGCTGAACTGGGACGTCATCAACAACACCGGGCAACCGGCCACGGACTTCGAGATCGTGGTCGAGTCGCCGACGTTCAGCGTGAACATGGCCGACCCCTCGCAGTTCATGATGGGCCAGTTCACGTCGCTGAACTTCGACCACACCCAGGACGTGGACGGAGATCTGGACTTGGACACCATCGTCAGCTGGAGCAACCCCGTGATGCAGGTTCAGCCGGGGCTGCCGGCCCACATCGGGCTGCTGATGAACGGGTCGGGGCCAATCCTGGACGCCTACTGGACCGGCGGGGGCGTGCGGATCCCGGGGATCAACAACACCCCGCCGGTCGTGATGGAGACGACGCGGATTCTCTTTGAACAGCCGCCGCCGCCCGGCGAACCTCAAGGTGTGCCGCAGGTGACCATGCGGCTGGCGATGCCGGAGCTGCTGTACGAGCAGGGGGATCCGGAGCAGCTGTTGCCGCAGATCACGCACCTGCGGACCTTTGTCGACATCCCCGCCGACATGCTCAGCCTCGGCAGCCTGAGCCTCGACGCGGGGCTGGATCTGAGCGGCCCGTACGGGAGTTACCCGCCAGGCTACGAGTGGCTGCAACCGTACGAACGGGAACCCCTGGTCAACGGCCTGCCGGTCACGGCTCCTCTGGAGTTCTGGCCGGACTCGTTCTTCGACGTGTTCATTGACACCACGCTGAACACGGGACCTGAGTTCGAGAGCCTGCTGTACGCCGAGGTGCAGGTCTTGGATCAGGGCGTGCCGCGCCTCCCGGTGGAGGTGCGCTTCTGGAATCTCAACCCGCAGTGTCCCGAACCCGGGACGCTGGCCCTTGTCGGTCTGGCCGCGCTGTTGCTGAGGCGGCGGGCCAACTAGGCCAACCCAACGGGCACGGTACGGTGTTCGCGACACCAAGCCGTGCCCTCTTCTTGCCGACGACTCAGCCGGCACCCCGTGTGTAGTGCCTCCTTCAGGCGGCTGACCGTTGGTTGGCGCTGGCGAACGGGCGTTGGCGAGGGATATTGCCCCCGGTGTCACGGTCTCCCCGCCGGGCGCCCGGACAGGGGAGCCCAGAGGGGTTCGGATGAAGGTCTTGACCAAGAACAGCAAAGCGTTTCACGACTACACGATCGTGGAGCGTTTTGAGGCGGGCATCGAGTTGCGCGGCACCGAGGTCAAGTCGTGCCGTTCCAGTCAGATTGCCCTCCTCGACGCGTATGCCAAGGTCATTGACGGCGAGCTGTGGCTGCTGGGCGCGCACATTGCGCCCTACGCCCAGGGCAACCAGTTCAACCACGATCCCAAGCGGAACCGGCGCCTGCTCATGCACCGCAAGGAGATCCGCCGGCTGCAGCAGGCGGTCGAGGCCAAGGGCATGACGCTGATCCCGTTGACCGTCGGCCTCAGCCGCGGCCGCGTCAAGATCGAGCTTGGGCTGTGCCGCGGCAAGGCCCAGTACGACAAGCGCCAGGCCCTGCGACGCAAGGAGCACGAGCGCGAGACGCGCCAGGCGTTGCGGCAACGGTGACCATGGCGTCGCCCCCGCGCGGGCCCGCGACGGCGACGGACGGGAAGAGGGCCACCCGGTCTGTCCCTCAGCAGCCCGGGATTTCCACCGGTTGGACACCGCCCGCGGAGCGCGAGCGGTTCAGCGACTGCCGGGCGCGCCGCGAGGTGCGCGCCGCCGCGCGGCCAGGCCTCCCAACGCCAGGATCAGAAGGCTGGCGGGTTCGGGGATCGGGGCGGTCTGGTAGAAGTAGAACCCACCGAAGCGCATGTTGTGGGACGCCGTGTCGATGATGAACTGGAAGGCGTTTCCGGTGAACTCCGTGACGTCATAGTAGCGGGTGCCGGTGCTCAGACTGGTTCCGCTGTAGAGGGTTGCCGGGTACGTCGTCCCGCCGTCGGTCGAACCCAGCAGCCGCCAGGTCGCCGCGGGGTCAATCTGCCCGGCATTGGGGTCGGAGGCGATGCCGAACTGGCACACCGTCGCGTCGGCGGCGAAGGTGAAACTGATCGAGTCGCCGGCGCCGACGTTGTACCAGATTCGGTTGGTCGGATCCGGGTGCCCGGTCACAAAGCTGTGCCCCTCCAAGTTCCCGCCAGCCTGGGTGACCTGCACGTCTGCCGCGGCGGTGGTGGCGTCATCCACCGCGATGTTCAGGGAGACGGAGGGCATAATGGTTCCGGCCGTTCCGTAAAGGCCCATGCGCGCGATGAGGGCACGGTTCTGGGCGTCGGTGAAGTCGGCGTCCGCGGCGGTGAACCGGAACCACCGGGTGTCGGCGGCGTCGGTCAGCGTATAGGTGTGCAGGCGCGCCCCGGAGGTTGAGCTGACCGAGAACGTGCCGGGGGCCGGCACCCAGGACACGCCGTCGGCGGACACTTCGCCGGTGCCGCCCGAGAGGTACCCCCAGCCGTCGTTGTTGTAGAACTCGTAGGTCTTGACGTTGCGGACCTCGCCGAGGTCGAACGTCCAGGTGTTGCTGCCGGTGTCTGGCGCATCGAAGTTGTACACGTTCCAGTAGCTGCCGCGCAGGTCGTCTGGCGTGCCGCCGTTAGGGCCATAGGTTGCCGTGATCGTCACGTCCGGCGAGGCCAACAGGTTGACGTTTTCGCGCTGGTCGAAGATCAAGGCCCCGTGCGCGGCCACAGCGCCGCCAGCCACGGCCAGGATCGCCGCCAGACGCCCCATGCGATGCCATGCTGCCTGTCTCATGATGGTCTCCTTCTGTGGGTGGAACGGGCGGGACGTCAAGTCCCTGCCAAGACTCCGAAGCTGCACCGCCCCCGGCGCGGAATACGGTACCTTATCCCGCGAAGACGCGCCGTGCAAATGCCCGTCGGACAACGGAGAGGCAACGCGGACAGGGACGACTTGGTTGCTGCCGCTGACGGTCCGCCATGCCAAGTCCGTCAGGAATCGGCCTTGGCTCCCCCTCCGCGTTCCCCATTCCGCATTCAGCGTTCGGCGTTCAGCGTTCAGCGTTCGGCGTTCGGCGTTCTGGCGTTCTGGCGTTCCGCATTCCCCGTTCCGCCTTCCGCATTTCCCTCAGCCTTCCGCCCACAGGCATGAGACGACGAAATGGACGCCCAGCAGGACCTCGATGGGGCCGACCGGCTCCTTGCGGGCCACGGCCTGATGGAGTTGGCCCAAGTACCAGAGTCCCGACAGCACCCGCGCCTTGTGCAGCGGATCCGAGGCCGCCTCGGCGCGGCCCTCGGGGTGGGCAGACGGCACGGACGGACTGATCAGGTCGCGGTCGCGCCACATCGTCTCGACCACGGCGGGGCCGTCCTGGTTTTCGCAGGCTTCCTCGAGCGCTTCGAGCATCAGCCGCAGCGCCTGCAGACGGGGCCGGAACACCGGGCGACGTTCGACGAGGCGGCCGACACGCGCCAGTTGCGGCAGGATCAGGCTTCCCGGGTGTTCGGTCTCGGCCGTCAGCAGGGCATAGAACTCGTCGCGGTTGCCGAGGAGCGCGCCGGCCGCCAGCGCCAGGGAGTTGCGGACCACGTCGGACGGTGCCTCACGCGCGCGCTGGAGGATTTCGGGCAGGGCGGGGAAGCTGTGCAGGTGGGCGAGGGCGTCTGCGCAGGCGACGAGGACACGGGCGTCCTGGGTGCTGCGGAGCACGTGCAGGAGGAGGCTGACGGCGCGCGGGTCTCCGATCTCACCGAGGGTGCGGGCGCACTCGGCCTGCGTCTCGTGTTCGTCGCCGGCCATGCGGCGGAGCAGGGCATCAACCGCCTCAGGATTGCGGGCGCCGCGGAGGGCGCGGGCGATCTGGGGCGCCAGGTCGCAGGCCGGTGCCTCGAGCCGTTCGACCAGCGCGCTGACCGCGGCGGGGGTGCCGACCCGGCCGAGGGCGGCGACGCTCTCCTCGCGGACTTCACTGGCCGGGTCGTCAAGGCGTTCGATGAGCGTCTCGACGGCGACACCGACGCGCTGGTCGCCGAGCCGCCGCACGGCCCGTGCGCGGGTGCGGCTGGCGGCGGCCTCGGCCGCCATCATGTTGTTGAGGATGCCGACCACACGCAGGGGGTTGCCGACGAGGCGGTGCACCGAGACATCGCCCTCGCGGCGCCGCACCCGCATCAGCAAGGGCAACACCCCGAGCCAGAGCAGGAGGGCGTGCAGGACGACGAGGGCGTGGTAGAAGGTCAGATGGGTGCCAGTCGGCAGGACGGTGTTCAGGGGATGCCGGGCGAAGTAGTCGGTGATCGCGCCGCCGGCCAGCGGCCCGACGGCGCCGATCAGGCCGACCAGCGTCCAGTGCACGGCCATGGCCAGCGTCCGCCCCTCCTTCGGCGCCAGCATGCTGCTCAGGTTGAACTGGCACAGCGAGACTCCCGCGTAGAAGCCCCCGGCCAGGAGGTTGACCACGACCAGCAGGAAGATGGGCTGGTGCACCGTGAACGAACCAATGACGGGCAGCGTGAAGCTCAGGACGCTGTCGTCAACCAGGAACCACACAATGCTGAACAGCGGGGTCACCGCCAGCATGAGCGCCCCGAAGGCGCGGGCGCCGATGCGGTCCATGAGACGGCCCCAGAGCATCCCGATGAGCACCGTGCTCAGCCCGGCGGCGATGCTGGTGGCGGCGACTTCGGTGTAGCTGACGTTGAACTCGCGCGTGAGGTAGATCACCGAGAACGATCCGGTCAGGCCGACGGTCATGGCCCAGACTCCGAAGGACAGGGTGATCCAGAGGAAGTCGCGGTCGCGCAGCGGTGCCAGGAGCTGTTCGAGGATGGGTAGATGCACGGTGCGCGGGGTGGGGCGCGGCTCCGGCACCGCGAGATGGATGAGGATGTCGAGGACGCCGACCACGGCGGCCGCCGCGAAACAGAGGCTGAACCCGGTGAACGAGCCGCCAGGCGTGCGCGGATCCGGGAAGGCGTCCAGCAGCCACCCCGCCGCGGCCATGGCCAGCAGGTAGGCGGCCATGGTGATGCTCTGGCGCACGCCCCAGAAGCGGCCGCGGATGCGCTCCGGGACGAGGTCGGCGATCCAGCTGTACCAGCAGGCGGCGCAGGCATGCGTGAGAATCGAGCTGAGGGCGACAATCGCCAGCATGCCGGCGGCCGCCAGCCGCGGCAGCCCCGCCGGCACCAGCCAGACCAGCCTCTGCGCCAGGGCCAGCGTCGCCCAGTACCGCTTTCGCGAGGCGAGGCGCTCGGCGTACAGGGAGGCGGGGATCTGCGTCACCATGGCCAGCTGCTGGACGGTCACGATCAGCCCGATCATGACGCCGCTGGCGCCGTTGCACTCCATGAACATCGTGGTGGCCATGCCCAGCGCCATCGCCGCCCACGCGTTGCCCAGGGCGCCGGCGACCATGTTGACGCGCAGCCCGCGCATCAGGGCACGTTGCGAGATCCGCCGCCCGGCGACGTCAAGCAATTGAGTTGTCGGTTCGCTGGTCACCGCTAACCTGGACTGTTCACAAAGAGGAAACGGAGGCAACAAAGAGTCAGCTCTGCAATAGGTTGCCGCCCCGCGTACGGTTGGGCGGCGTGGAGACCGATATCTCCGTTGCCTCTCTGTTCATGAATCGCTCAGGCTGATCCCCAGCCCGGAGCACGCTGTGGCCGGGGCGGCCGGCGAGGACTCGTGTGCGGCCGACGCCGGGGTGGCGGAGAACAGGCCCCTGCACCCCCTCACCGGCAACCAGGCCGGGACGCCCCCGCGCCACCGCCGCCGCGACAACGGCCTCCGGGCCTTCGCGTCCGCATGGCGGATCATGCGTGCGGCAAGCTCTGCCCCCCCCGGCCCTGCCGGGCAAAGGCCTCGAACGCGGGCAGTTGCCGACGATAGACCTCGACGTTGGCGGCGAGGGGTGAAACGCTCTGGCCGGCGACCGGCCGGCAGAAGGCGTCCGTCAGCCGTTGCCACTCCCCGGCGCCGGTGGCCTGGGCGGCGCGCAGGGCCGCGCCCAGGCCCGCCGAATTCTCCGTCTCCAGCCGTTCGAGACGGGCGTTGAACACATCCGCCAGGACCTGGCAGACCTCGCGGCTGACCGAGGCCCCGCCCGTGACCCGGACGGCGTCGGTGCGGTCGGCGATCCACGACGAGTGCAACCGCATCCGGTAGGCCTGCGCCTCGACCACGGCCCGCACCATGGCATCGGCATCGCCGCCGGCGCGGAAGGTCTCCGATCCGGTGAACACGACGCCCGGGGTGAGCACCAGCGGGGTCGTCTCGGCGACAAAGTAGGGCAGCATCATGTTGCCCGCGTTGCCGGGCGGGGTGCGGCGCAGGCAGTCGTCGAACTGTTTCCAGCTCAACTGGTGCCGGCGGCGGACTTCCTCCTGCGCGAGGGCGCCGTTCTTGAAGCAGATCAGGCTCATGAACCCGCCGGCCGGATTGCCGAAGACGTGTCCATACCCGGCCGGGTCAACGGTGGGCCGTCGCATGGCGGCGAAGTAGGTGTGGCTGGTGCCCAGCGAGATCACGGCCGTGCCCGGCGCGTAGCCGCCGACGCCGATCAGGCTGTTCGGGTTGTCGCCCGACCAGGCCACCACCCGGGTGCCGCGGGCGAACCCGTACCGGCGCACGAAGTACTCGGCGATGGGGCCGACCTCGGTGTGCGAGGGCACGACCGGCGGCAGGCGGGCGGCGAGGTCCGGGGCGGTGGCGTTGATCATTCCCGGATCCCAAGCGCCGGTGCCGAGGTTGAGCAGGTTCATGCCGGCCCCGTCCCCAAGATCGATCGGCGCACTGCGCCCCGCCAGCACCGAGGCCATGAAGGAGCTGACCAGGTGGATCACGGCGGTGCGCCGGTAGCCGTCGGGATCGCGTTTCCAGAAGCGCCGGATCTGCGGGCCGGAGAACCGTTCGATCGCCGGCGAGCCCGTGGTCTTCTGGACAGGCGCCACGCCGCCCGCCGCCGCCGTGATCTCGCGGCATTCCTCCGAAGTCGAGCTGTCCATCCAGATCGGCGCGGTGGGCCGCGCCAGCATCGGCCGCACAGTGCCCACCAGGTCACCGGCCCACACCCAGGCCCGGGGCTTCAGGAAGCCCGCCGTCAGGTAGACCGTCCCGTGCTGCTGGCCGCTGCCGCTGACCGCCACCACCTTCGACAGGTCAATGCCGCGGTCAACCAGGCCCTGGAGCAACCGGTCAAGCCCGGCCAGCCAGACGAGCGGGTCGGCGTGCCGCACCAGCGGATCGTCACCGGCCAGAAAGCCATTCGGGCACTTGAACTCGGGCAGCTCGCTGAAACTGACACTCGCGTCCTCGACCAGACGGCCGGCCGCGACGTCAACGATCACCGCGCTGATGCTCTGCGTGCTGGAGTCCAGCCCGAGGTACCAACTCATGGCCCACGCCTCCTGCTCTCTGGGATGGCTACCTGTCCGCCCGCGTCAGGACGGCGGGGGGGAAGAGGGCAATCTAAGCCGGGCCGCCCGACTGTCAACCCGCCCCGGCCTGTGCTCGCTTGCCATGGCCTGACCTCCTCCGGTGCGATGGGGGGTGACCGTTGTTGCCATCAACCACAGAGAGCACAGAGGCCACAGAGAGGGAACTGGCTTTGCGCTTGCGTTGGCGAGTGTTCCGCGCCAGCACAAGCGCAAAGCCCTCCGTGAACTCTGTGTCCTCGGTGGTAGACAAATCAGGATGGCACTGGAATGGAGTCCGTGGCCTGCTTCCGAACCGGTTCTACGGAACCCTTGGCGAGGCCCAGAGAAACTGCCCGGCCACGGAACTGACCTGCGCCGCGTCTTCGGTTCGGCGGTTGACATCCGGGCAACGCCGGCATATGGTGCGTGACTCCGGCCGGGCTGGCCGGGAGCGCCCCGCCCGACGCCTCCCCCCCCGGCGTCGAACCTGTGGCAGGAGAGTGTGCGGCGCGAACCGCAGCCCGCGATCGGCGTCTAACCAGTCAGCGACGCCACGGACGGCCGGAAAAGACGGCGGGCATGGCGCGCCCGCTGCCTGCGTGGAGTGGGTGCGGCGGCCGTCGGTGTTGCGCAACATCTTGCGGAGCGGGTACGGATGATCGGTTGCCCTCACAAGCCCACTGTGTTCACGGCGCTTGTGGCCGCCGCGGTCGGCGTCGCCGTTGCCGGTTGCGGCCCCCGGCCGGCCGAGGTGGCGGCCGAGCGGGAGGCGTTGCGGGCCCAGGCCGCGACGCGGGCGGCCGAGGAGGCGGCGCGGGCGGTCTCCGCCGAGGCGGTCGCGCAGGAATGCGGCTTCGAGCACCCGGTGGCAGCCCCCC
>MVZH01000005.1 GCA_002068325.1 Lentisphaerae bacterium ADurb.BinA184 | reverse complement strand
CCCGCGCCAGAGGCTGGCAGAGACGGCCGTGGTGTCGCCACTATTGCTGTCATCGCGGTCACCGGCCTTGATGGTGGCCAGGTTCGAGAGGGAGCTTTGGCTGCTGCCGTCATAGGCCGTGACGTAGTAGGCGTAGGACTGGCCGACGTTGCGGCTGCCGTCCTGGAAGCTCGTGGTGCCGGCCGGCAGGTCTGCGACGCGTTCGTATTCCCAGATGTCGATCTCGGTCATGGCCGACCGGGCATCCGTCGTCCCCCCCTCGAGTGCGACACGGACCGTCGAGGTGAGCACGGGCGTCCCCGCGTACAGGGGGAAGTAGGGGACACGGCCGCCCGCGAGGCTGTTGAAGGAGCCACTGGCAGCCGTCGTCGCCCCGCCGTCGAAACTGACCCGGTAGTCGTTGCGGGACCAGTTCGGGTGGTCGAGCTTGTCGGTCTGGAACACGCCGACGGCCCCCACGTAGGCCGGCGAGTTGAGGGTGACCTCAATCCAGTCGCTGCTGGTCCAGTTCGCACCGCCCTGGGTGTAAGTGCCGCTGCCGTAGTTGCCGTCGAACGTCTTGGCCGGTTCGGCCCACGAGACGGCGCCGTCAGCGGTACCCGAGCTAACCGTACCGGCGCTCAGGGGCACGGGCCGGAGTCGATAGACGTAGTAGCCCGTCTCGTCCGGCGTGTCCGTCCAGTTCAGGTTGATCTGGGTGTCGGTCCCCCAGCTGGCCGCCAGCCCCGTCGGCGCGGTCGCCGCCCGCGCCTCGATCAGGCCAACCATCACCGCGAGAACTGCCGCCGCCGCCATTACCACAACCACCATGCGCTTCATCACCACACTCCTTTGCTTTGGCTCACTGCCGTTGCCGAACCGGACTCGCGACCACATGAACTCACTAGGCGTAACCATACCAACACCTCCTTGTCGTTGGGGGAAGGGCAGGAATCCAGACCAATGGCTGTGCACCCGGAGTGCTTGCAGGATAGCATGAACGAATCTAGCCCGCCGGCCTTGCATTGGCAAACGGCGGTGGGCTACATTCCGGGTGTGCGCGCCTACGCCCACGCGAGCCGCCCGCCGCGATGCCGTGGGCGCCATTTTGGAGCGGCTTGCATCATAACCGAATATGTGTATGTTACTTTGTGTTTGCTTCTCTGTGCCCCAGGCCAAGGACGGCTCCGGATCCTGCCACGAAAATTGAGACGCGATGCGGCAACTGACGGTCATCACAACATCCGCCTCCTACCCGGTCTGCATCGGGCGTGAAACGCTCGCGTGCCCTGAAGCCGGGCAGGCCCTGCGGGCCGCCGTGGCCGGCCGTGCCTGCCTCGTCATCAGCGACTCGCAAGTCGGGCCGCTGTACGGTGCGGCCGCGCGGCGCGCGCTCGAAGCCGCCGGCGCCGTGGCGGTGCGGGCCGCCGTCTTCCCGGCCGGCGAAGCGGCCAAGACCCTTGACACCGTGGCCGGGCTGTACCGCGAGGCCGTCGCCGCCGGCCTCGACCGCACCTCGGCCGTCGTCGCCCTCGGCGGTGGGGTCGCCGGCGACGTGGCCGGGTTCGTGGCCGCCACCTTCCTGCGCGGCATCATGCTGGTGCAGATGCCGACCAGCCTCCTGGCCATGGTCGACAGCAGCGTCGGCGGCAAGGTCGGCGTTGATCTGCCCGAGGGCAAGAACCTAGTCGGCGCCTTCCACCAGCCCGTCCTCGTGCTCGCCGACCTCGCGTGCCTCGGAACCCTGCCGCCGCGCGAGTGGCGCTGCGGCCTGGCCGAAATCGTCAAGTACGGCATGAGCCTGGACGCCGCGCTCTTCCGCCGCCTGGCGTCGGAGACCGGCCCCCTGCTGGCCGGCGACCCCGCGCTGATCGAGGACATTGTGGCACGCTGCTGCCAGCTGAAGGCCGAGGTGGTCGGCGCCGACGAGCGCGAGGAGAGCGGCCGCCGCGTCATCCTCAACTACGGGCATACCTTCGGCCACGCCATCGAGGCCCTCGGCGGCTATACCGGCCTCAACCACGGCGAGGCCGTCGCCGTCGGCATGGCCATGGCCGCCGACCTCGCCGTCGCCCTCGGCCGCCTCCCGCCCGCCGCCGCCGCCGAACAGGAACGCCTCCTCACGGCACTGCACCTGCCGGTGCGCCTCGATGACCCGCGCCTCACCGCCGACCGCATGCTCGACGCCATGCGGCGCGACAAGAAGAGCCGCGGCGGCCGGCTCAGGTTGGTGCTGCCGACGGACATCGGCCGCGTCGAAGTCGTCGCCGACCCCGACGAATCCCTCGTCCGCCAGGTGATCGGAGGCCGCCGTGGAAGCGCGTGACGCCTACATCATCCTGAACTACCTGCCCGACATCGGCCCGGTCCGCGTCGCCGAACTGCTCACCTTCTACGAGACCCCGGCCGCCATCCTCGCCGCCCCCCGCGCCGAGCTGCTGCGCATCCGCGGCGTCGGCGAAAAGGTCGCCGACAGCATCGCCAACTGGGCGTCGCTGTGCGACCTGTCGGCCGAGCTGGCGCGGGTCGAGCGGGCCGGGGTCCAGATCGTCACCCCGCTGGACGACGCCTACCCGCCGTTGCTGCGCGAGATCCATGACCCGCCGCTGGCCCTGTACGTGCGCGGCGACCGCGAAGCCCTGCGCCTGAGCCGCACCTCGATCGCCATCGTCGGCTCCCGCCACACCACCGCCTACGGCGTCCACATGGCCGAGGAACTGGCCGGGGCCGCGGTCATGACCGGCTGGAGCGTCGTCTCCGGACTGGCGCGCGGCATCGATACCGCCGCCCACGAGGCCGTCGTCCGCCTCGGCGGCCGCACCCTCGCCGTCATCGGCAGCGGCCTCGGACGCATCTACCCGCAGGAAAACCTCGCCCTCGCCCGCCGCATCACCGAGAGGGGCGCGGTCCTCTCCGAGTTCCCCATGGACTACGCCCCCAACCGGCGAACCTTCCCCATGCGCAACCGCGTCATCTCCGGCATCAGCCGCGGAACCGTCGTCGTCGAGGCCGGAACCAAGAGCGGCTCCCTGATCACCGCCGCCCAGGCCGCCGACCAGAACCGGCTCGTCTTCGCCGTCCCCGGACGGGTGGACTCGCCGCAGTCGCGCGGCTGCCACGGCCTCATCAAGGAAGGTGCCAAGCTGGTCGAGACCTTCCAGGACGTCCTCGAAGAATTCGCCATGCTGCCGGGCTTCGAGGCGCCGACCCTGCCCCCGGCCGCCGCCCCCGCCGACGGGGAACCCGCCGGAACCGGGGCCGCGGACACCGGTCTGAGCGAACTCGAACACCGCATCCTCGACCTGCTCGAAGCCGGCGAGGAGAGCATTGACAACGTGGTCGTGGCCGCGCACAGCCCCGTGCCCGAGGTGCTGCGCGCCCTCTTCAACCTCGAACTGCGCCGCCTCGTCCGCCAGCTGCCCGGCAAACGCGTCATGCGCGTCCGCGGCACCGGCGTGGCGGGATAGGCACGGCCGCCGGCGCGGCCGGCATCTGACAGGAAGGACAGCCATTCCATGAGCAAGCGCGTCGTCATCGTCGAGTCGCCGACCAAGGCCCGCACCATCACCCGCTTCCTCGGCGGCGAGGCCGAGGTGCTGGCCTGCATGGGCCACGTCCGCGACCTGCCCGAGAACAAACTCGGGGTGGACATCGCCAACCATTTCGCCCCGACCTACCAGCTGACCACCAGCGGCAAACGCACCCTCGGCCGCCTCAAGTCGGCCGTCGCCGGTGCCGAGGAGGTCTTCCTGGCCACCGACCCCGACCGCGAGGGCGAGGCCATCGCCTGGCACCTGCACGAGCTGCTGGCCCGCGCCACCCGCGGACAGTTCCGGCGGGCCACCTTCCATGAAATCACCCGGCCGGCGATCGCCCGCGCCTTCGCCGAGACCGGCCAGCTCGACATGCACCTGGTGGATGCCCAGCAGGCCCGTCGCATCCTCGACCGCCTGGTCGGCTACAAGGTCAGCCCGCTGTTGTGGAAGAGCGTCCGCAAAGGCACCAGCGCCGGCCGCGTCCAGTCGGTCGCCCTCCGCCTGATCTGCGAACGCGAACGCGAGATCCGCCGCTTCGTGCCCCAGGAGTACTGGAACCTGATCGCCACCTTCGTGCCCGAGGGCGGGCCGCGACCGTTCGACGCCAAGCTCAACAAACTGGACGGCAAGAAGCCCGAGGTCCCCAACGCCGAGGTGGCCGAGGCCCTGGCGCGCGACCTCGAAGGCGCCGCCTTCCGGGTCGCCGCCCAAGGCCGGCAGGAGAAGTCGCAGCGGGCGCCGCCGCCGTTCATCACCAGCACGTTGCAGCAGGCCGCCGGCAACAACCTGCGTTTCACCACCCGGCAGACCATGGAGGTCGCCCAGCAGCTCTATGAAGGCGTCGAGCTGGGCAGCGCCGGGGCGACCGGGCTGATCACCTACATGCGTACCGACTCGCCCGCCGTGGCCCAGGAGGCGCAGCAGGCGGCCCTCGAATACATCCGGCAGCGCTACGGCGCGGAGTTCGTGCCGGACAAGCCGAACGTCTACAAGTCGCGGCAGTCGGCCCAGGCCGCCCACGAAGCCATCCGGCCGACCGACGTCACCCGCACCCCGGAGACGATGGCCGCCCACCTGTCACCCGTCCAGCTCCGGCTCTACCGCCTGATCTGGAACCGCTTCGTGGCCAGCCAGATGGCCCCCGCCCGCCTGGTCGAACACACCATTGACGTCGCCTCCCAGGGCCAGGCCGCCACCCACGAGTACCTCTTCCGCGCCAGCAGCGTCACCCCCGTCTTCCCCGGCTACCTCACCGTCTACCAGCAGAAGGACAACGGCGATGAGATGGCCGAGGACAACCGCGCCGCCGCCCTGCCCGAAGTCCGCGACGGACAGCCCTGCCAACTCGAAAAACTCGACCGCAAGCAGTTGTTCACCGAACCCCCGAAGCGCTTCAGCGAAGCCTCGCTGGTGCGCGAACTCGAACAGAACGGCGTCGGCCGCCCGTCCACCTACGCGGCCATCGTCCAGACCATCCAGCAACGCCTGTACGTCAAGCGGGAAAAGGCCTTCCTGGTGCCGACCGACCTGGGCTTCGCGGTCAACGACTACCTCGTCGGCAACCTGCCGGACCTGTTCCAAGTCGGCTTCACCGCCGAGATGGAGACGCAGCTCGACCGCGTCGAGGAAGGCGCCCTCGACCTGACCGGCATGCTCGACGCCTTCTACCAGCGCTTCCGCGAGTGGGTGCCCGCCGGCGAAGCCCTGGCCGCCCCCGCCGACCCCCGCGTGCGCGAGCTGCTCGCCGTGTTCCCCGACGGGGTCAGATGGAGTGAACCCACGAAGCGCCGCGGACGCTCCTTCGACGACGGACGCTTCTTCGAGTCCCTCAAGAAGCAGGTGGCCGGCGGCAAGCCGCTCTCCGACAAGCAGTGGCAGGCCCTGCTCGGGCTGGCCGGCCGCTACAGCGACCAGATCCCCGGGCTGGCCGCCGCCGCCGAACGGCTGGGGATCACCCGCGACCTCGAAGCCGTGATCGCCGCCCGCCGTCAGCGCGAGGCCGAGCGCGCGGCCGCCCCGGCGCCGACGGGCGAGTCGTCCACCCAGGCCGCCGCCCTTCTCGAAGCCCTCGCCGGGGTCGCCTTCGACCCGCCCCGCAAGCGCGGCCGCCGCACCTACGACGACCGCGAGTTCGTCGCCTCCCTGCGCAAACAGGCCGAAACCGGCAGACCCCTCAGCCCGGCCCAGCTCAAGGCCCTCGGGAACCTGTTCACCCGCTACCGCGACAAGATCGCCGGGTTCGACGAGGTGGCGGCCCGCTGCGGACTGGCCGCCCCCGCCGCCGGGCCGTCGGCGGACGCCGTGCCGGCCGCGGAGGTTGAACCGCTCCTCCCCCTGCTCGACGCCATCCAGACGTGGGAGGCCCCGCGCCAAGCGCGCTCGCGCACCTTTGACGACAAGGCGTTCGCCGACTCCATCCGGCGCCAGTTCACCACCCGCAAGTCACTCTCCCGCAGGCAGGTCGGCGCCCTCGGCAAGCTGCTGGCCCGCTACCACGGACAGATCCCGGACTACAGAACCACCGCCGCCGAGCTGCCGCCAGCCCCGACCGAGCCCTGCCCCGAGTGCGGCGCCCCCCTGGCGGTCAGGCGCGGACGACGCGGGCCGTTCTACGGCTGCAGCGCCTACCCCAAGTGCCGCTTCACCAAGCCCGTGTCAGGCGGGAAGTGACCGGCCGGCCAACCCCGAACGTAGTCCCACCTTCAGGCGGTGCCCCGGGGGCAGGACTCACTTGCCGCCGCGCGACACTGTCAGCGACGCAGTGTTCGCGAAGGGGACGTCGGGCACGGCCTCGACGAGAACCTTGCCGGCCGCCGGCTCGAGCACGACCTTCCGCTCGGCCGTCAGCGTCGCCCCCGGCTTGAGTCCCTTGAACCGGATCTCCGCCCCGCCGCGCAGGGCGCCACGGTCAACCGGCGTGAGCTGCAGCCGGACCCGGCCCGAGACCGCGTGCTCCCCGATGTTGCGCAGCTCGATCCGCACCGCGCCGGCCGCGCCGCCGGGCTCGACGGTCACTTTCACCTGATCCCCGCGGATCGCCAGGTCGTAGCGCGCCAGGGTGACGCGGATCTCGGACGGCCGGTTGCGGGCCAACCACAGCGTCTCGAAACGCCGCCGCAGCTGCTTGAGCTGCTTGCGGATGGCGTCGCGCTCGGCCGGCGTGGCGCTGCCCCCCGCCCCGAAGGCGGCCAGTTTGCGGGCCGCGCAGTCGAGGGTGTCCACGGCGAAAATCCAGTACGGCAGGACCCCGAACTCGTCCGCCCCCCGCCGGGTTGCGAACTTCGCAAAGACGCCACGCACGGCGGCCAGGCGCTTGCGCACGGCCCTCCCCCAGGCGGCGTCGAACTGGAACGGCCCCGTGGCGATCCGGCCCTGGTCAATGAAGGTCGCGTTGACCGGCTGCGGCGCGGTGAACACCGGCGCGGTCGCATGGGCAAACAGCGCCGTCTGCCAGACGCTCTGGTAGTAGCCGTGCACGCTCAGGTAGGTGATCTCGCCGAGCTCGCGGATCGCGGTGACCAGGGCGTCGTCGTCGCTGCCGAGGAACAGCCTGGCGAAGCGGGCGGTGAAGCTGGCCTGGTCGGCCTGGGTATGCCACGCCTGCTCGGCGCCGAACAGGTAGCCGTGGAAGGAGTATTCCATGAAGTTGTAGTGTCCGCCGTCGCCCCAATCCGTGTTGAGCAGGCCGCGGGCGCCGTGCCGGTGGCCGGCCGCGGCGAAGCCGGCGATGTTGGCCTCGGCCTCGGGCAGGCGCGGGAACAGCGACACCCACGACGAGGTGCCGGGGCAGGCGAGGAACTCCAGGCCGGCCTTTTTGAAGTCTTCGATGCGCTCGAACGGATGGTTCCAGCCGTACCCCCAGTCCAGCACCGTCACGTCCTTGGGAATCTGCGGAATGAGCTCGGGATGGTGGCGGATGATGTCGCCCCAGAACATGATCTTCTTGCCGTACTTGGTGGCCAGCTCGTTGAGTTTCTTGATGTGGTTGAGGTAGACGACGCCCTTGCCCAGTTTGCGGCACAGCTCGTAGCTCTGGCCCATGCCCAGGTCCCACGTCTCGTCGCAGCAGACATTGAAGCGTTTCGACGAGAACAGCGGCAGGAACTCGGCGAAGAGGCTGTCGAGGAACGGGTAGATGTCGGGGTTGGCGGGGGAGAGGGTCCAGCCGCGCGGCCGCGCCCAGGTCGGGATGTCCTGGGCCTCGGGGTTCAGCAGCCGTCCCTCGCCCCAGTCCTCGGCCAGGTGGTGGTACTGGGGGTACTTCAGCACGGTGGCGAGATGGCCGAAGGAGGCTAGGGACGGCACCAGTTCGATGTGCAGCTCGCGGCAGCAGGCGTCGAGGGTGAGGATGTCCTCGGCCGACAGCGGCGAGGCGTCGGTGCCGATGTCAGGGTGTCCGCGGAAGATGAAGGTATGCTCGATGTACAGCTGGAGGTGGTTGATCTTGTAGTGGGCGAGGGTGCGGGCCAGGGCCAGGAGCTGTTTGAGCGTGGGGACGCGGCCGCGGCATACGTCGTAGTAGACGCCGCGGTCCTGGAAGTCCGGCCAGTCACGGATGGTCAGGCAGGGGACGCGTCCGGCCGGCGACTGCCGGAGCACCTGTTCGAAGGTCTGGATGCCGTAAAACACGGCGGCCGGCGACTGGCCGACGATCGAGACCGACTCGGCGGAGATCAGCAGCACGTAGCCCTCCGGCGGCAGGGCGTCGTCCAGCGTCAGCGCGATGGTGTCGGCGATGCCGGGGGCGGCCGCGCTGATCGCGGTCTTGCCGAAGAGGGCGGTCAGTTCGCAGGCCGCCGGGAACAGCGATGCGTCGGCAATCCCGACGGTGACCGTTGCCGGGAGGGCGAGGGTCCCCTTGCCGCGGGCGAGGGTCTTGGGCTGTGGAAGGAGGGCGAGAGTCTCCGACACGGTGTGGTGCTCCTTGCTGAGGGGATGAGCGGACGCCCGGGCCTGCCTGCGCATCGTTCACGGCCCTGCCGCCGGGCAGGGGTAAGAGACACGGAACCTCGGCCACAAACTGTAATCCCTCGCCGTCGTTTCGCCATGCACGCCGCGGACGCGCACCGTCCGCTTGCCAGGCGGGCGGTCCGCCTCTATGGTTTGCGCATGCACACCGCACCGCCGCCGCCGGCGCCCTGGGTTCGCATCCTCGGGGTGGATCCCGCCCTCCGCTGCACCGGGTACGCCATCCTCGACACGGACGGGCACACGATGCGCCTGGCCGACTGCGGGGTGATCCGCACCCCGGCCAAGGCCGCCTTGAGCGAGTGTCTGCGCCGCCTGTCCGGGGGCATGCGGCAGATGGTGGAGAGTTTTGCGCCGACGATGGTCGCCATCGAGGGCGGGTTCTACTCGAAGAACGCGCGCACGGCCATGGTCCTGGGCGCGGCCCGCGGCACGCTCATCGCGGTAGCCGCCGAGCGGCAGTTGCCGGTCTACGAATATGCGCCGCGGCGCATCAAGCAGGCGGTCTGCGGCTGGGGACAGGCCGGCAAGGAACAGGTGGCCGCGGTGGTCGCGACCCTGGTGGGGCTCGACCGCGCGGGGGTGCTCTCCGACGCCACCGACGCCGCCGCCACCGCCATCTGTCACGCCAACGCCTGGTTCACCAACCAAGGGCTCTACCTGCCCAAGCCGGTGTAGGCGCGGCAGCGTCCGCCCAGAGGCCCGAAGACGCGAAGGCCTTCCTCCGCAGCGACGAGAACCAGTCAAGGGATCGTGGTCCGCCCCCCCCTATTCTTCCACCGACACCGGGTTCTCGTCGGCACGGATCAGGGGATTTGCGCTTGACATTGTCGGCAGGCGACTGCATATTGTCGCCATAAATCGGTAGGTCACTTCTCTTTTGTGGCGACAATCATGTTTGACCGCTGGTATGCCCAAACGCTCAGGCGCAAACTCAAGCGCCCCTTCGTGCACATCCTGTTCGGGGCGCGGCAGACCGGCAAGTCTACTCTCGTCGGATCCCTGCTGCCCGCAGACACGCTTCGGGTTGACTTGTCAGACCCGGCCGTCCGGGCGCGGCACGCCGCCGACCCCGGCGAGTTCGCGCGCATCTGCCGGGCGATCCCCGCGGTTTCCGCGGCCCCTCCCGTGGTGTTCGTGGACGAAGCCCAGACCGTGCCCAGCCTGTTCGACGCGGTGCAGCACTTGTACGATTCCGAGAAGACACGCTGGCGCTTCGTGCTCTGCGGCAGTTCCGCCCGGAAGCTCAGAACGACGGGCGCCAACCTTCTGCCTGGCCGCTGCTTTCTGCACCGGCTCTTCCCTCTGATCCTCGCGGAACAACCACCGCCCGGGCCCCTGCCGCGCGCCGAGTCCCCCTTGCCACTCGCCTGGCCCGGGGCAACCGGGCCGGCCAAGCCCTTCCCGAAGTGGCCCCTGGAGACACGCCTCGCCCATGGGGCGTTGCCCGGCGTGGTCGCCGCCGATGCCGAAGACCGCCCGGACATCCTGCGCGCATTCACCACCGTGCATCTCGAGGAGGAGCTGCGACGCGAGACGCAGATCCGCGACTACGGGGTCTTCCTCCGTTTTCTCCGCTTCGCCGCCCTGGAATCCGGGCAGATCCTCAACTATTCGGCGGTTTCGCAGGAAGCCGGCGCCACGGCCCACACGGTGAAAGGCTATTACCAGATGCTGGAGGACATGTTCGTCGGCTTCCACGTGCCAGCCTTCTCGGGAAGCCCGCGCAAGAATGTCCTCTCGACCTCACGCTTTTACTTCTTCGACTTGGGAGTGCGGCACGCGGCCGCCGGCCTGGCGCCCTCGACGGACATGATCCTCGGCAACCCCGGCCCGCTGTTCGAACAGTGGGTCGGCATCGAGTTGTGGAAACGTCTGCAGTACCTCGGCAATGGCCAGCTGACCTATCTGCGCACCCGCGACGGCGCGGAAATTGACTTTGTCATCGAGCAGCAGGGCCAGCTGACACCCGTGGAGGTCAAGTGGACTGAGCACCCCGGCCCCAGCGATGCACGCCATCTTCGCCGCTTCATCCGGGAACACCGCGACCAGGTGACCGCCGGTTACATCGTGTGCCGCTGCCCCACCCCTCAGTTGATCGAAGACAGGGTGCTGGCGTTGCCCTGGCAGTGTCTGTAACGACGGGGCTGCGCCGGCTGGCCAGCCCGCGCCATCCCCGCACCGGGCGTGCGTGCGTCCGCCCCCATCGCGTCCCCAAGTCAACGCGCCTCCACGTGGCCGTCGAGGTCGTAGGGCTCGGCGCGGTCAATCCGGACGTTGACGAAGCCGCGTTCGCGGCTGTCGGCGGGGCCGGTGAAGCGCACCTGGTTGTCCACGTCCGGCGCGTCGGCGGCGGTGCGGCCGAGGAAACGCCCCTTGCCGGCGCGGGCCTCGACGAGGACGCGCAGCCTCTTCCCGACCAACGCCTGGTTGCGGGCCAAGGAGATCTCCTGCTGGAGCGCGAGCAGGCGAGCGCGGCGCTCCTGCGCGAGCGCAGCGGGGACGAGGCCGGCGGTCACCTCGGCCGCCGGCGTTCCCGCCTCGGGCGAGAAGGCGAAGACGCCGAGCCGGTCGAAACGGCAGGCGCCGACAAACGCGAGGAGGGTCTCGAAGTCCGCCTCGGTTTCGCCGGGGTAGCCGACGAGGAAGGTGGTGCGCACGGCGACGCCGGGGATGTCGCGGCGGATGCGTTCCATGAGGGCGTGGGTGGCGGCTTCGCCGAGGCCGCGTCCCATGGCGCGCAGCACGGGGTCGCTGATGTGCTGGAGCGGGATGTCCACGTAGCGGACGAGGCGGCGGGCGTTGGCAAAGGCGGTCAGCACGGCGTCGTCGAAGTGCCGCGGATGGGTGTAGAGTACGCGCAGCCAGAAGTCGCCTTCGAGTTCCGCCTCGCCGCGTTCGAGCAGGGCGGCGAGCGAGGTCCCGTCGCGGCGGTCGGCGCCGAAGCGGGTGGTGTCCTGCGCGATGAGGTTCAGCTCGCGGACGCCCTGTCCGAGCAGTTGTCGGCACTCGGCGAGGATGGAGGGGATGTCGCGGCTGCGCTCCCGGCCGCGGATGGCGGGGATGGCGCAGAACCGGCAGTGGTGGTCGCAGCCGTCGGCGATCTTGACGTAGGCGTAGTTGCGGGGCGTCAGCTGGAGGCGGGGGGTCAGGTGATCGTAGAGATAGGTCGGCGGCGGCAGGGTTGCGGACTCCGCAACTTCCACGGGTGCGCCGCCGGCGCCGCCGGCGAACAGCGCGGCGAGCCGCCCGGCCACGCGCGGAACATCGTCCAGCCCGAGGAACAGGTCGACTTGGGGATACGCTGCCTGCGCCTCGGCGAGGTTGCGCTGCGGCAGGCATCCGGCGACGACCACGCGGCGGCCCCGGCGCCCGCGTTTCCACTTGACGGCGCGGGCGATCTCACGGTCGGCCTCGGCACGGGCGTCGGCGATGAAGCTGCAGGTGTTGACGAGCATGACGTCGGCCGCGTCCGCCGCGTCGGTCAGCACGAAGCCGGCCGTGGCGAGGCCGCCGCACATCACCTCGCTGTCCACCAGGTTCTTGGCGCAGCCCAGGCTGATCACGAACACGCACTTGTCTCGCGAAGAGGTCACGGCACCGCCTCGGCGCGTTGCGTGGAAGCCACGGGGATCCCGTCGATGACCCAGATGTCCGGCGGGCAGAGGAGACGGATGCGCGGGGCGCCGCGTCGTTCCAGGCCGACGCCGTTGGAGACGATGAGCGTGGCCCCGTTGTCCAGCCGCGTCACGCCGCTGGCCCACGCCCGCGGGACGTGCGCGAGAGTCAGCAGCGGGCCGATCAGGGGGAGACGGACCTGGCCGCCGTGCGTGTGCCCCGCCAGGAGAAGGTCGCCGGCGGGCGACGCCAGCGCGTAGTCCGGGCTGTGGCCGGCCACGACGGTGAAGGCATCATGGCGCGGGGCGACGACGAGATCCGCGCGCAGCGAGTCCGGGTAGGAGAGCAACGCCAGGCGGAGGTCGTCGCGGGGGGTGACGGTGAGTGTCTGCTCGACCGTGCGCACGCCGGTGCCGTCGAAGATCACGTCCCATGCCTCGTGTGCGCCGATATTCCCGCGCAGGGCGAAGACGCCGAGACGGGCACCCACCCCTGCCTCCTTCAACATCTGGTTCAGAAGCCGGCGACAGGCGTCGGCCTTGCGGTTGTCGCGCTGCTGCACATAGTCGCCGCCGAAGACGATGACGTCGGGGCGTGCGTCCATCGCGAGGCGGAGGGCCCGGCGCTCGTGGTCGCCGGGGGCATCGGTCTGGACATCCGTGATGAAGGCGATCCGGACCGGCTCGCGCAGACGCGGGCTCTGGATCGTGTGCTGCCGCACGACGAGGCGCGCCGGTTCAACAAAGCGCGCGTAGGCGCCCGTGGCGACTAGGGCGGCGGCCAGCGTGAGCAGCGTCGCGCCGATCCACGGCAGGCGCCGTACGACGAGACAACCGGCGACCGCCAGGAACACCGGCAGGTAGATCGCGCCGGCGATGAAGAGGTTGCCTGCGATCCCGAACACGCCGTCCGCCCCCATCCCGCAGGCGAGCAGCAGCCCGACGCCAAGAACACAGGCGCCGGCCGCCAGGCGCAGCCATATCGGAGGCCTGCCGCTCCGGAAGGCGGCGAGGGCAAGGGCCAGGGCAACCAGGGCCGTGAGGTGAAACACGATCATGCCGGCGACCACTCGGCGATGACGGCGCGGGCCACCTTCTCCCACTCGGCCAGTCGGCGGGGTTCGCCGCGGATCGTCGAAATGTCCTTGAGGATGACTTCGACCCGGCAGCCGCGCAGTCGTTCGAGGCTGGAGCGCAGGTACTCGCGCACCAGCTCCGGCTGCCAGTGGTCGTGGGCGAGATAGGCTGGGTTGGGTTTGAACGAGATCACGTAGTCGGTGCCGATCTCGCGCGCCGCCACCTCGAGGTCAGCCCACGGGCTGATCGAAATCTTGCGCAGGTTCTTCACCCGCCGCAGGATGCCGACCTTGCGGTGCAGCGGCTCGCAGCAGCCGTAGTACGACAGGCCGAAGCGCTCCATGTACGGCTTCTCGTACTGCAGGCAGAACTCCCAGTGCATGTCGGGCGAGACCTCGGAGAAGATCTGCCCGGTCGAGCATCCCCACTGGTCGGCGGGGCGGACATGGGCGGGGTCGCAGTCCGGCGGCGGCAGCTCGGTGGTGCAGCCCAGCCCTCCCGAGCCCACGCGCCAGTTGCCGTCGCCGGTGGCCAGCAGGCCCAGTTCGATCTGGCGGTCGAGGACGGTGTTGACGGCGGCCCAGAAGCGTTCGAGCAGGCGGTGGACCAGGGCCGGGCGGTCGCACATGTCCAGGTAGAGCCGTTCGATGCCGTACCAGTGGATCATCTGGTCCCAGGCCGCGGCCCACTGGTGGACGAGGCCGCGCGTCGCGCACGGGATGATGCCGTCGCACAGCTCGCGCAGCGTGGCCAGGTCGCACGCGGTGCCGTCCCAGTCCACGGTGACCTCGGGGACGCGGAGGCGCTCGACGTCGGCCTCGCTGTTGATGACCGGCTCGAAGCTGGCGGTGCCGTCGAGGCCGGCGGCGACCTTCCGCTCGCTGGCCTGGATGCCGTAGTCGGCGTAGGTGCTGGTTGGGCCGCAGCGGATGCCGGTATAGAGGACGGGGTCGAGGATCATGTCGCCGGGGAAGTGCCGCCACTGGTAGAGCGTCAGGCGCAGCCGTGACTCCCAGCCGCGGCTCCAGGCGTGCGAGGTCCGCAACTGCAGCTCGGGTTCGGCGGCGAACTCGTGCCAGCAGATCTCGTTGATCCAGAGCAGGGGGCGGGTCGGCTGGAGGCCGTTGAGGGCGGTCCATTCGCGGCGGCGGCGAGCGTTGTCAGGGTGGGCGGCCGCCTCGGCGTAGCGCTCGAGGAGGTCGCGGAGGATCGTGCGGTCGGTGGCAGGCAGGGCGACGGATGAAGCCATGGGGCATCCTTCCGGCTGGCGCGGCGCGCGGGGGGTGTCAGTCGAAGTCCTCGGTCAGTTCCAGCATCTGCCGCCGCAGGTTTTCGCAGGCGGCCTGGCGTTCGTCGGCCGACATCCGCCGGGCGACCTGAATGGGCGTTCCCACGACGAAATTGATGCGGGCGAAGGGCTTGGGAATCTGCGTGCGGTCCCAGCTTTTCAACTGCCATTTGCGGCGGGCGTTCCAGGCGAACGGCACGACCGGGGCGCCGGTCATCTCGGCGAGCAGGACGGCGCCGGGATGCACGGCGTAGCGCGGCCCGCGCGGGCCGTCCACGGTGAGGGCGATTGTCCAGCCCTTGTCGAGTTCGCGCTTCATCTGGCGCAGGGCTTCGGTGCCGCCGCGGCTGCTCGACCCGCGGATCATGCCGCCGAGGAAGTGGCCCATGAACTGTGCCGCATAGCCGCCGTCCGCCGAGAGGCTGGCCAGCGACAGGAAGCGCCGGCGGTAACGGCGGGGGAAGAACAGCGGCGCGAAAACCAGCCGGTTATGCCATAACGCCAGCACCACGGCGGGCGGATCGGTGTGCGAGAGATAGCCGCCCGGGTCAACCACCCGCACCCGGCAGGTCGTGTGCAACAGCCGCACCAGTCCGGCGACCAGCGCGATCAGCAGCCGGGCCAGCCAGCGGCCGGCCGCGCTGTCCGCAAAACCGCGGCGGGGGGTGTCTGCGACTGTCTTGTCCACGAGGCTGTGCGGCCTGCTGTTGGAAGGGCGACCGTCCGTGTTGTCTTCGGGGTCGGGAGCTGCCGTGTCGGGCGGACTTGGGGCGGTGTGCGGCGACAATGTAACGCGCCCGCCGCGGCCGGCAACGAGGCGGGTCATCCAGGCCGGTCCCCGCCGTCGCGCCCCGGCGCCGCCGCGCTTCCCCGCCAAGGCCGTCCCTCCCGCCTCGGTGGCCCCTGGCGCGCCGCGCCAGGCATCAGTCCGGCCACTTCGATGTCGCGCGTAGGACTCGCAGGCCGAATGGCTTGACCTTCACCTCGATGGTGCCATTGCGGAGACGGTGGTTGGTCAAGTCGAGCACGGTGTCGGCCTGGCTATCCGGTTCCACTTGGTTGTCCAGTTCGACGCCGCGCACCATCGCCTCCGCCCAGGCGTCGCCTGTCTCCGGTTGCGCATCCATGTCAGCGCCCGGCTTATCGGGGGGCGGGGGCGGAGGCGGGGCGGCCAGCCCCGGCAGGGACTCCACGTGCAGGTCCGCCGCCTTGGAGACGCCCAGCCCCAGCCCGGCCGGTGAGGCTTCGACCGTGACGGTCCGCTCGGTCGGCGAGGCGTTGGCGACGACGATGGTCGCCTCGCGTTTGCCGGGAATCACGAAGGCGCGGGCATCTGGCGTCAAGGCTTTCAGAGGGTTGTCCGGTCGCCAGAACGCCGGCCAGTCGGGGTTGGACGGTTGGCTCCAGGCGATGATGCCGCCGGCTTCCGCGATGGCGCCCAGCACGGCGTTCACCCTCTGCGGGGGCACGTCGTCGCCGTAACACACGAACGCCCGGCGTTGCAGGAACGGCGCGCGCCGGTCCAGCCGCTCGGCCAGGGCCCGCCGGAAGTCCTCCATCCCGTCCAGGCGAAGGCCTCCCAGCTGGATGGCCTCGGGGAAGACGTGGACCTGCAGCGGGGCGAGCGCGGCCGCCGGGTGGTAGATCGAGGAGAGGCGGTCGAAATCGAAGAACCAGCCATGCGGGAGTTGGACGTCGCCGGCGGCGATGGCTTCGACGTAGCGGTCGAGATGGTCGCGCACCTCGTTGGGCTGCCGGTGCAGCATGAGCACGCCGAAGGCCTCGGGATAGGCCGCCCGCACGTCGGGGCCGGTGGTCTCCTGCGCGAAGATCGTGGCCCGCGGCGTCTCGCCGTAGGGCGCGGTGCAGGTATGGTACTGCAGGGACTGGTGCTCGGGAATCAACAGGATGTCCGGATGGCGTTTGTGCAGCTCCTCGAACACCCCGGCGGCGATGTGCTTGCCGGACCAGCCCTGCCCCTCGGCGCTCCGGTCCCGCGGGCGCCAGATCAGGTTGGCATCGATGTAGAACAACGAAGCGCCCCAGCGCCGCTTGGCATAGCGGATCTTGTCGTCGAGGCGGCTGACCATGCACCAGGCCGACTCGCGGGAATAGAGATCGGCGACGCTGGCCGGAATCTCCCGGTCTCCGCCGCTGCGCGACTGGCCGAGCGCGGTCATGTCCTTCCATCCCGCATCCGGCGTACTCTGGCGCCCCTTGTCGCCGGTGGTGGGGAAGTGGTAGGTCGGCGCCACCGTGATGCCCACCCGCAGCCCGGCCTCGCGGATGGTGGCGAAGAATTCATCGGCGACGGCGTCCATTTCGGGCGCGACATGGGGGAGGATTTGCGGGTCGCCGTAGTAGGTGATGTCATGGTATTCCTGGCCCTCGATCTGCCAGACGATCACGCCCTGGGCGCCCATGCGGCGGCTGGTCTGGGCCAGGTTGCGGGCGCCGCGCAGGGCGGCCTCGCGGAAGGTGGCGTGGCTGTCCGCCGCGGCAAGGTCCCAGTCGGCCGGCAGGGGGATGGCATGGCCCCAGCCGCGCGGGTTCTTCGCGGTGCCCCGGTTGTCGGCGATATGGATCATGGTGATCGGCCGGCGGTCGGGCCAGTTCAACGTCATGGGATGGGCGGCGGCAAACCCCTCGAACACGTCGGCGGCCAAGGCGTACGGACTGACCTCGCCCGGCGCGAAGCGCAGGCTCAGCTCCCACACGTCGCGCTCGCCGGGGCGGATGGGGCGCGCGTCCCAGACGCCGTCGTAGACCTCCTCGCCGCCGGTGGGATGCCCGGCGGTCGCCACGACCGCCAGGCGGTCCGCCTTTTCGAGCTTGGCAAACTCCTGGAGCATCGGGCGGTTCGCTTGCCGGCTCAGCCACAGCGCCTGCATCGCCCCAGAGCGGGTTCGCACCACGCTCGGACCGCCGAGGTTGACTTTGGAATAGCCATAGGCGGGGATGGTGTAGACGTGGCTGGCAACCACGGCCTCGGCAAAGCGCAGCTCCATGAATCGGACCGCCACGCATTCGATCGTCCGCTCGGCCGTGTTGGCGATTTCGACCCGCAGGTCGAGACCGTTCTCGCGTGGGGCATAGCGCACGCTCAGGCGTCCCCATCCGTACGTCAGCGAAACGGTGGAAGTTTCCCGGTCGAACGAACGCTCGAGGACGGCGGCGTCGGCGTCGGCAAAGGTTCGCGTCTCGCCGGCGTACCAGTCTGCCTGGGTTTCCTGCCGTCGGTCGCGGGGGCGGTCGGCGGTCACCACCCGCGTGACCGCCACGCCGCCGTCGGCCAGTAGCTCGACGCCGTCGAAGGCCAACGCCGACAGCCCGCGCTCATTCCACCCAATCCGCACCTCGGCGCCCGCGCGCGGCCAGCCCCCCAGGGCCACCGCCAGCGCCGCCAGGACGGGGACGGCAAGGCGCCGGCTCCGCCGCCGTGGCGACCCGCGGTGGGTCGAAGGGCGGGCGGACACGTCTCGACGGCGAAACCACATAGTCATGATTCTAACCTGAGCTGTTCATGAACAAAGAGGCAACGGAGACAACGGAGGCATATCTCATTGTTTAGCGAGGCGCTTGCAGAACCTGCATCACGTGGCCGGGACAAAGCCCAGCCCTCTTCGCCGCCGAGTCGGGCCATTGTCTGCCATGCTGGAGGGACGACCTCCGTGTCGTCCGGGTTCGTCCGCGGCAGACCGGGTCTTCGCGTATGACCTGGCGGACACGGAGGTCCGCCCTCCATCCTCGATGGGCTCGGTGTGCGCGACCTCCCAGTTGGCGATCCGCTCGATGCGCTTGAGGGGTTTGTCGAAGACGTCCAGGGAGAGCAGTGCCACCGGCCCCCAGGTCCTGCCGGTTCCCGTTTGCATGAGGGCAACCTGCAGTGGCCTGTCGTCAGGCCGGATGACCAGCTGCAGGCTTTCCGTTCGGATGCGCCAGTCCTTCACGACGGTGTTCTGGCCGATGCTGCGTTTGCGACCGCCCATACTTGAGTCCCTCGTCGAGCCTGGTCCCCGTACTTGCCCAGTGGTACAGGCTGCCCTGCGCCATTCAGTGCGAAGGCTCAAAGACGACGGCACGTCGCCCGGGTCAGAGAACCGGCCTAGGCGCGGCGCGGCATCGCCGGGGGGTCTTCGCGCTTGACGGCCTCACTTCCCACCACCGATCCGCAGGATCATCAGGTCGTGCGTCTTCAGCTCGGGCAGCGTCAGACGGCCATTGACCGCCTGGAACACCTGCCCGTCGTTTTCCCAGTTCACGGCCTGGAAATCGCGGGGCAGCCCCAGGCGCTCGCCATCCAATGTCACAACGGGTGTGCCGCCGCCTCCCCAGTCGCAGAGCACGAGCAGCGTCTGGTCGTCCGAGTCGCAGACGATCCAGGAGCTGTCCAGTCCGGCCACAGTCGCCACCGGATTGCGCTCCCAGTAGTTGTACACCCGGCAGGCCTCCGTCCCATAGCCGATGTCGAACAGGGCCTTGCGCGCGCCCGCCAGCAGGGCGTCGGGCATCTGGACGATGATCTCGTGGGTGAGGGCGACGCCGGCCCGGGTGCGCTGCACCCAGGCGCGCTTCTCGGCATCGGCAATCTGGTGGGTGTGGCCTTCGAGCACGCCGGGCAGGTTGCCGGTCTGGCGGCCGAGGTTGATGGCGCGGATGTACTCGCGGGTGAAGCGGGTCTGCCAGTCGCTGTCGCCGTATTTCCATTCCCAGCCCAAGTAGAACCCGGTCCAGCTGAACACCGGGACGAGGGCGGCGTTGGTCATGTGCGGCATGTTGAGGTTGTCCGTCTTGCCGAGCTGATGGGCGAGCACGGCGGTGCGTCGGGTCACCTCGCGCAGGCGCCAGATGTCGGCCTCCGGCTGGAACAGGCCGTCCTCGCGCAGGTAGCCGTCTGACGTCACCCGGTTGGCGTTGCTGTAGATGCAGATGTTGTCCCAGTAGATGCCGTCCATGCCGCTGCGCAGATGCTCGCGGTAGTAGTAGAGGAGGAAGTCAATCTGGCTGGGGGTGGGGATTAGGGTGAAATCGATCTGGCCGGAGGTCAGGCCGGTACGGGTTTCGCGCCAGCCGAAGTTGCCGCGCCGCCACTCGTCCTGGTAGACGCGCCATTCGGGAGTGAAGGTGTTGGCGCCGCGCAGGTTGGTGTAGGGCACGACGCCCTCCACGTTCCGCAGGTTGGCCGACCAGCGCACCTCGGCGGCCACGTTGGGGTGGGCTTTGATGTACTCCTCGAAGAACGCATCGTCCCGGCGCCCCTGTTTTGCGGACTCCGCAATCTTGCGCACCACGGTGAAGTCGCGGTCGGCGGGGAAGACCCCGTAGAGCTGGGCGCCCCAGTACATGCACATGCCCAGGAAGGTGGTATTGCGCCGGCCGCCGCTGAAGAGGCCGGCCTGCCGCCAGCCGTCCGGCATCGGCTTGGCCGGCGTGGCCATGAGGCCGAAGGTGATGGTGTGCGTGCGCTTCAGGACGGCGGGCTTCTGGATCAGCCGGACGCGGAGAGTCAGCGCGTCGCCTTGGCGTTCGAGGGCCAGGGCCGCCGTCTTGTCCGTGGTGTCGATGATCCAGTCCCGGTCGTTGGCGGCGAACCAAGTTAGGCCGCGCCCCTCCTCGCCCACCCACACGTAGGGCAGGAAGGTGCCGATCAGGTCCGAGCGCGACGCCTTGATGCTGCTCCAGACCGGGCCGTCACCGGGCGGGACCACCCCGCCGAAATTGATGCGCAGTCCGTCGCCACAGGCGTGCATCAACGGCATGAGCGCGTTCTTCAGGGGGATGACCAGGTCGAGCGAGTCGACCGGTACATCGCCCGCCTGCGACAGTTCGAGGGTCACCTTCAGGCAGCCGTCGTAGTCCATCTCCCCGCGGGTGACCCCCTGCACCTCCCCGGCCGCCCACTGCGCTTCCGTCACCACCAGGTTCGGTTTGGCCTGGACGACGGCGGCCCGCCCGGTCACAGCCTGCGGCTTGCCCCCTTGCACCACCTCGAACCGCATCGGCCCGGCCAGGATTTCCTCCCCGTCGGCAACGACGCTGGACCACAGCCCGACATCGCTCAAGGCGTGCCTCCGCAGAACCGCCGAGACCCTGCTGCCCTCGACGGCAAGCGGCGTGAACGGCGGAATCACCTCGTCGCTGATGCCAATGTCGTTGTTCAGCCAGGCAAAATCCGAGCGCTGCTCGAAGGGCAGGCTCCTGACTGGCTTGTCTTCCCCCGCCTGTCCGCTCTCGGCGTGCAGTTCGGCGCGGTAGTTCCCGTCGGCGAGCTTGGGCAGCTCAAGACGCTGCTCGGTTGCGAACTCCGCAAACTGGTCAATCCGCGACTCGGCCACGGCCCTGCCATCGTCGGCGCCCACCACCACGACGCGCAGCGCGGTCACCTTCTCACGCTCCGTGAAGCCGGCGAACCCGGCGCGCCAGCGCAGCAGCTTCGGGGTCGGGTGCCACTCGATGGCAAACTCGAAGGCATCTTCCGCCTTGGCCACCGCCAGCTTCTCCCAGGGGTCGCCGGGGCTCGTACGCCACTTGACATCGCGCTGATAATGAACCGTGCCGTCGGCCCCCGCGACCTGGATTTCGGCGAGGGCAGGGTAGTTCTCGGGCGAGAAGAACTCCTTCCGGTACGCGAAACGCCGGCTCTGCGCGGGGGCCAGATCCTCGGCCCATTCCTCGTAGTACCGCGGCTGCTGTTCGGCGTTGTAGCCCAGCTTGACCCGCACAGGCAACGGCGTCCGGCCCGGGTTGGCCACCTCGATGGCGACGTTGATGCCCTGGTCGTCCTGAAAGCCGAGTTCCGACACCGCCGGTGCGGACTCCGCAAAACTGACCCGGCCCATGGTCTCCGCCGAATCGAAGGCGTTGACCCCCGGCGCCCAGCGCGACTGATCCCACGGGCGCTTGTAGTTGCGGCAGACGCGGATGCCGATGGGCTTTGCGACGTCCGCAACCTCCAGCTCCGCCAGCGGGATCGCGAACTCGGCAGTCCACACGCCGTCCGCCACCGCATGGGCCTGCCGGAACCCCTCCGGGCGCCACCACAGGTTCGCCGACCCGTCGGCCCGGTCATACATCTTGTCAAAGGTCGCCCCCAGGCTGTTGATCATGAACTGGTAGTACTTGCCGCCCTTCCCGTCGGGCGTGTTGTCAATCCACAGCTCGACCGAGTCGTCGTAGACGGTCTCGCCAATGTCCTTCTTGCCCTCGGGCTTGCAGTTGGCCACGATTCCCGCCGTCGGATGCACCGCCGACCGCACGGCGACGTACAGCCCCTGCCCGTCGCTGGCCAGCCAGAACTCGCCGGCCCGCGGCTGTAGCACGTCCTTGCCGCCGGCCCCCTGGGCGACGAAGCGCGAGACATGCAGGCCCCGCCACTCGCCGTCGGCAATCACGCCGTCAATGGACGGGGGCGTCTGGCACCGGCCCACCCGCGCCACGGGACGCAGGTGCGGCGTGTTCCAGTTCTCCTCGGCCAGCGCAGGCGAAGCGCAGGCCAGGATCAGCCCGAGACTGGCGATTCCGAGTTGTCCGTTGAGCTTGCCCATCGCTGAGAACTCCCTGGCGTGAATCACTACCCGGCCCTGAACCGCGCTTCACGGCGCCGCAATCGAACCGCCGGCCCAGTCGGCAACCGGCCCGGTGGAAACAAAAAATACTGCACTTGCCGTCCATTGCAATAGGAAGTATATTTCTCGGTTTGAAAAATGCTTCAGATGGCGGGCGGGTGCGGGAGCCAGGTGGCCATGGGTCGAACAAACATCTTGGATGTTCTGCGCGGCGAGATTGTCGGGGGGCGGCTGAAGGCGGGCCATCGCCTGCCGAACCGCAGCGAGCTGGAGGCGCGGTTCGGTTGCAGCAGCCATACGGTGCAGCGGGCCATGACCCGGCTGATCGGCGACGGGTTCATCGTCGCCCGCGGCCGGGCGGGGACTTTCGTGGTCGAACACCCGCCGCATACCAGCCGGTACGGCCTGGTCTTCCCGATCCACCTGGACGCCGGGCACGGGGGTTCCTGGGCGCGGCTGTGGGGCACGCTGGACCGTGAGGCCGCCCGGCGGCGGCGCGAGCGCGGGGTGGATCTTGTCTCCTACTACGAGGTGCTCGAGCATGCCGACACCGAGGACTGGCGGCGCTTGCAGGCCGACCTCGCCGCCCATCGCCTGGCCGGCCTCATCCTGGCCTCGCCGAATCACTTGCCCGACCTGAAGAGCCTGGTGGCCAAGGTGCCGTGCGTCGGGTTTGTGGTGGAGGCATGGCCGACCCCGAAAGTGCCGTCGGTCAATCTCAGTCAGCGTGAGATGGTCGGTTGCGCCCTCGATTACTTGCTCGCCCGCCGCTGCCGCCGGGTGGCGGTGCTGGGCCTGGATGTGATGAGCGGGGAGACGGCCGGCTTCATCCAGGCCGCCATCCAGGAACGCGGCCTCGCATCGCAGCCGCACTGGCTGCTCGGCGTCAACCCGCGCTACCCGCACTGGACCGCCAACTGCGTCCACGCCATGCTCCACCGCGGGCAGACCGAGGCACCCGACGCCCTGCTGGTGGCCGACGATGCCCTGCTTGATGGTACCTTGGCTGGCCTGATGGACCTCGGCCTGTGCCCGGGACGCGATATCGAGGTCATCGCCCATGCCAACTTTCCGATCGCCGAGACGCTGCCGTGGCCGATTGCCCGGGTCGGCTTCGACATCGCCGCCACCCTCGACACCTTCCTCGACCTGCTCGGCCGGCAGCGGCGCGGCGAGAGCGGCGTGCCGATGGTCACCACCATCCCGGTCACGGTCCAGGCCGCCAACCCCGCCCGGCCTGATACCGCCAGCCAATCCAACTTGCCGACCCTGCGTTCGATGTCAGCCGCCAAAAGGCTGCAGAGGCAAGAACTGCACACCAAGGAGACAGACCGGTGAGACGTAGCCCAGTTCATGTCCCGGAAGCCACCAAGGACAGCAACGGGAAGGAGAACAGGAAGATGCACGTCCGGACTCAGTTCACCAGACTCGCCGTTCTCGCGCTCGCAAGCTTTGCTACGTTGGCCCTCCACGCCGGCACTTTCGCGCCCACGGAAATCAGCGGCATCCGCATGTGGCTGGACGCCTCAGCCATCACCGGAGTGAGCGACGGCGACCGCCTGAACCGCTGGGAGGACGGGTCGGCCAACAATGTTGATGCCGGCACCTACTACTCGCGTTACGGCAATCTCGGCGATCGTTCCCCGCGCTACAAGACAGACATCGTCAGCGGCCGCCCGGTGGTGCGGTTCGACCCGACCGAGGTCGACGCAGACACGCGCGATGTCATGTTCACAGGTTCGGCGTGGACAGTGACCGGCAGTGACCTGTCACTCTCCCAGCCCGCCACACTGGTCACGGTCTACGCCCCGCGCAGTGCCGCCGGCGATGCGGCCAACTGGGCGTTCAGCAGCGACCAAGTGATGTACCAAAGCAACCGGGTTGCCTCACAAACCCCGTTTGTGCCTTGGATTACATCTGTAAACGAATCTCAGTACACCTTCAATGTCGACGCAGTCACGTTCCAGGGAAAAGATGTTGAACTAAGCGCATTCGCGCAGCCTTCGGGGCCGCTCCGGGAGAGCCGGGGCGGCCTCTTGCATTTCGGGGCGCGGTGACAACCGGAGGGCGGTCGGAAAGCTCGGACGGATCCGTCACATCCGTCGGATCCGACAGATCGGCCTGATCATGAAGCGCAACTTCACGTTAGTCGAACTACTGGTCGTGATTGCCATCATCGCCATCCTGGCGGCGTTGCTGCTGCCGGCGTTGCGCAGCGCCCAGGGCAGGGCCAGGCTGACGCTGTGCCTGAGCAACCATCACCAGCAGCACATCGCTTCGGCGACCTATGCCGACGACTTCGACGCGGTCCTGCCCACCGGGCGCAACAGCATCCGGCTGGCCGACCTCTACGACAATTCCAGCGCCGCCCCGTGGGCGCTGGCCGGGCTGCTGGCCACCGGCGGGTACCTGGGCAGCATCGCTGTGCTGATCGAGCCTGACTACACGGGGCCCCCGTGTGTGGCGGGTTCGACCTGTGCGGTCAACGACTGCTACAGCCTGAGCTTCCCCAACATCCAGTCGGTCTTCCGCACCAGCCTGGCCTCCGGCGCCCCTCCCGCCTGCCGCATCGAGGCCACCTACGTCATGTTCACGGTTGCCGACCCCTGGGGGGGCTGGCGGAGAATCGATGGAACCTCGGGAAGGGCTGGCGCCACCACCAACCCGAGTCACCAGGATCTCCGCTCACTCATCCAGTGCCGCGCCAGCGGGTACGCCGGCGGAGCCGCCGACCCGTATGGCTGCCGCGCCAACGGCCACGGCCGCCGCAACATGAACACCACCTTCCTCGACGGGCATACCCGTACCCTCGACATCACAACGGTCGAGTTTCCAGGCGGCAGCTACTACGGCAACTACTACACCGGCTGGACCACCGTCGCCAGCAGCTTCTGGCTGTGGGCGGATCAGCAGAGCGGCAACTGAGCGGGCGGAAGCGCGGCGCCCGCGGTCGCACGGCGCCCCTGTGCGCGCCCGCTGCGCCCGGCAACCGCCCGTTGCAAAGCGCCGCCGCCGGGCTACGTTCTGACCTTCCACAGACGGGATCCGGAGTCGCACATGGCACGGCAGCGCAGACGCATCCAGGTTGCCATTGACGGGCCGGCCGCCTCGGGCAAGAGCACCGCGGCGCGCGGCGTGGCACAACGCCTCGGCGGATTCTACATCAACACCGGCGACATGTACCGGGCGGTCACCTGGCAGGCCCTCGAACGCGGCCTCGACATCGAACACGATCCCGCCGCCGTGGCCGCCATGCTCCCGGCCCTCGAAATCCGCTACCGCCTGGACGGCAGCGGCGTCCCCGTGCTCCACGTCAACGGCGCGCCCGCCCCGCAGAGTGAGATCCGCCATCCCCGGGTGGCCGCCCAGGTCAGCCACGTGTCCGCCATCCCCGAGGTGCGCGAGTGGATGGTCCAACGCCAGCGCGAGACCGCCGAGCTCGGGCTGATCGTCATGGAAGGCCGCGACATCGGGACGGTCATCTTCCCGCGCGCGACGGTCAAGTTCTTCCTCACCGCCAGCCCTGAGGTGCGGGCCCGCCGCCGCCTCGCCCAGCCCGGCGAGACCCTGCCCGGGGCCACGGTCGAAAGCGTCGCCGCCGACATCGCCCGCCGCGACCGCATCGACAGCACCCGCGCGGTCGCCCCCCTGCGGCCGGCCGCCGACGCCATCGTCATTGATTCCAGCGACCTGACCATCGAACAGACGCTCGCCCTCATGGTGAAGCACATCGAAGCCGCCACGGCCCCTCGCAGGAGGCGAAAGCCTTGACCGCCCACAAGACCCACCTCATCTACGACGTCCCCTACGCCGACGTGGACATGATGGGCTTCGTCTACTACGCCCACTACCTGGTCTACTTCGAACGCGCCCGCTCGCAGATGCTGGCCGAGATGGCCTATCCATACTGGGAGATGGAGAAGCAGGGCTTCGGGCTGCCCGTCATCGAGGCACACGTCGAGTACAAAGCCCCGGCCACCTACGGCGACCGGCTGGACATCTACGCCGCCGCCGCCTGGATCAAGCCCGTCCGCCTGCAGATCAACTGCGAGGTCTACCGGGCGGGCGCCCTGCTGGCCAGCGGCCATACCGTCCATTGCTGCGTGGACATGAAACGCAAGCGCCCGACCCGACTGCCCGACGCCTTCATCGCGGCCTGCGGCGGGCTGACCGCCGCCGGAGGCGGGGCGGCGACGACGGACTGAGCGCGCCGGCCTAGGCAGACCGCGCCTTCCCCCATTCCCCCCTCGCACGGGCGCCGCGAACGGCCCCGCGCCCCCACGGTCACTCCGGGATCACGTCGAGCGTGTAGGGGCCGCGGTCCGGCGGTTCGCGGCCGGTCCAGGCGCCGTTGGTGAAGTCGGGCACCGGCACCGGCATCCCGCCCATGGCCGCCGACTGCTCGCTCAGGCAGGTGATGACCATCCACGAGGCCGTGTCGTACACATCAATGGGCGGGGCCTTCCGTTCCTGCACGCTCTCGACAAAGGCGCGCAACGCCAGGTAGTCCATGCCGCCGTGGCCGCCGCGCAGGCCGTACTCCTCGTAGGCCTTCCAGAGCGGGTGTTTGAACTCCTCCATGTAGGCCTTGTCGCTCTCCCACCGGTCAGTCCAGTAGCTGGGGTCGTGCGGCGAGCGGCCTTCGATGTAGAGCGAGCGGTTGTCCTCCATCCAGATGCCGCGCGTGCCCTGGATGCGGCCGCCGCGCGAGTACGGCCGCGGCAGCGTGCAGTCATGGGTCAGCACGATGGTCTCGCCATTGGCGCATTGGATGATCGTGCTCACGATGTCGCCCTGGTTGACCTGGCGCCCGGCCAGCGGCTCGCCGGCGCGGTGCTCGCGCAGCCAGGCGGACAGCCCGACGGCCTTGGAGGCCATGCTGACCAGCGACAGCATGCGGTTGCCGCGGTTGAGGCTGAGGTACTTGGCGATCGGCCCCAGCTCATGGGTCGGGTACAGCTCGCCGTTGCGGTGCAGGAAGTTGTTCTGGCGGTAGTGCCGGTTGACGTCGCCCCGGCCGATCTCCCCGCGCAGGTCGTGCTGATAGCCGCCCTGGCAGTGGACGAGTTCGCCGAACAGACCCTTCTTGACCATGTTGAGCAGCGCCATCTCCTCCTGGCCGTAGCAACAGTTCTCCAGCATCATGCACGGCATCCCGCTGTCCTCGCTGGCGCGCACCAGCTGCCAGCACTCCTCGACCGAGGCCGCGCCGCCCACCTCCATGGCCGCGCGCTTGCCGCACCGCATCGCATCAATGGCGATCAGGGCGTGCGTGGTCCACGAGGACATGACGACCACCGCCTCGAGGTCGTCGCGCCGGTTGACCTCGCGGTAGTCCAGCGTGCCGTCCGGCAGGAAGCCCTGCTTCTCCTTCGCCACCTGGCGGGCGCGCTCGACGCGGTCGGCGTAGACGTCGCAGACCGCGGCGACCCGCACGTCGGGCATGTCCAGCAGGGTCTGCATCTGGCCGGTGCCGCGTCCGCCCAGCCCGACGATGCCAAGACGCACGGGCCGCCCGGGTTCTCCCAGTCTCATGGAAAGGCTTGCCTCCGTTGACTCAGTCCAAGGATGGTGCAGAGGGGACGCGGCCGGCACCCCCTACGGGCGGTGCCAGCGGCCGACGCGGCGCAGCACCTCGTCGGCCTGAGCCGCATTCTCGACGCCGACGCCGAGCCAGACGCCTTCGGGGCGCAGATTCCCGATGATCGTGTCCAGCTCGTCGAGGCCGACAAACAGCTGGATGCCCTTGCCGGCGGCCTGGCAGCGCCTGTACACGTCGAGCCAGTCGGTGGCCCGGCCGTGGCCGGCGCCGTACACCCACTGGATGGCGTTCAGCTCGGGGATTTCCAGCAGGCTGTCGAGGTGACGCAGGGCGCCGGGGCCGTCGAGATGGTAGATCGAGGCGTCGAGGCCGCGGCACTCCTCGGCAATGCCGGGCAGGAAGAACTCGTCGAACATCGCCTTCGAGACCATGCACGAGAAGTCGTTCGACGGCACGTACCAGTTCTTCGTCGAAACGATGCCGGCCCAGCAGGTGATCGCCTGCCCGGCAACGCGCAGCTTCCCGAAGTAGAAGTCCATGACCTGCGCGTTGACGCGGGTGACGCGGGCGACGAGGCGCTTGACCTCGTCGGGGTGTTCGATGAGGTCGAGGTTGAGGTTGAGGGGATCGCGGAACGCGGTCAGCGCATCCCCGCCGGGGTGGAGGTCGGTGACGCCGGTGTAGAAGCGGCCCCGGCCGGCCTCCAACAGCGCGTCCGTGATCTCGATGATCTTCTTCCAGTACGGGTTGTCCGTCGAGAACTGCAGCCGGTCGGCGTCCTTCCAGTCGAGCAGATTGGGGACCGACCAGCTGGTGCTCTCGCCGTATTCCAGCTCGGTGCCGAAGAAGGCGCTGAAGACCTCCGGGCCGAGGTTGGGGCAGGCCGTCGGCAGCGAGTCCCCCAGCCACGTCCGGCTCGAGGCCCACGCCTTTGCGGACTCCGCAATGTGCCCGGTGTCCCACCAGCGCTCACGCAACGACGCCCACGGCTTCGCCGCCGGCCACGGAAAGTCGGGCCTCTCCTTCGGCAGGGACATCGTGACCACCGGCCGGTCGAGCACGGCACACTGCCAGAACGCGTCCTGGCGGGCCAGGCGTCTCTCCCAGTCGGGGATGCCCTCGATCGGCATCAACGGCGGACAGGCCGGCTTCGGCGTCTTCTTGACCATGGGCTCCTCACAACGGGATGCGGACGCCGTCCGTCAGGGTGGACGGTGTCCGCAACGGAAAGCGTATACTATAGCCGTCGCCGGCCAACGTTTCGCGCCGGCCCCCGCAGGCCTGTTCATTCGTTGACAAGCGGGTTGCGGGTGCGGAGTGCGCTGAAGCGGCTGAAGTCACGGTCTGCCGTCCACAGCTCGCGTACTCCGTGGTGTAGACAGAGCGCGACGATCCGGGCGTCATGGATCATCGGTCCACTCGCCTTGGACTTTGCCAGCAGGGCCTTCAGCAGGTCAAAGTAGCCTGGCCCCTCTCCAAGCATGCGGCAGGTGGGCGCCTGGATCCACACGCCCACGGCGGCGACAGCGGTGCCCAGAGGAGAGGGCGGCAGGAAGATCCGGGGATGTGTCGTGATGGCCAGAAATTCATGGACGCACGGCCACGGGACTGCCCAAGGCTCATCGCCCTCGGCCAACCCCTTCAGCGCGACCAGCGCACGCGAGTGGAACTCGCAGTCCTCGCGGTGGGCATAGACGAGAAGATTGGTGTCCACCGCAATCATCAGCCCCGCCCCTCGTACGCCGCGTCGCGCAACCGGCTCCAGCCGCCCTCCTGGAACTCGCGGGACAGACCTTTGCCCTTGAAGGTGACAGGCCGGGGCCTGACGGGCGCCCGCCCCTCCCGCTCGTCAAGGACGCGCGCCAGTCCCTCCTCGGTGAGGCTGCGAAGCGTCACGCCCTGCCGCCGGGCAAGGCGCCGGGCCCGGCCAAGAAGGTTGTCCGATAGCTCGATGGTTGTTTTCATACGGTCAATATAACCCGTACACCCATATCGTCAACCCCGCGCGTCATCCCCCCCCCCGTCCTCCGCCCCGGACAATGGCGGCTCCGGCGGCGGGTCGTCCGGGTCGCCGGCGGCCAGGCGGTCGACGGCCTCGCGGGCGATGCCGGGGGCGAAGCCGCGGGCGAGGAGGAAGCGGGCCAGCTTGTCGCGGCGACGGCGCGGGTCGGTCTCGCGGGTGAGGAGGCGCAGCTTGGTCTGCGCGGCGGCGAGGGCACGTTCGAGCTCGTCCGGGGCGTCGGCGTCGGCGCCGGCCTCGCGCAGGGCGGACTGCGCGACGTCGGCGGCGATGCCGTGGCGGCGCAGGTTAGCGAGGATGCGGCCGCGGCCGAGGGCGGCCGGGCGCTGGAGGGCGGCGGCGCAGGCGTCGCGGGCGACCGCGGCGTCGTCAAGCAACCCAAGGCGTTCGAGGTCGGCGAGGACGGATTCCACGACGCCGCGCAGGAACCCGCGCTGCAGGAGTTTGCGGCGGAGTTCGGCGACGGCGTGCGGGCGCTGTTCGAGCAGGCGCAGGGCACGCTCGCGGCAAGCGTCGGCGGAGCCGGCATCCGGATTGGCGCGTCTTAGTGGCATGGCGGCAACCTGCAAGCAGAGGTGGCGGGTTGTGGGCCGAAGGGGAGGGGGGAGGGTGGACGACAAACGGTGGAAGGTTGAAGGTTGAGGGGGGAAGGCAAATGGTGGAGGGTGGAGGGTCGAAGGTGGAGGTGGTTAGGGGGCTGGTTCCGGGATTCAAGCTTCGGGTGACACGGGCGGGTTTGGGCGAGACGGGGAGCGGCATGGCCGGCGGGCGGAGGTCCGGCCCGTCAGCCTGAGCAATTCATGAACAAAGAGGAAACGGAGGTGTATCTCATTGGATCACAATATCCTATGAGCCACTGGGAAAGCCATTGGTCTCCACGGCGCCCAACCGCACGTGCGGTGGTAACCCCTTGCCGCCCAAGCTCTTCGTTCTCTCCGTCTCCTCGTTGTGATTCATCCAGGTCAGTCCTCCCGTCCGGCCTGGCGCAACTGGCGGATCGCCTTGCGGGCGCCGTCCGCCGAGCGGAAGACGCTGGTTCCGGCGACCAGGACGTTGGCGCCGGCCGCGATGCCGTCGCGCGCCGTGGTCGCGTTGATGCCGCCGTCCACTTCGAGGTGCACGGCCCGTCCGCCGGCGTCAATCATCGCGCGGATGGCCCGGATCTTGGGGAGCATCTCGGCCATGAAGGCCTGTCCCCCGAAGCCGGGTTCGACGGTCATGACCAGCACCAGGTCGGCTAGGTGCAGGAAGGGGGCCACCGCCGCCGCCGGCGTCGCCGGTCGCACCACCAGCCCCGCCGAACAGCCGTGCCCCCGGATGCGGCCCAGCACCGCGGCCACGTCAGCCTCGATCTCGACGTGGATCGAAATGTGGTCGGCACCGGCCTCGGCGAACGGGCCGACAAAGCGCTCCGGGTTGGTCAGCATCAAATGCACGTCAAACGGCAGCGGGGAACACCCCCGGATCATCGCCACAACCGGCGGACCCAGCGTCAGGTTGGGGACGAAATGCCCGTCCATGACATCCACGTGCAGGATGTCGGCGCCGGCGGTCTCGACCCGCCGGATGTCCGCCGCCAGATGCGCGAAGTCCGCCGCCAAGATCGAGGGGGCGACGAGGATGTCGCGGCACGACAGCGCGGTCAGGGGGCGTCGGTTCATCGCGGCCGATCCTGTCTGGGCCGGGCGGCCCGCCGCGGCCGGGCCTTCGCAGCGTGGGCGGACGGCGGGCGGCGCCGCGGGCGGCTGAAGGCCTGCAGGGTGCGCACATACGGCAGAGGCAGGCCGGTGTCGTAGTGCCGGCCGGCCACCCGGTAGGCCAGGACCCCCTCGGCCTGGCGCAGGGATTCGAGGGCGGTGGTCAGCTGGATCTCGCCGGCTTCGCCCGCGTCGCCCTCGACTTGGCGGGCCAGATGCGCAAACACCGCCGGCGCCAGCACGTACTGCCCGTAGACGCACAGGAAACGGCCCTCGCCAAGGCCTGGCGTCGCCAGGTTGGCGGCCGCGTACTCACGGCTCGGCTTCTCGGCAAACTCGCGCACGTCAATCCACCCGGGGCGCTCTCCGCTGCGACGGCCCGCCACGATCCCGTAGGAGCTGACGTCCGCGAGGTCGGCCTCGCAGACGCCGACCACACTCCGGCCCCCGCCCGACTCGTAGATGTCCATCAGCTGCCGCGCGCAGGGCACATCGGTGTCGGAGCGGTACAGGTGGTCGCCCAGCATGACCAGGACCGGCTCGTTGCCCACCCACTCGCGGGCGCAGAACACCGCGTGCCCCAGGCCGGCCTGTTCCTCTTGGACAATATAGGTGATCCGCTCCGCCAGGCGCTGCACCTCGTGCCAGTAGCGCCGGTGCGCATCGCTGAGCCGCCCGTCGTGTTCCTGCAACGGCGGCTGGGTGAAGAAATCGTCGAAGACGCGTTCGTCGCCGGGCCGCACCACGATGCCAACCTCCTGGATACCGGCGGCCACGGCCTCCTCGATGACCGCCAGGATCACCGGCTTGGCCATGCCGTCGGGCGTGACCACCGGGAAGAACGCCTTCCGCACCGCCTTCGAGGCCGGGAACATGCGCGTGCCAAACCCGGCCACCGGGATCAGCGCCTTGCGCACCAGCGGCGCCGGCCGCAGGTCCAGATCGAAACTGTCCAAGCCGTACCGCCGCGCGAGGTAGGCTCTCAGCCGCCGGCGCTCGGCCTCCCCGCGGGTCACGAACTGCACGCACCCGTCGCCCTGGGACCCGACCCCCTTGCCGCCGTAGACCAGCTGCCGGACCTTGGGGTCGGCCAGAACCTGGTGCAGCTTCGGCGCCGTCAGCTCCGAGGGACAGGCCGGCATCACATGGGCGTCGAAAGCCGCCTGCGCCTCGGTCATCAGCCGGCCGACGGCCGCAACATCCCCCTCCTCGACCGCCCGCCGCGCCCGTTCGACGATCGCGGTGTTGAACTCCCCCAGACACCGCTGGACGCCCTGCGCCAGTGCGGACTCCGCAAACGGATAGGCCCGGTTGAGCTCGCCCAGGATCCTCACCGTGTTCTTCTGGCCCTTGAGGTCGGCAATCAGCAGCGGGACGTGGCGGCCCACCGACAGCTGGCGGGTCCGGATGCTGTCGGCGTCAAACGTCATCAGCACCGGCACTTGGCCGAAGGCGCATCCCTGATCCATGCGGCCGCAGCGCGAAGGGGTCAGGATCTCGCCCTGGTAGGCAGCCTCCATCTCCGCCTGCACCGGCATCTTCAGGTCGTAGACCTTGCTGAAAGCCCGGGCGACCAGCACGCAGAAGCAGGCCGAAGAGCTCAGCCCCTTGCGGACCGGCAGGGTGGTGCGGTAATTGTCAATCTCCAGCCCCCCGACCGGGTAGTGCTCGCGGATGAACAAGGCCACGCCGGCGGCATAGCTGTAGAAGCCGCCCGTCCCGGCTTCGCGCCGGAGGATCTCGGGCTGCATCGGCAGCACGCACGGCGGCGGCCGCGTCCCGTCGGGCAGGGTCGAATGAACCACCAGCGAATCGGGGTGCGCCTTGACGCGGGCGTAGGCGCCTTGGTTGGTGCCGGCGATGATCACCTGCCCCGGCAGGATCGCCGAGTTGACGCGCCGGTGGCCACCCGCCCAGTCGGAGTGCTCGCCGAACAGGCAGACGCGCCCGGGGACGAAAAGGTCATACGATCGTGCCACGCGGCACCTCCGTCGGCACGCCCCATCCGTGGCCTTGTCGGACGGGGCCGGTTCCACCATGCGCCGGAAACATAGCACCCCAAGCACCCGTCCGCACCGCGCGGGACGCCACGGCCAGGCTATAGTAACCGTCTCAAGAAAGTCGTTGGTCGTGGGTCGTTGGTCGTTGGTCGTGGGTCGTGGGTCGTGGGGCGCGGCGCCGGCGGTCCCCGCCGGTAATGCCGGGAACCGGTGATCGGTGATCGGTGATCGGTAATCGGTGATCGGTGACCCGTCATCGGTGAGACCGCGAACGAAGCACAAGAGCACGAAGGCACCGTAGGTCGTGGGGCGTGGCGCGGATCCTGGCGCCGGCGGACCCCGCCGGCACGTCTTCGAGTCCAAACAGCTATGGGAAAACTGGCATAACGGCGATGCAACCCCCGCGCGACCGGTCAGGGACGGACTTCGCCGCGGCCACGGCCGCAGCTGTCCGCGAGGTGTTTGCGGACTCCGCAACCGTCGTCGAAATGCGCGCCGCCCCCTGCCCCGAGGCGCCCCTGTCACCCGGCATTCTGCAGCCGGCAGTGGACGCCGTGGACGCCGGCGAGCGCGTGGTCGTGGTGGTCAGCGACCACACGCGCAAGACCGGGGCCGCCGCCATCCTGCCGATGCTCCTGGACGGCTGGCGCCAGCGGGGCGTCCGCCCCGAGGACATCGCCGTACTCATCGCGTGCGGCTCGCACCGCGCCCCCACCCCGGACGAAGTCGGGCATATCCTCGGCCCCCCGGCCATGGCCTTGGTCGGCAACCGCATCGTCATCCATGACGCCTTCCGCAGCGACTGCGTCCCGCTGGGGCGGACGTCGCGCGGAACCCCGGTGGCGGTCAACCGGCTGCTCGTCGAGACGCCGGCGGTGGTGACCATCGGCGGCGTCGTCTTCCACTACTTCGCCGGGTTCACGGGCGGCCGCAAGTCCATCGTGCCAGGGGCGGCCGCCGCCGCCACGATCGCCGCCAACCACAGCCTCACGATCGCCGCCGACGCCGGGACTTTCCACCCCGCGGTCCAACTCGGACGCCTGGCGGGGAACCCGGTCGCCGAGGACCTCGAGGAAGCCGCCGCCTTCGTGCCCGTGCGGGGCTCGGTGCAGACGGTCCTCGACGGCACCGGGCGCCTGGCCGGGGTTTTCACCGGCAGCCTCGCCGAGACTCACCGGCAGGCCTGCAACCTGGCGCGCCGGCTGTTCGCCTGCACCCTGGCCGCAAAGGCCGATGTGGTCGTCGCCAGCGCCGGCGCGGCGCGCAACTGGGTGCAGAGCCACAAGGCGCTGGTCAACGCCAGCCGGGCGGTGCGCGAGGACGGCGTCATCGTCCTCGACGCGCCCTGCCCCGAGGCGCTCGGCAGCCAGTCGCTCGAACAGTGGCTGCGCCGCCGCACCCCCTCGGCCATCATCGCCGGAATTGCGGAGTCCGCAGACATCAATGCCCAGACCGCCCTCTCTACCCTCCTCCGCGGCCGCCAAACCGTGCTGGTGACGCAGATGACCGCCGACGCGGCGGCCCTGACCGGCATGCGCCCCGCGGCAACCCTCCCCGAAGCCCTCCGCCAGGCCGCCGACCGGCTGCCGCCGCAACGCCGCCCACACCCCTCGGTGCTGCTCATGCCGGAAGCCTGGCTGACGGTGCCGGCCTGACCGCGCCACCGCGGCGGCGGCCTGTCCCGAGTGGTCGGCGTGGCCGCGCCGACAGCCGACCGCGCCTCAGAACGGCAACTCGTCGTGGACATCCGCGGCGCCGGGGTCCGGGGGCTCCGGCTCGGCGGCGTCAAGGGCGCCGGCGTCAAAGGCGGGAGGGGGAGGCGCCGCCTGACGCGGCGGCGCGGGCGGACGGGCCGGCGCCGACGGGGCCGGGCCAGGACGGGAGGGCGCGGGACGGGGCGCCTGCGGCCGCGCCGACGGGGCTGGACGCGGGCCGGCGGCCGGCGGCCCACCCTCGTCGACCGGGGCCGCGTCAGGCTGCGCCTCGTCGCTGAACGTGCCGCCGCGCGACGGCGGCGCCAGGAACTGCACACGCTCGGCAACCACCTTGAGCCGGCTGCGCTTCTCGTGCGTGTTGCGATCCTCCCACTGGTCAAGCTTGAGATGGCCCTCGACCAGCACCGGCGCCCCCTTCTGCAGGTAGCTCTTGCAGCTCTCCGCCTGCTTGGCAAACACGTCAATGTCCACAAAGCAGGTCTCGTTGACCTCCTCGCCGTTGCGCCCCTGGTAGCGCCGGTTCATGGCCAGGCCGAACTGACAGATCGCCATGCCGGACGGCGCATAGCGCAGGTCGGGGTCGCGGGTGAGATTGCCCAGAAGGAAGACTCGGTTCAAGTTGGCCATGGGATGCTCCGGGCCGGCGCGGCCGCTGTCTGTCGGCGGGGCGTGTGGGCACACCATAAGGCGGGTGCGGGCTTTGTCAACCGCGCGGGCCGGCGTCGGGCTCCGGGCCGGGGCGGCCGATGAGCCGTTCGACCGTCTCGCTGAGGCGGCTCATCCCGAACTCGCCCTTGAGGATGATGTCGTCGCAGTATTGGCGCATGCGGGCCATCTCCTCGCTGGAGACGGCCAGCCCGGTGATGGCGACAATCGGCACGTTCCGCCACTCCTGGCGCCCGCGGATGAACGCCATGGTCTCCCAGCCCGTCTTCACCGGCATCAGCAGGTCCATGATGATCAGCGCGAACGGTTCGCGGCTCTCGCGCAGGAGCATGATGGCCTCGTCGCCGTCGCCGGCGCAGACGGCTTCATAGCCCATGTTGGCGAAAACCCGGGCATAGAACTCCCGCAGGAGCTGGTCGTCGTCAACCACCAAGACTTTGGCAACGTCACTGGCCATCGGGCGCTCCATCGTGCCGTCATGCGCGCCCACCGGGGGCGGGCGGGTGCGGTGGTCGGGCCGGGCCGGGCCGCCCTGCCGCCTGTCCCGCCATGTAGGCGAGTGAAGAACTATACCACACCGACCCCACGGCTGGCAAGCCGCGGCAGGCGGCGGACGCAGAACCTTCTCGTCGGCCACGCCGGCGCACGCCTCCCGCCGGGCGGCGGCCGGCGCAACGCCACGGCAGGCCGGCGCAGACATGCCGGCAGGCAACGCCTTCTACGACAGGAGCCAGCAACTATGGATGCCACACTCCCCACGGCCGCCAGCCGGCCGGGCTACGCCTCGGGGGCAAGCAGGTAGAGCGCATAGGCGGCCCGGAAGTTGGCCCAGCGGCAACGGCGGGTGACGGCTCCCCGGTCAAGGTGCCGGAAGTAGTAGCGGTCGAGGACGCCGAGGCGGTTGCGCCGGCACAGGACGTCGAAGTCGGTGAGGGTGAGGTGGTGGATGTTCGGCGTCTCAAACCACTGGTAAGGAATGGTTTCCGAAACCGGCATGCGGCCGTTCAGCAGCAGCCCGAGGCGCACCCGCCAGTGGGCGAAGTTGGCGAAGCTGACGATTGAGCGGCGGCCGACGCGCGCCATCTCGAGGATCACCAGCTCCGGCTTGTGGGTCACCGGCAGGGTCTGGTTGAGGATCACGTAGTCGAAGGACTGGTTGTCAAAGTCGCGCAACCCGTCGTCAATGTTGCAGTGGAACACCGACAGCCCGCGCTCGATGCACTCGACGATGCGCTCCTCGTCCAGCTCCAGCCCGTAGCCGCCGACCTTGCGGCGGTCGCGGAGCAGGGCCAGCAGGTGGCCGGAGCCGCACCCCAGGTCAAGGACGCGCGAGCCGGGCTCGACCAGGTCGAGGATGATCCGGTAGTCGTTGCGCACGAGGTCGCGTTCGGGAACCGAGGGAACGGGCGCACTCACGGGCGGACCCCCCCGAGGTAGCCGAGGAAGGCGGAGATGATCTTGGTCATCTCGCCGACCTCCAGCAGGAAGGCGTCGTGGCCATAGTCGGACTGCAGTTCGACGAAGGTGACGTCAATGCCCGAGTTGCGCAGGGCGTTGGCGGCCTCGCGGGTCTGGTAGCTGGGGAACAGCCAGTCGCTGGAGAAGGAGACGAAGAGGAACTTGCAGCCGGCGGCGCGGGCCAGGCTCTTGCGCAGGCTCGGATAGCCCTGCGAGAGGTCGAAGTAGTCCATCGCCTTGGTGATGTATAGGTAGCTGTTGGCATCGAACCGCTTCGTGAAACGCTCGCCGTGGTAGTGCAGGTAGGTCTGCACCGCGAACTCCGGCTCGAAGTCGTAGCCGTAGGCCTTGCGGTGGCGCAGGTCGCGGCCGAACTTCTCGTGCATGGACTGGTCGCTGAGGTACGTGATGTGGCCGATCATCCGGGCCAGCGACAGCCCGGCGTTGGGGGCCGCGCCGTCGTAATACTGGCCACGCCGGAAGTTGGGGTCGCGCAAAATCGCCTGCCGCCCGACCTCGTTGAGGGCGATGCTCTGCGGCGAGGTGCGGTAGGTGCTGGCCACCGGGATGGCCGAGCGCACCGCCTCCGGATAGCTGACCGACCACTCCAGCGCCTGCATGCCCCCCATCGATCCCCCGCACACCGTGAGCAGCCGGCGCACGCCCAGACGGTCGATCAGCCGTTTCTGCACGGTCACCATGTCGTGGATGGTGACCACCGGGAAGTCGAGGCCGTACGGCTTGCCGGTCGCCGGGTTGACCGACTGCGGCCCGGTCGTGCCCTTGCAGCCGCCCAGGACGTTGGCGCAGATGACGAAGTACCGCTCGGTGTCGAAGCCCTTGCCGGGGCCGATCAGGGTGTCCCACCAGCCCGGCTTCTCGTCGCCCGCGGCGTGCAGGCCGGCGGCGTGGGCATCGCCGGACAGCGCATGGCAGATGAGGACGGCGTTGCCGGCCTCCGCGTCGAGCCGCCCGTAGGTCTCGTACTCGACATCTACCGGCGCCAGCGTGGCCCCGCTGTCCAGGCGCAACGGGTCATCGGCGTCGTACAACCGCATGCGGCGGCTTTCCACCACGCCGACCGACCCGACCGCCGAGTTGTCCTGACTGGCACTCTGACTCATGACCCGACCTCACCCGTCCGCGCCCGCAAGGCACAGCCCGTGCCGCCCCGCCGCACCAACCAGGCGTTACCGTAGTCCCGGCGGCCGTCATTGCCACTTGCCGGGGCCGGGGGCATCGGAGGGCGTGGGTGGTGGATCGTGGGGCGTGGATCGTGGGGCGTGGGGCGTGGGTCGTGAGGCGTGGGGCGTGGATCGTGGGGCGTGGGGCGTGGGGCGTGGGGCGTGGGGCGGCTCCTGGAGCCGGCGGGCCCCGCCGGTGAGGCCGGAAACCGGTGGCCGGCGACTCCCGGCGTCATGGCCTGGCACGCTCGATCCACAACCGAACCGTCGCCCAGACCCAACGGCCCGCCTGGCCGGCAACCTCGACCTCCCGCCGAACCCCGGCCCCCACCCCGACGACACCGGTACGCCACTCGCCCGTCGCCGCCAAAAGGGCCACGAAGACGATGGCGATATTGCAGAACAGGATCAGCGCGATGGAGAGCACATACCCGTAGGCGGCCAGGTCCGTCTGGGCACGGCTGAGGGCGTACAGCGTCGGCGCCACGTGCAACGCGTAGGTCAGCCCGCCCAGGCCGACCGCCACGGTGCGCACCCAGGCCGGGTGGTCGCGCCAGAAGAAGCTCATGACCCCATACAGGCCGATCAGGATGAGGGTGTAGACCGGGACGAAATACGGCGCCAGTGTGATCCAGATGTTCGGCCGTTCGACAGCGACGCTTCCGCCCTCGGCCCCAATCTCACACTTGGGGGTGGCGCGGAAGAAGCACTTCGCCGCCATCCAGTGCGTCAACTCATGGCCAAAGACGTAGACGGCCATCATGCGCGACACCGACAGGCAGAGGGCCGCCCCCAACACAAACCCGCCGGCAAAAGGCAACGCGACGCGCCGGGGATCGAGGCGGACCGGAAGGCCGGCCAGGCCCTCGATCACCGCCCAGGTCAGCCCCAGCAGCCCCACCGTGGCCACCAGGCGAAGGAGGAATCGCGCGAGGTTTCTCATCGGAGCAACGGCCCCGCAACGACAGCTCACGCCTGCCCGCCGTACTGCGCGCGGTAGGCGTCGAGGCGGGCCTTCATGGCGTCATCAATCACGACCCGCCCGTCAAGCGGACGATTGTGCAGACACTCGACGATGTCGGCGAGGGTGACGATGGCCAGCGGCCGCAGCCCGAACTCGTCGCGCAACTCGGCCAGGGCCGAGCGCGTCCCCGTGCCGCGCTCCATGCGGTCGACCGACACGATCAGGGCCGTGACCTGGACCCCAGCCTGGGCGCGGAGCAGCGGCACGCTCTCGCGCACCGACGTCCCGGCCGTGGTGACATCCTCGATGATCACAACCCGGTCGCCGTCCCGCAGGCGGCGGCCGATGAGGGCACCACCCTCGCCATGATCCTTGGCCTCCTTGCGGTTGAAGCAGAGGCCGACCTCATGGCCGAAGGTGCGCGCCAGCTCGATGCCGGTGGCCACCGCCAAGGGAATCCCCTTGTAGGCCGGCCCAAACAGACAGTCGAACTCCCGCCCCAGCGCGGCGTGCAGGGCGCGCGCGTAATACCCTCCCAGCCGGCCGACCTGGCTGCCGGTGTTGTAGTTGCCGGTGTTGATGAAGAAGGGGGTGCGGCGGCCGGACTTGGTGACAAAGTCGCCGAAGGTCAGCACCCCGCACTCCACCATGAAGCGGACGAATTCCTGCTGGTAGGCTTCCACCGTTCACTCCTTGCGCCAGACCCAGTAGTCGCGGCCGATGGCGGCGCGCAGTTCGAGGCAGGCCTTGAGGTCGCGGTAGGCAACGGCGTCACCGCCCAGCGCGCTCCGCTCGTAGGTGAGGGAAACCCGCGTGTGCCCAGCCTGATCCTCGCAGGCGAAGGCCAGGTTGAGGCCGTCGGCGGCGAACGTGCGCGGCGCCGGGCCGGCCTCGAGCCGGAACCCGCGTGGCGACCGCACCAGCACGGCGACCGTATCGCGGCGCGGCTGCCCCCAGAACAGCGGAAAGCGGCGCTCGTCGCGGCCGACCGCCCAGGCGTCGTACTCAAGCCACGGCAACTGCAGGCTGGCCACCGAGGGGCGGCTGTCGGCCAGGCGCGGCACCCGGTAGCGCAGGCGCAGGGCCAGGCGGGGCGCATTCTCGCGCACATCGCCCTCGATCTCGTAGCGCACACGCTGGGCCCGCCCGTTCACCGCCGTCGCCAGCTCCTCGACCCGGCGCTGGATCTCCACGCCGGTCAGGCGACGCCATTCACGCAGCGCCCGCGCCTCCGCCCCGCGGAAGACGATGTGATCCTCAACCTCGGCGTTGCCGTCACGGTCCAGCCGCAATGCCACTTTGCGGTCGGTGCCCAGTGAACCCGCATCCGCGGCGGGGATCACCGACAGGCCGCCGCCAGCCACCAGGACGGGCGCCCCGGAGAGCCACGCGCGGGTCTCCTCCGGAGTCTCGATGTCACTGCCCAGCACGTAGAAACGCCCGTCCACGCCCCCGACACGCACCGCCGGCACCGGCAAGGCCTCCGCTGTCGGCGCCTGCTCCGCCAGGGCACCCTGGGTTCGCGGGCGAATCCACGCCCAATGCACCTCCTCGCCGAGCAACGCCAGCCAGCGGTAGAACAGGTAGGTGCGGTCCACCGGCGAACCCGAACGCAGGCGCCAAGTCTCCATCGGATCCTGCGGCGCCGGACCGCTGGCCAGCAGCGAGACGTCCGCGGACTGCACGTTCCGCGACACAAACTCCCACAGCCCGTCGGCGTCCTCGGCCGGCAGCGGCGGCAGGTCGGCGAGCCGCGCGTCCGCCGCCGCCAGGCTCTCGGCGCACGCCTCGCCGGCCGCCTCCCACGTCGCCGGCCCCGCCGCCAGCACCAGCCGCGGAACCACGTCCGCCCACGGGGGCATCAACGGCTCCGGCGGCAGCAACGGCGCGTCGCGCCGCGACCACCGGTACCACGCGCCGTCACCCTCGGCCGTCCTCTCGAACGCCACCGTGCCTCCCGCGTCGTTCAACACCTGCCAGCGCAACGCGATGCCCGCCGGCACCCACACCGCAACCTCGCACTCGAAGACCGGATCGCTGCCGCCCAGCAGAATCTCCTCGTGGAACGCCTGCCCCTCCAACGGCTCGGCGCGTATGTGCTCGACCGAGGCATCGAGCAGGTTGCCAGGCTTGCCCTCGGGTGTGGCAAAGCGCAGCCGCCGCACGGTGTCATAGCGCGGGTAGCGCGAGTACACCGACTCGTCCTGCAACGCCGTGTCCCGCAGGTGCAACACCGTCCCGTCCGGCCGCACCGCGACCGCATGCAGGACACGTACGGTCTCGCAGTCGGGGCGGTAGTAGACCTGGTCGACCGAGGCGTCCTCCCCGTGCTCGTTGAGAATGCGCACGATGCGCCGTTGACGCCGCTCCCAAGTCTGCGGGGTCCGCAACTCGATGGTCGTCCCCTCGTAGAGCGTGGCGGTTCCCGCCCCGCGGTATTGCCGCGCGTCCAGCTTCGCCGCCAGCCCCTGCTGCAACCGGTCGTCCGCGATGTCGGCGGCGCGGCTGAACTCGGCCCACTCGCGCTGGCGCTGCAGCCGCACGTGGACCACCTCGGCCCGAGGGTGGCGCGTGACCTCCTCGCCGCGACGGAACACGACCTCGGCCTCCGTCGCCTCGACCAGCGCGCCCTCGTACTCGCGCCCGTCCTTGAGCACAATCATGTCGGCGCGCAAGGCGGCCAGCGCCGCCACAAAGCCGGTCAGCAGAATCAGCCGCGTTCGCATCGCACCATAGCCCTCGCGTCGGAACGGACGTCGCGCAATATAGCCCATGGCGGGCCCGGCGGCGCGGCCGCCCGGCCGCCCGTCAACGCCGGCGGGCCGGTTCGCCTCCGTTGTCCGCCCGGCAACCGCCGGGTTTGTGACGGTTGCGCCGGGGGCGCCGACGCCGTCCCGTCCTACGGGCGTACACGCTCCCGGTGAAGCGGTGCACGCACGCCGACACGGGAGTCCGTAACGCATTCTGCGGGAAGAACCAACGGCCGGGTTGCCTGGCCGCAGTCGTGTGAGTGAACATGGGCAGGTACGCGTAGGCAAGACGCAGGGAGGCCTCTCCCGACACGCGTGTCATCCTCGCCCGCCGCACCGGTTTGCGCCCGCGCAAGGGCGTCGTATATTATGACCCGCACGCGACGCCGGGCGGGTGTAGCATAATGGTAATGCTCCAGCTTCCCAAGCTGGCAACGTGGGTTCGATTCCCATCACCCGCTCCACCTTCCCAGAGGGGAAATCGGGGAAACCTGCACGAACCTGCTCCACCTTTCCGTGCCTTTCGGACGCGGATAACAACCACATAACAACCACAACCGCCTCCCGGCGCCGCGGGGAAGAAAAGGAACCCCCGGCACCTTCCGGCACCGGGGGCCTGGTTGCCTGACAGCCGTGCGGCCTTACGCGGCCGCCTTCCCGGCAGCCGGTTCCGCCTCCGCAGAGGCCGTCCTGACGGCCACGTTCGCGTAGCCCCGCCGGTTGGTCCCCTGCCGCGCGATGTCGGTCCGCCGCTCTGACCTGTGAATCTCGGGCATGAGATCCACCAGCAGCTTCTGGAACGCCGTCTGGAGGACTTTCCGCCAGCCGATGCGCTCGCACATGTCCAGGTAGGCGACGTAGAGCTCATGCGAGGTGACGTTCGCACCCGGCCTGCGCTCCACGCAGTTCTCGACGAAGTACCTCGGACCTTCCGACTCTTCGAGGAGGTCGTCCACCCGCCGGGCCTGGGCGTCGGTCATCTGAATCCTGCCACGGGTCTTCAGCTCCGCCAACAGCGCCTGCATCCCGGCGATGCACCAGTTGAGGATGCCGGGCCCTTCGCTTTGGAGCAGCTCTGTGGCAAACTCAGCCACGGGTACTGCCGGAGGCTTGTTGCAGAAGTCGACGACCAGGAGTCGGCGGCGCCAGGCTTCACGGTCCTGGTCAAGGCGCAGGTTCAGCCGGCTGTTCGAGGTGACGATCACGTTGAGTGTGCCGCGCACGTCTACGCGCCGGTTCTTGTATTTCCGCTCGCCCTGGACTCCGTCGCCTCCAACCAGGGCCTTCAGCTTGCTGGCCGCAGGGCGGTTGAAGAAGTCGCTGCTCACGTCCTTGCCGGTCACGAGGGTTTTGCCCGCCAGCGCGGACACCTCGAACCGCCCCCCGAGATGCTCGGTGCGGAGCTCCGTCACGTTGTGCAGCCCGACAATGCCTTCCAGCACGTTGACGAGCTGTGACTTGCCCCCGCCCGCAGTGCCCCGGACAAGCATGATGCCCTGGCACAGGTTGAAGCCCAGCAGGCACTGTCCGGCATAGCGCTGCACGAGGGAGATGTCCTCGGGCGAGAGGGCGGGTTCGAGCAGTTCCTTCAGGAAGCGCGGGCACGTGGCCCCCTCCTTGTAGGCAACTCGCGAGCCGCTCTCCGACAGGTACGCGGGATTGAACGGCCTGCACTCGGCCTTGGCGTCGTCCAGGTGGAGCATGCCGTTGGAGAGGTGGAGGACGATTCCCGGGCAGGACAGCTTCTGCCAGCCGAACCCCTTGACCAGCTTCAGCACGGCCGACAGGAAGGTGCCTGTGATCTTGCCCGCCAGGCAGTCGGGGTCGGCGTTTGCCGTTCGGTCCGCTTCACGGTCATGCTCGCTGTGCGTGCTGGCCTTGCGGAGGTCATCGCGCACCATCTGTGCCAGCTCGAGGGACAGGAAGGCTTCATCAGCCAGCTCCCACTTGCCGGTCGCCTCGGAATACTGTGCGTAGGCATGCTGCCCGGGGCTGTACCTGACACGCTTCCTGGCCGCGTAGGCGGCCGCATAGTGAATCTGGTTCAGCGCCTCAGGGATGCCGCTCCTGCTGTAGGACCACGGCTCGCCGAACTGCCGCAAGAACTCGGCGGCCTTTGCCGGGTCGCCGGGGATGGTGTAGAGCTTCGGTTGTGTCTGAGTTCCCGTGTTCATCATGCGGCCTCCTCCGGGTTGGTCGCGTCTTCCTGAGCGATCAAGGCCAGGAGGGCCGAACGGGGAATCCTGACGGTTCGCTTGCTGACCCTGACCCGCGGGAGCAGGCCGGAGTCCATGTAGTTGAATATGGTCCGCCGTGAGACGCCGAGCTTGGCTGCGACCTGTTTCGGGCTGAGCAGTTCGTCACTCGGGGCCGTCGGTGTGCCGGCGCCCTGCCTGGCCGCCAGGCCGGCGGCAAGGGCCCGCTTCAGGGCCATCGGGTCTTCATACGCGGGGCAATAACCTTTCAGTACGTCTGCGGCCGCCTTCAAGGCCGCTGCGGGAATTCGAAGAGATGTGTGCATAACAGCTTTCCTTAAGTAGTTGCGCATCAATGATGTAAGCTTTCAATCGAGTAAATATACGGCGTGGCAGATGGACGGGACGGGAATAGGCATGTCGCGGCCGGAACTGGCAGTCGTTCCCGGGCAACATGGAGCCGCAGGCCGCAAGGAGGCAGAAAGCAAGTGCCTCAGAGGGAGCGCAAATGGATGGCTGAAAGCTGAAGGGCCAGGATGGGCCACAGAAGGCAGGCGCGGGAGTGCGGTGGGAGGGAAGAGGATGGCATGTAGGCTGGCATCAATGTCCGCGACTCGAGCAGGGGCTATTCAGTTCGTGGTTTCTTTGGCCTCCTTTCTGTTACTTGCCGATGGCCGTAATTGGTTCCCGGCGTATCAGTAGTATGGCATCTGTTTTACAGGTGTCAAGGGGCGGCACAATATCCTGACTGGCCGGTCACGCCCGATCCCTGACTGACCCGGCCTCCCCTCAGCACCTTCCTCCCCGTCCTTCCTGCCTGATCTTCGTGTCCCGTCTTTCCCTTCTGCCCCGTCTGCCCTGCCCATCCTTCCTGCCCCGTCTTTCCCTTCCTCGCCGACCTGCCTTCCTGTCTCCTGCCCCCACACCCCATCCCAGGAGGACTGCGCCCATGAACGACGGCCCCGGACTGCCCCCCAACCTTCCCGACCTGCCCCTGTCCGAACAGCCCGTCATCCGCATCCAGGAGCTTCCGTCCGAGTACCTGAGCGACACCGAGCTTCTGTCCATGTTCTTCGGCCCCGTCCCCCCTGCAGCCGCCTTGGCCAGAAGCCGCGACCTGCTCTCCCGCTACGGCAGCCTGAAGGCCCTCGCCGCCGCCGGCATCCGTGAGCTCCGTTCCTGCGGCCTGTCGTTGCGCACCGCCTGTGCCGTCAAGTCGGCCCTGGCCCTGGCCTCCCGCGTCTCCCGCACCGACATCTCGAGCCGCCCCCGCATCCAGTCCCCCGCCGAGGCCGCCGCCCACATGCGCCCGGTCTTCGGGGCGGGCCTTCAGGAGGAGTTCCATGTCCTGATGCTCGACGCCAAGAACAACCTGCTGCGCCGCGAACGGGTGACCGTCGGCCTGGTGGACCGTTCCCAGGTGCATGCCCGCGAGGTCTTCCGCAGCGCCATCCGGGAAAGCTGCTCGCGCGTCATCCTCGTCCACAACCATCCGACCGGGGACCCCACGCCTTCGCCGCAGGACCTGGCCAGCACCCGCAACCTGACTGCCGCGGGAAAGGTCGTGGGGATCGAAGTCCTGGACCACATCATCGTCGGCGAACCGTCCTCCGTCTGTCCGCGCGGGTATCTCAGCCTGCGGGAGGAGAACCTGCTCTGAACCCCTTTGCCCCACATGCCCACCCAACACAAGGAGCCAGGCCCCATGCAGATCACCCTCCACGCCCCTGAACTGAAGGCCGCCGTCCGCGCCTTCGCCAGAATCGTCCCCTCGAACCCCTCCCTCCCTGTCCTCGGCAACATCCACGTGCGGGGGGCCTCGGGCATCGCCACCCTCACGGCCACCAACCTGGACGAAGCCCTGTCGCTGCGCACGGAAGGGGCCTGCGCCGGCGACGGTGAGTTCCTGCTGCCCTTCGACGAACTCAAGCGCACGGCCTCGGCAATGGCCCGTGAAGACTTCGTGACCATCGAGCCGGCCTCCGACCGCACCCTGGCCCTTTCGCTCAGCCTGAAGGGCACCGGCGTGAGCCGTACGGCCGCAACCACGCCCGCCACCGAGTTCCCGGCCGTGGAGTGTCTGCAAACCGCCGGAACGCCTGTCAGCCCCGGCCTGTTCCTGTCCGCCTTCAAGGGGGTGGCCAGGGTTGCCTGCACCGACCCCACCCGCGCCGCCATCGCCGGGATCCTGGTTGACGGCGCTGATGGA
>MVZH01000004.1 GCA_002068325.1 Lentisphaerae bacterium ADurb.BinA184 | reverse complement strand
ACGCCAGACCGGCCACGCCGCCGACGCGGAGCAACAGGCCCGCCAGTGGCTGAACGCCGACCTCGCACGCGAACTCCCCCTGGCCACCTGCGGCAACCCGGACGCACGCCTCATCGCCACCCTCCTGGCCGGCCGCACCGACCGCCCCCGCCACCTCGCCGCCCTCCTCACAACCCTCATCGCCCACGACCTCGATGTTGATGCCAACGCCCTCTTCAACGGCCTCCCGGCCCCCGAGGCCGAAACGGTGGTCCGCGCCACCGAACAACTGGCCGCCTCCCCCGACCGCCCACACTTCCACCGCTACCGCGCCCTCATGATCCTGTTCGGACTCTACCACGCCGACGCGCCCGAGGACGGCGGCACGGTCTACATCCGCTCCGGGCTGGCCCCCGACAACCCCCGCGCCGACCGCTACTACGCCCAGGCCCGCGAACTCTACGTCCAAGGCATCGAACAGAAACTCGCCGCCGCCCTCGACGCCCGCGGACTCCGCTTCGCCAACGGGCTCGACGACTACAGGCTGCGCATCCCGCAACCCCTCGCCAACACCACCCTGTGCGTGAAAACCGGCCTGCGCATCGAACTGGACAGCTGCGTTGGCAACGACCACGTCCTCGTCGCCCAGGACATCGGCGCCACCATCATCCACGTCTCCATCCTCCTGCGCGACGCCGAGAGCGGGCGCCACGACTACCCGATCCGCGTCCACGTCCGTCGCCTGCCCGAACCGGTCCTGCGGCTGGGTTCGATCGACAAGGCGGTGCCGCCCACCGACATCACCTCCGTGACAGAAGTCTTCTCCCTCGCCCCCGTCGGCGCCGGGGAATGGATCCGCCTCTCGAAGGCCGCCGTGGTCGCCGCCGGCATCGTCCCGCCGTCCCTGCGCGGCCGCCCCGACGCCCCGCCGCTGGCCGCCTTCCTCGAACGGCTCGGCGGCGGCCTGGAGATCGTCACCGACGTGCGCGGCGTCCCGGTCGGCTCGGGAACGGGCACCTCCAGCGCGATCGCCGCCGCCCTCGTCGCCGCCCTCGTCAAGTTCACCGGCCAGTCGCGGGCGCCGCTGACCGCGATGCCGGACGACGAGCGGATGCTGGTCATCGCCCGCGTCCTGCTGGTCGAACAGCTCATCGGCGCGCTCGGCGGCTGGCAGGATCCGTGCGTCATCTTCCCGGGCATCAAGCTGCTCACCGCCGCGCCCGGCGATTTCCTGCCCGCCTACCGGCCGCTCGAAGTCAGCCCGGCCGCCCGCGCCGAACTCGTCCGCCGCCTCCAGCTCACCGACGGCTGCTACCGCCAGCCCTCGCAGGCCGCCGCCTGGCAGTTCACCGGGCTGTGGGTGATGCGACTGGCCAGCGTCTACGAAGCGCGCATGAGAACCCGCCGCCTCGTGCAGGAACAGATCGCCAATCTCGAAGGCGGCACCATCGAGCGCATGGGCCCGGTCGAGTCCGCCGACTGGCTCAACCGCTGCGCCATCTCGCCCAAGGCCACCAACCCCTACATCGAACGCGTCGTCGAACTCGTCCGCCAGGCCCTCGCCCCCGCCCGCGTGGATTTCGATGCGTCCGGCGCCCGCGGCGGCGCCGGCGGATGCTTCTGGATAGACCCCGACGACGTCCCGGCTGCGGACTTCGCAGACGCCTTCGACCGCGCCTGCCGCACCGCCATGGACGAGTGCCGCGGCCGCATCCGCTTCGAGGGCGAACCCCACCTCTACGACTACGCCATCAACGACCGCGGAATGGAGATCGGGCTGGAGTGACACGGCGAGGGCTGGCGGGGGCAGTGCTTTGCCCGGCCGCAGCCGTGTGGGGCCCGCCCGCGGCGGGGCCGTGCTGCAGCTTTGCGGCTTTCAGGCCAGCGCTTCGCGCAGCGCGGCCCGGGCCAGCAGACGGGTCGAGTCCAACGTCGGCAGAGGGCAGTCGTCCGGGTTCACCAGAAGGGGGATCTCGGTGCAGCCCAGGACCACCGCCTCGCATCCCATGCCCTTCAGCCGGTCGGCAAGGGTGTTGAAGAAACGGCGTGATTCCTCGGTGAAGACGCCGTTGACCAGCTCGCGGAAGATGATGCCGTCGAGGCGCTCACGGTCGCCTGCGTCCGGAACCTGGCAGGACAGGCCGAAGCGGCGGAGGGTTTCCGGGTAGACCGGGCCGGTCATCAGGTACTTCGTCCCCGTGATCCCCAGGCAGTGGTGCCCGCGGGCGAGGGCCTCGCGCGCCACCGCCTCGGCAATGTGGAGCCACGGGATCGGCGAGGCGCCGACAACGAGCGGAAAGGCCTGGTGGATCGTGTTGTCCGGGCAGATCGCAAACTCCGCCCCGACGGCGGCCAGCTTCCGGACCGAGGACAGCATCAGTCCGGCCACCGCCCCCCAGTCGCCGCGACGGATCGGAGGCATGTACTCACCCAGAGGATGCGTGTGCATCGAGACTTCGGGGTGCATGTGCTCGCCCATCAGGGCCGGGGCCTCGGCGCACAGCGTCCGGTAGCACAGCGCCGCACCCTCCGCGCTGCAGGCGACAATGCCGATGTGCCTCGCCATGATCCATCACTTCCCGGCCGCGGCGGCCAGCCGGGCGCCAAGCGCCTTGAGCTCGGCGACGGCGCCGCCCTCGGGCCGGTTCTTCACCAGGACGGGCGCGCACACCGGCTTCAGCCTGAAGGCCTTGGCAACCTCCTCGATGCTCCCGGCCGCCTTCCCGCCCCCGCCGTGCGTGAGGAAGGCCGCGTACGGCTTGTCCTGAACCTGCCCCTGGGTCGGGTAGAACGCCCGGTCCAGGAAGTCCTTCAGCCCGCCCCCCATGTAGCTGAAGGCGTCATAGGAACCCAAGGCGACGGCGTCGCAGGCCGTCAGATCCTCCGGCACCGCCTCGGCACCCGTCTTCACGGCGACGCGGGCGCCGGCCTCGCGGGCACCGGCGGCAACCGCCTCCGCCGCCGCCTTTGTATTCCCCGACAAACTGCAGTAGACAACCAGTACCTTTGCCATGGTCCGTGCCTCCGTACGCGGCCGCCCCGGCCGCTCGACGCAACCATAGAGGCTTCACGCCGGAAGGCAAGCCCCCGCCCGCTTCACGGAACGCCGGAGCCGACGGCGCCGCCCCCTCAGGGACAGACCCCAAGAAGAGGGTATTGCCTGCCCGGGAGTGCGTGAAAACGCGTGCGTTTTCACGCACAGGCCTGGCCTCGGGGAGTCGCCCGGACGCCGCCGGGGGGCAGGCTGTGGGAGGATGGCCCGCGTGAGCCGGGGGACAGACCCCGCGGTCTGCGGAGTTCGCGAAAACGCCCGCGTTTTCACGAACAGGCCCGACTCCGACGCCGCGGTCTGCGGGCATGCTCCGCGCACCTTGCCGCCCCTCCCTCAGCCCTCAGCTTTCGTCCCTCAGCCCTCACGTCCAAGCCGCGTGCGGCGAGGGACAGACCCCGCGGTCTGCGGAGTTCGCGAAAACGCCCGCGTTTTCACGAACGGGCCCGGGCGGCGGGGCGGGCGGACTCAGACCAGCCCCTGGTCGAGCATGGCGTCGGCGACCTTGACGAAGCCCGCGATGTTGGCGCCCATCACCAGGTTGCCCGGCTCCCCGTACTCCTCGGAGGCGGCATAGACCGCGGTGTGGATGTCCTTCATGATGCGCTGCAACCGCCCGTCAACCTCTTCCCGGCTCCACGCCAGGCGCATCGAGTTCTGCGACATCTCCAGCCCCGAGACCGCCACCCCGCCCGCGTTGGCCGCCTTGCCAGGGCCGTAGAGAAGCCGGTTGTCAACGAACACCCGCACGCCGTCCGGCTCGGACGGCATGTTGGCGCCCTCGCTGACCAGTTGGCAGCCGTTCCGGACCAGGGTCTTCGCGTCCTCGCCGAGGATTTCATTCTGAGTGGCCGACGGGAAGGCGCAGTCGCACTTCACGCTCCACGGCCGTTCGCCGTCGCGGTACTGGGCGCCCCGGAACTTGTCCGCGTACTCCTTGATGCGGCCGCGCTTGACGTTCTTCAGTTCCATGACGAAGGCGAGCTTTTCGGCATCGATGCCGGCCGGGTCGTAGATGGTGCCGTTGGAGTCCGAGAGGGTGACGCATTTGCCGCCGAGCTGGGTGATCTTCTCCACCGTGTACTGGGCCACGTTGCCCGAACCGGAGACGGTGCAGACCTTGCCGGCGAGGGTCTCGCCGCGCGACGCCAGCATCTCCTGGGCGAAGTAGGTGGCCCCGTAGCCGGTGGCTTCCGGCCGCATCAGCGACCCGCCCCAGCCGACGCCCTTGCCGGTCAGCACGCCGGTGAACTCGTTGCGCAGCCGCTTGTACTGTCCGTAGAGGAAGCCGATTTCGCGGCCGCCGACGCCGATGTCGCCGGCCGGCACGTCGGTATCGGCGCCGATGTGGCGGAACAGCTCGGTCATGAACGACTGGCAGAAGCGCATCACCTCCATGTCCGAGCGCCCCTTGGGGTCGAAGTCGGATCCGCCCTTGCCGCCGCCCATCGCCAGCGTGGTCAGCGAATTCTTGAAGACTTGTTCGAACCCCAGGAACTTGAGGATGCCGAGGTAGACGGTGGGGTGGAAGCGCAGCCCCCCCTTGTACGGCCCCAGCGCGCTGCTGAACTGGATGCGGAATCCGCGGTTGACTTGGATGTGGCCGCCGTCGTCCTGCCACGGCACCCGGAACATCAGCACCCGCTCCGGCTCGGTAAGGCGTTCGAGGATGCGGGCCTCGCGGTATTTCGGGTGCCGTTCCATCACCGGGTCGAGCGATTCAAGCACCTCCTTGACCGCCTGGTGGAACTCCGGCTCGGCCGGGTTGCGGCGGATCACCTGGTTCATGACGTCGCTGATGTAGGAACTGGTCTGCCGGCTGGTTTTCATCGGGCTTGTGCTCCGGGCTGCCTGGCCCCGCCGTGCCGCCGGCCACGCCCGCCGGGCGTCGGCCGGCCGGAGCCACCGGCAGAACCACATTAATTGGCAACCGGCTACCAATATATTCGTATTTTGGCGGCTGTCAAGGGAGTTCCCCAAAGAATTGGCCGTCTGTTGCCAACAAAGCACACTTGATGGTCTGCCGCCCCCCTTCCCGGGACGGGTGGCGGCCGGGCGCGTGCGCCCTTCGCGCCGCCGGGCCCCCGCCCTGGCCTGGCGTCGGCCCGCGCGGCGACCGGGCGGCCAGGCAACCGCGACGGTTGCCCTACTTTGCCGGCTGGCGGCCGGGACGGTTGCCTGCCAGGAGCGTCCACCCCGGCGGCCAGCCGGCTACGGTTTTCGCGCAGCCACGCGGTTGAACGCCGGGCGGCGGGTGGTATAGTATTGGTTTGCGGCAGGCCGTGCAAGGCTGTCCAATATTGGCAGGCTTGCCGCCCTGTTGTGGCATACCGTCTGACGATGAGTGAGATTTCCCCCCGGCACAAGGTCGCGATCCTGCGGGTGTTGCGTGACGCGGCGGCGCCGCTGAGCAGCGCCGAGATTGCCGACCGGATTGCGGGCTACGGGCTGGATCTGAGCCCGCGCACCGTGCGGCTGTGCCTGCAGCGGATGGCCAGGGCGGGGTGGGTGGCGGCGGCCAAGCGCGGCCGGCACGGTGGCCAGGCGATCACGCCGGGCGGGGTGTTGGAGGTGGAGGGCACGGTGACGCTCGACCGGCTGGGCTTCACCGCGGCGCGGGTGGATACGCTGGCGTGGCAGATGGACTACGATGTGGAGCGCGGCGAGGGGCGGATTGTCCTCAACGTCACGCTGATCAGCCGGGCCAATCTCCTGCATGCAGTCCGCGAGATGACCGTGGTCTTCCGGGCCGGCCTGGGGATGGGCCGCTATGTGGCCTTGTTCGCGCCGGGGGAGCGGGTCGGGACGCTGACGGTTCCGGAGAGCCAGGTCGGCATCGGCACGATCTGCAGCGTGACGGTGAACGGCGTATTGCTTGGCCGTCGGATCCCGGCGTTGGCGCGGTTTGGCGGCCTGCTTGAGATGGCGGACCGGCGGCCGGCCCGTTTCACCGAGCTGATCGCCTATGAGGGCACGACGTTGGATCCGCTCGAAGTCTTCATCAAGGCGCGCCTGACTGATGTGCACGGGGCGGCGATCACCGGCAACGGGCGCGTGGGGGCAAGTTTCGACCGGTTGCGGGAGCGCGAGCTGGACGGCATCCTGGTGATCGGCAAGCCGAACCGTCCGCTGTTCGACCTTCCGGTGGCGCAGGGCCGCACGGGGATGGTGATCCTGGGCGGGCTGAACCCGGCGGCGGCGATTGAGGAGGCGGGGATTCCGACGAGCAACCGGGCGCTGTGCGCCCTGTGCGACTTCAAGCGTCTCATCCATTACCGTGATCTGCAGGCCGCCGCCCTCGAACTGGTTGAGCGGTAGAGGCCTGCGCGGCGGCAAGCCGGCCCCGGCGGCATGGCAACGACAGGAATCGGCACGATGAATGCAGTCCTCCACAAGGAACAGCTCTCGCAGGACGTGTTCCTAATGCGTCTGCGCGCCCCGTTGATCGCGGAGGAGCGGCGGGCCGGGCAGTTTGTCATCCTCTCGGTGGACGAGGAGTTTGGCGAGCGGATCCCGCTGACCATTGCCGACGCCGACGTGGGCGAGGGTTCGATCACGATCATCTTCCAGCGGGTCGGGCAGACGACCGACGCCCTGGCCGGCCTCGAACCCGGCGACTCGGTGGCGGCCGTGCTCGGCCCCTTGGGCACGCCGACGCACATCGAGAACTTCGGCACGGCGGTGTGCCTCGGCGGCGGCATCGGCATCGCGCCCCTGTTCCCGATTGTGCAGGCGCTCAAGCAGGCCGGCAACCGGCTGACGGTGATCCTGGGGGCGCGCACCAAGGGCCTGGTGATCCTGGAGGAGCGCATGCGGGGGCTGGCCGACGAGCTGATCGTGTGCACCGACGACGGCTCGTACGGCCGCAAGGCGCTGGTGACCGAGCCGCTGAAGGAGTGCTGCCAGCGCACCCCCAAGCCCGACCTCGCCGTGGCCATCGGCCCGCCCTTGATGATGAAGTTCTGCGCCGAGGCGACCCGCCCGTTCGGCGTCAAGACCGTGGTGTCGCTGAACACCATCATGGTGGACGGCACGGGGATGTGCGGGGGCTGCCGCATCACGGTGGGCGGCAAGACCAAGTTCGTGTGCGTCGATGGCCCCGAGTTCGACGGCCATCAGGTTGACTTCGCCGAGCTGGTCAACCGCCTGAGCGCCTACCGGCCACAGGAGAAGGACGCCCACGACCGCTGGCATCGCGACCACCAGTGCCGGCTGGACACGCACCAGCGGACCTGACACGCCGGACACCTGAACAACTCCGCCCGTAGAACCAAGGTTCAGCACGTGACGCACATGACAGAGCCCCATCCTTCGCCACAGGAACTGGACGCGCGGGCGCGGCAGCTGCTCGATCAGCTCACCCGCGACGGCCGCGAGTTGAAGCCCAAGGAGCGCCTGGCCATCCCGGCGCAGGAGATGCCTTCGCAGGATCCGGCGCTGCGGCGGCGCAACATCACCGAGGTGGCGTTGGGGTATACGGAGGCACAGGCCCGCCTCGAAGCCCTGCGCTGCCTGCAGTGCAAGAACAAGCCCTGCGTGGCCGGCTGCCCGGTCGCCATTGACATCCCCGCCTTTGTTCAGGCGATCGCCGCCGGCGACTTTGCGCAGGCGGTCGCGATCATCAAGCGCAACAGCCTGCTGCCGGCGGTGTGCGGGCGGGTCTGCCCTCAGGAGACGCAGTGCCAGGAGCCGTGCACGGTCGGCAAGGCGCTGAAGGATCCGGCCCGGTCGGTGTCCATCGGCCGGCTCGAACGTTTTGTCGCGGACTGGGAGCGTGAGCGCGGGGAGATCGTGACGCCGGCGGTCAAGCCGCCGACCGGGCGCCGGGTGGCGGTGATCGGCAGCGGCCCGGCCAGCCTGGTGGTGGCCGCCGACGTGCGGCGGGAGGGGCACGCGGTGACCGTGTACGAGGCGTTCCACAAGTTTGGCGGCGTCATGTTGTACGGCATCCCGGAGTTCCGGCTGGCCAAGGCGATTGTGCGCACCGAGGTCGAGACGCTGCGCCGGATGGGGGTGGAGCTGATCCCCAACTTTGTGGTGGGGCGGACGCGCAAGCTGCGGGATCTCATGGCGAAGGACGGCTACGACGCGGTGTTCATCGGCACCGGGGCGGGGCTGCCGAAGTTCATGCATATCCCGGGCGAGAATCTGGTGGGTGTGTTCTCGGCCAACGAGTATCTGACGCGGGCCAACCTGATGCGGGCCTACGACAAGGGGCGGGCCGCCACCCCGATCTACTCCTCGCGCAAGGTCGCCGTGCTGGGGGGCGGCAACGTGGCCATGGACTCGGCCCGCACCGCGGTGCGGCTGGGTGCCGAGGAAGTGCACCTGATCTACCGGCGCACGGAGAAGGAGATGCCGGCGCGGATCGAGGAGGTCGAACATGCCAAGGAGGAGGGCGTGATCTTCCACCTCCTGCAAAACGCCAAGGGTGTGCTCGGCGACGAGCACGGCCGGGTGCGGGCGATCGAGGTGCTGCGCTACGAGCTGGGCGAGCCCGACAGCTCGGGGCGGCGGCGGCCGGTGGAGGTCAAAGGCAGCGAGTTCATCATGGAGCTGGACACGGTGGTGGTGGCCATCGGCAACGACTCCAACCCGCTGATCAAGCAGACCACGCCCGGGCTGGAGACCAACCAGTGGGGCAACATCATCACCGGCGAGGACGGCCAGACCAGCATCCCCCGGGTCTTCGCCGGCGGCGACATCGTGCTGGGCGCCGCCACTGTCATCCTCGCCATGGGCCAGGGGCGGCGCGCCGCCGCCGCCATCAACCGCATGCTCGCCGCCGACACGCAGGACGCCAAGCCGTGACCGGGCCCTGCAGCCAGGTTGTCGCCCTGGACTTTGACGGGGTGCTGTGCGACAGCGCCCCCGAAACCGGGCTGACCGCCTGGCGCGCCGGGCGCCAGGTGTGGCCCGACTGGCGGACGCCCCGCCCCCCGGCGCCGGTGCTCGAACGGTTCATCGCCCTGCGTCCGCTGCTGGAGACCGGCTACCAGTCCGTCCCCCTCATGCGCCTAGCCTGGGAGGGTGTCGGGGCCGCCGACCTGGCGGGCGGTTTCGAGGGGCGCGTTGATGCCGTCATCGCGGCGGCGGGGATGACGCGCGGGGCCATGGTGGAGCTGTTCGGTGCGACCCGTGACGCCTGGATCGCGGAGGATCTGCCCGGCTGGCTGGCCGCCCACCGCTTCTACCCCGGCGTGGTCGAGGCCCTGCGGCGGGCCGAGGGAACGTCCGCGGTGCGCATCCTTTCGACCAAGCAGGAGCGTTTCATCCGGCAGCTGCTGGCCGGTGCGGAGGTGCGGATTCCGCAGGCGTGCATCTACGGGCTGGAGGCTGGGAAGAGCAAGCGGGCGATCCTGCGCGACGTCCTGCGGGAGGCGGGGGGCGGCGGTGGCGCCTGCTTCGTCGAGGACCGTCTCGACACCCTGCTCCCGCTGGCGGACGATCCCGCCCTGGCGGACGTGCGGCTGTGCCTGGCCGCCTGGGGCTACAACACGGCGGCCGAGCGGCAGCGCGCCCGGGACGGCGGCCGCATCGCCCTGCTTGAACTTGCCGATTTTGCCGGCATCTTTGACGGCATCGGCGGCCCCCAGGCCGGCACCGGCGGCGCGGGCCCGCGGGCGGGGAGGCAACGGCCCCGGCCGCAGACCTGAGGGCGCGGCGGCACGGCAGGGCATGGGGCGGCACGGCGACGCGGCGCCGGCGAGCAAGGGGCGGCGATTTCGCCATGGGCACAAAGGACACGCGGAAACCGAGACCGAAGGCGCGCAAGGCCGAGGCGACGAAACGGCCGCCGGCCGGCGTCGCCGTCGCCAGGAGCCCGGCGCTGGTCGCCTGTCCCGACCCGCGGGTCGCGGAGACCGTTGCCGCCATCCTCGGGCAGAGCTTCCGGGTGGATCGGGTGGGCACCCGGCAGGCCTGGCTCAGCCACGTGAAGAGCCGCCGCTACGAGGTCGCCTTCACCGACTTGCGGCTGCTGGCGGAGAGTGCGGACGGCGCCGGCCACCCGGACTTCAGCGACGGGCTCGAGGAGTTCTGGGAGCGTGCCCCGGAAACCGATCTCGTGGTGTTGACCGGCGAGGACACCCTGCGCGAGGCGGTGCGGGCGGTCCGTGCCGGGGCCAGTGACTACCTGACCATTCCCGTGGACGCCGAGCAGCTCAGCGACTGCCTCGCCAACCTCCAGCTCCAGGCCCAGACGGCGGCGGAACTCGACTACCTGCGCGACGAGTTCTGGCACCGCGACGCCCAGGAGATCATCCGCACGCGCTGCCCCAGGATGCGGGAAGTCCTCTCCGAGATGCAGCTGGCGGCCCCGACCAAGACCACCGTACTGCTGACCGGCGAGACCGGCACCGGCAAGGGCGTCATGGCCAAGATCATCCACCAGCACAGCAACCGCAAGGACGCCCCGTTCGTCAGCGTCCACTGCGGCGCCATCCCGGACACGTTGCTGGAGAGCGAGCTGTTCGGCTACGAGAAGGGCGCCTTCACCGGGGCCATGCAACGCCGCCTGGGCAAGTTCGAGATTGCGCGCGGCGGGACGCTGTTCCTCGATGAGATCGGCACGGTTTCGCCGGCCGCCCAGGTCAAGCTCCTGCAGGCCGTGCAGGATCACGTCGTCCAGCGGCTGGGCAGCGACGCCCTGGTCGAGGTGGACGTGCGCGTGATCGCCGCCACCAATGTTGACCTCAAGGCGCTGTGCGACCGCGGCCTGTTCCGCTCCGACCTCTACTACCGGCTCAGCGTCTTCCCCATCGCCATCCCCCCCCTGCGCGAACGGCTCGAAGACCTGCCGCTGCTGGCCGACAGCTTCCTGCGCAAATTCAACCGCCAGGTCGGCAAGAACCTGCGCGGCGTGGCGCCCGATGTCATGAAGGCGCTGGCCGCCTACGCCTGGCCGGGCAACGTGCGCGAGATGGAAAACCTCTTCGAGCGGGCCTTCATCCTCGAACGTTCGCCGATCCTGACCTCGGCCAGCTTCCCGCGCGAGATGATGGCCGGCGCCGGCCCGGCGGGCCGCCCGGTGGAAGGGCCGGCCGACCCCTCGCAGACCCTCGCCGAGGCGCAGCGGGCCGGACTCGACCGTGTCCGCCGCCACTACCTCGACGCCCAGCTGCGGGCCCACGCCGGACGGGTCGCCCGTACCGCCCGCGCGGCCGGGATCTCCCCCCGCCAGCTGGCCAAGCTCATGCGCCGCCTCGACCTGCGCAAGGAGGACTACAAGGCGCGGCCCTGACCGGCCCCCCGCCCAGCCGGCGACCGCGGCGCCGCCGGCGAGGCCGAAAAGGCGAACTCCACGTTCCGTTTATCGGCAACAAGCAGTCCTTCAAGTTCCGTTTTTTTGCGTCTTCTGTTGATAACCGATTCGGCCCAGCGGTTTGGAGATTCCCCCCGCCATCGCCGTTCTGCCGAGTGTGGCGGGGGGGTGGCGCGGCCTCTGCCGGGACGGGGTCGCGTGCAGTTGGCACGCCTCGTGCTTGGACTCCTGCGTCACGTGGTGTGTGTGTGGGATTGCTTGTCGGCCGGGATCCTGACGCCGGCGGAAACGGGATTGAATGGTTCGGTCCGCCAAAGGCAGACGGGCGACGGTTGAGCTGACCGGGGTTCTGACCCCGGTGAGCTGGGACGACGAAGGCAACGTCGTGGCCGTCGGGGTTGCCACTGCGGATGAGTGCGATTATGTTATTCGTCGCGGTGCCGCCATGGAGGAGCTGACGCATCACCTGCGCGAGCTGGTCCGGATCCGCGGCGTCCTGGGCCGGGCCGAGGATGGCCGCCAGGCGGTGGATGTGGAATCGTTCGAGGCGCTCGACAGACCGTCATCGTGGGAGCGCTGGGACTGAGTGGTTGCGAGTCGGAAATGCGGATGCAGACGATGGCCTGCGTCCGGTCAACACAAGAGAAAGGGTTTTAGAGCCGAACGATGCAAGACAGTAATGCGGACTCGCTGATGACGCCGGAGGTTGCCTCAGCGGAAGACGAACCTCCTGGTAGTAGTGGCTGGCAGACAGCCCCCTTCCTCACCGCCACGCAGGTGGCGCCCCCATCCGCCCTTCCCGCAGCGGCCCGCCGGGCCGACTGGACCGACTGGCGCTGGCAGATGCGCAACCGCATCCGCACCGTTGGCCAGCTGGTTGGCAGCTTCCCCAAGCTGAAAGGCCTGACGGCCATTGCCGAGGCCGCGGACAAGTTCCCGCTGGCCATCACGCCGTACTACGCCTCGCTGATCCGCGAGGCCAGTTTCGCCGACCCCGTCTTCAAGATGGCCGTCCCGAACGTGGACGAGCTGTGGGATCCGTCCTTCCTCAAGGACGACCCGCTTGAAGAGGATCACGACATGCCGGTGCCCGGCCTGGTGCACCGCTATCCCGACCGCGCCCTGGTGATCACGACGACCACCTGTGCGATGTACTGCCGGCACTGCACGCGCAAGCGCGTGGCCGGCAAGCGGGAGACCTGCATCACCCCGGCCCAGCTCTCGCGCATCTCGGCGTACCTGAGCGCGCACCCGGAGATCCACGACGTGATCCTGTCGGGCGGCGACCCCCTCACCATGGCGACCCCGGCCCTGGAGCGCATCATCGCGACCGTGCGGGCCGTCAACACGGTGGACGTGATCCGGATCGGCACACGGACGCCGGTGACGCTGCCGATGCGCATCACCCCGGAGCTGGTGGAGATGCTGCGCCGGTACCACCCGATCTGGATCAACACGCATTTCAACCACCCCAACGAGTTCTCGCCCGAGGCGCGCGAGGCGTGTGCGCGGCTGGCCGACGCCGGCATCCCGCTGGGCAACCAAACGGTCCTGTTGCACGGCATCAACGACGATCCGCGGCTGATGGAGGAGTTGTGCCGCGGCCTGGTGCGGATGCGCGTGCGCCCGTACTACCTGTTCCAATGCGACCTGGTGCGCGGGGTCGAGCACTTCCGCACGCCGATCAGCCGCGGCATCGAGATCATGGAGTACCTGCGCGGCCGCCTGAGCGGGCTGGCGATCCCGACGTACGTCGTTGATGCCCCTGGAGGCGGCGGCAAAATCCCGGTCCTGCCCAACTACGTGGTCAGCTCCAGCCCGACCCACACGGTGCTGCGCAACTTCGAGGGCATGCTCATCAGCTACCCCGAACCCTGCACGCCGGAAACCGACCCGGGCCGGGGCCTCACGGGCCGCGGTGCCGCCACGGTATGGGACCTGGCCGCCGGCCGGGCACCCAAAATCCAACCGGCCAAGACAGACCGTCATGAGCGCCGGACGCAACACACGCCCGCGACCACGCCCATCGCTGTCTTTGAGTGAAGTCCTTGACGCCGGGGGGCGCTTCCCGTATGGGGACGCCTCCCGGCCTATCTTGACCCTGCCCCCCCAATCGCTCACCCCTGACATCCCCGCATGAACATTGGCCTGACCTACGACCTGCGTTCCGAGTACCTGGCCGCCGGCTTCTCGCCGGAACAGGTGGCGGAGTTCGACGCCGACGAGACCGTCAACGCCCTCGACGCCACCCTGACCTCGCTCGGGGCCCGGACGGTCCGCATCGGCACCGCCCGTTCCCTCTGCCGGCGGCTGGCCGACGGCGAGCGCTGGGATCTGGTGTTCAACATCGCCGAAGGCATGCATGGTCGCAGCCGCGAGGCCCAGGTCCCTGCCCTGCTCGAAGCCTTTGACATCCCCTACTCCGGCTCCGACCCTCTGGTCTGCGCGCTGACGTTGGACAAGACGATGACCAAGCGCCTGGTGGCGGCCGCCGGCCTGCGCACTCCGCGCTACGCCCTCGTCTCGGACACCGCCGAGGCGGCCGGCATCGCGTTGCCCTTTCCGCTGTTCGCCAAGCCCAACGCCGAGGGTACCGGCAAGGGCATTGACCAGACGTCGAGGATCGAGGACCGGTCGCAACTGGCGGCCACCTGCGCGGCGTTGCTGGCGCGTTTCCACCAGCCGGTCCTGGTCGAGGAGTACCTGCCCGGGCGGGAGTTCACGGTCGCCATCCTGGGCACCGGGGGCAGGGCGCGGGCGCTGGGCACGATGGAGATCGAGGTTCTGCCCCACGCGGGCAGCGACATCTACTCCTACCACACGAAGGAGAAGTGCGACGACCTGGTCCGCTACTCGGCGCTGGCGGCGGGACCGCTGCGGCAGGCCGTCGAGGAGCTGGCCGTCCAGTCATTCCGCATCCTGGAGTGCCGCGACGTCGGGCGGGTGGACGTACGGCTGGACGCGCAGGGCCGCCCCAGCTTCATGGAGATCAATCCGTTGCCGGGCATGCAGCCGTCGCACTCGGACCTGCCGATGATCGCCGCGCAGCAGAAGGTCAGCTACCGGGAGCTGGTGCGGGCCATCGTTGAGAGTGCCCTCGAACGCATCCCCGAGGCGCGCCGCCCCAAGCTCGCACGCTGAGCGTGGGCGAAATGGCATCCTCCAGTCCGACCGGCCGTGGGCGTCCGCCTTCATGGTCTGCCCCCGCCGTGCTTCCACCTTCCACCTTCCACCTTCCACCTTCCACCTTCCACCTGAAAGACCGAGAAGCCCCCGCCTCGCCGCCATGCCCAGACTCCCTCCCACCCTGATCCTCCACAACCGCCCCGGCGGCTCCATGCCCGGGCAGGCGGCGTCCGCCGAGAGCGAGGCCGGCGTGCTGGACGAAGTGGCGGTCGTCCGCGAGGCCCTGGACAGCCTCGGGACACCTCACCGCACGGTCGCCGTGCAACGGCTGACCGATCTGCCGCCGGCGCTGGCCGCGGCCCCGGAGAGCGTCGTCTTCAACCTGGTCGAGACCCTGGCCGGCGGGGTGGACGACGCCGCCACGGTGCCCGACCTGTGCCGGGCGTCCGGCAAGGGATGCACCGGCAGCAGCAGCCGCTGCCTGATGATGACTCTCGACAAGGGGTGGTGCAAATCCGTGTTGCGTGACGCCGGCCTGCCGGTTCCCAAAGGCATCACGGTGCCGCCGGGCGAGCGCTGCAACTGGGCGGGCCTGGAACCGGGGAGTTGGATCGTCAAGCCTGCCGCCAGCGATGCCAGCGAAGGCATCCACGCCGAGTCCTCCGTCTTCCCGCAGCCAAGCCCTGCCTTGGCGGAAGCCGTGGAGGGCATCCACCGGGAGTTCGGGCAGGCGGCGCTCGTCGAGCAGTACGTCGGCGACCGGGAGCTGAACGTGTCCGTCCTGCAGACCGGCGACCGTGTGCGGGTCCTGCCGATTGCCGAGATCGATTTTTCGGCGTTCGGGCCGGAACGGGCGCGGGTGGTGGACTATGCGGCCAAGTGGGTGGAGGAATCGTTCGCCTATCAGCACACCCCGCGGGTGATCCCCGCCCCGCTTCCCGGGCGGCTGGCGCGCCAGGTGCGCGAGGTCTGTCTCCGCGCCTGGCAGGCCAGCGGCTGCGGCGACTACGCCCGCGTTGATCTGCGGCTCGACGCCGCGGGCCGCCTGTACGTGATCGAGATCAATGCCAACCCGGACATTGCCCCGGACGGCGGGTTCATGGCCGCGCTGGCCGCCGGCAACATCAGCCGCGCCCGTTTTGTCCGCACAGTCATCGGCAACGCACTCGCGCGGCGGCGCGGGATGGCAGGGGGCAAGTAGCAGATAGCAGATAGCAAATAGCAGATAGAAAAATGGGGAACGGGACACGGCGAGTCCCGAGAGACAGGCAGGTGGCAAGCGGTGGCCGAATCAGCTCATGGCCAAATGACAAGGCCGCCAGTCTCGGCTTCGGCCATCCCTCTTCGTTCGCTCGCGCGGCGGCGCGCGGCGCGGGATGGCAGGGGGCAAATAGCAGATATCAAATAGCAAATAGCAGATAGAAAAATGGGGAACGGGACACGGCGAGTCCCGAGAGAAAGGCAGGTGGCAAGCGGTGGCCGAATCAGCTCATGGCCAAATGACAAGGCCGCCAGTCTCAGCCTTCGTCCGTCCACAGTTGACCGCGTGCGCTTTACATCCTCACATGCGCAGTCCTTATCTTCCATCCTGTCCCCCCATTTTCTATCTGCTATCTGCTATTTTCTATTCCCCCGCCCCCCCGCCCCCGCTCCCCGCCCGCGCGACAAACACCACCATCGGACACCCCCATGCCATCCCCTTCCCCCGCCATCCGCTGGTCACAGCCCACCGACCGTGACGCCATCCTGGCCCTGATCCGCGACACCGGATTCTTCCGTGACGACGAGATCGAGATCGCACGCGAGGTGCTCGACGACGCCCTGCGCGACGGGCCGTCCGGCGACTACCAGTCCTACACCGCGCTGCTGGCCGGGCGCCCGGTCGGCTGGGTCTGCTTCGGCCACACGCCGTGCACCATTGGGACGTACGACATCTACTGGATTGCGGTTGACCGGGGCGAGCAGGGCAAGGGCATTGGCCGGGCCCTGCTCCAGGACGCCGAATCGCGCATCGCCGGGCTGGGCGGGCGCATCTCCGTTCTCGAAACCTCGGGCCGGGGGTTGTACGACTCGACGCGCGGCTTCTACCTCAAGCTGGGCTACATCGAGGAAGCCCGGCTCAGGGAGTTCTACGCCCCCGGCGACGACAAGGTCGTCTACACAAAGCGGCTTGGCGGCGGGCAGGGACGGGGCTGACCCCCCAGGCGGTCAAGCGGGCCGGTGTCGCGTGGCGTGGCTTGGAGGGCTATGTTACGTGGTTTCGGCGCAGGCCTGCCCCTGTGCGGCCGGAAGAGAAACCGTACCATGCTGTCGGATCGCGACTACACCCGCTCTGGTTACCGCCCGCCGCCGCTGCCGCGGCAGCAGCAGGGGTCGGTGCTCAAGTACCTTATCTACTTGAACGGCGCCGTCTTCATCCTGCAGCTCCTGCTGGACCATTCCAGGTTCGCAGGCGGGCTGGAAGGCGGGTTCACCAGCAGGATCGCCCTTGACTGGGACACGCTCCGCCAAGGTCAGCTCTGGCGCCTGGGCACGCACATGTTCGCCCACGGCGGCTTCTTCCATCTTCTCTTCAACATGTGGAGCCTGTACATCTTCGGGCAGCCGCTCGAGGAGCGGATCGGCGGGCGGCGGCTGCTCAATGCCTACCTGATCAGCGGCCTGGTCGGGGCCGGCACGTGGCTGTTGCTCAACTCACGGCCCGCGGGCTATGTGCACGGGGTTGCGGTCTACCCCAGCGTCATCGGCGCCAGCGGCGCGGTCTTCGGCATCATGATGTCGTCGGCGATCATGTTCCCCAACCGGCTTTACATGATGCTGATCCCGCCGATCCCGATGCGGCTGAAAACGCTGGCGTTCGTGTTCGGCATCATCGAGGTGGTCTCGCTGCTCAACGAGCGGTCGAGCATCGCCCACCTCGCCCACCTGGGCGGCATGCTTGGCGGCTACTTCTACATGCGGCTGCTGTTCCGTTCGAACTGGGGCAGCGCCTCGCACCTCTCCCCGCGCCGATGGTTCGGCGGCTCACGGGCCTTCAGACCCCGGGAGGACACGCGTTCCGCCGAGGCCAAGCCCCACGAGCAGGCCGACGATGAAGTGATGGGCCAGGTGGATGACATCCTCGACAAGATCGGCCGCCACGGCGTGGGCAGCCTGAGCGCCCGCGAACGCCAGGTCCTCGATGAGGCACGGGAGAGACTGAAGCGCCGCCGGTGACGCGCGGGCACGCTCCATTCTGCCAGCCGTCTTCATCATCTTCTGCGCGCCGTCTCCTTCATGCTCTGAACGCCGTCTACTGCTCCACCCGCCTTGCCATCTTCTTCCTGGCCATTCTGCTTTCTTCAGCTGCCGGCTGTCTTTTTTGTCGTCCATCTGCTATCTTCATCTTCGCCTCTCTGCTGTCTCAATCTTAGCCCATCTGCTATCTTAGTCTTCGCCTATCTGCTATCTGCTATCTGCGATTTGCGATGGCTTCACATGGCTGACTTGAGCGTCAATCTGGGCGGCATCCGTCTGCGCAACCCGGTCGTCACCGCATCGGGCACCTTTGGATATGGCCAGGAGTACGCCGACCTGGTGCCGCTGAACCGCCTCGGCGCCATCACGGTGAAGGGCGTCTCGCCCCGGCCGGTGCCGGGCAACCCAACCCCGCGCACCGCCGAGGTCTTCGGCGGCATGCTCAACGCCATCGGCCTGCAGAACCCCGGCGTCGAAAAGTTTCTGCACGCCCCCGAGTACCTGCCCGCCCTGCGCCGCGTCGGCACCCCGGTCTTCGTCAACATCTGGGGCACCTCGCTGGACGACTACGTCGAGGTCGCCCGCCGCCTGGACGCCGAGCGCGAGGGCATTGCCGCCCTGGAGATCAACATCTCCTGCCCCAACATCAAGTCCGGCGGCATCGCCTTCGGCACCGACCTGAAGATGGCGCACCGGGTGGTGAGCGCGGTTCGGCAGGCGACCACGCTGCCGCTGATCACCAAGCTCAGCCCCAACGTCACCGACATTGCGGAGTTCGCAAAGTGTGTGGTCGGCGCCGGCTCGGACATCGTGTCGTTGATCAACACGATGCCGGCGATGGCGATTGATGTTGAGACGCGGCGGCCGCGGCTGGCCAACGTCACTGGCGGCCTCAGCGGCCCGGCGATCAAGCCGATGGCCGTGCGCATGGTCTACCAAGTGGCCCGCGCCGTCGAGGTGCCGATCATCGGGATGGGGGGCATCGCCACTTGGGAGGACGCCGCCGAGTTCCTGCTGGCGGGCGCCGACGCGGTCGCCGTCGGCACCGCCATCTTCCACGATCCGTCCTGCCTCGTGCGGATCATCGAAGGCCTCGACGCCTGGCTGGACCGCCAGGGCTTCCGCACGGTCGCCGACTGCGTCGGCCGCCTCGAACCGCCGGCCTGCGAGTAGCCTGTCCGCCGGGGGCGGCAGAGCCGGGTCTTGACAGGGCCCGCGCGGCACGCGATACTACGGCCGGATGGATGAGGCGGGTTGCCCTCGGCCGGGAATGGCCGCGAACGGTTCCCGCGTCCACAACGGGGCCAGGCCCGCAAAACCCGCCGTCGCCACGACCTCTGGAGACCGACATGCCGAACCTGAAGGGACTCGCACTGCGTACCGCCATGGTGTTGTCTGCCGTCGCCGCCGTGGCCGTGGCCACACCGGCGCGGGGCCAGGACGCCGATGTGCTCACCTTGGACCGGCCGGAACTGGCGGGGATCTCGGGGATGCGCCCGTTCTGGGACCGGCCCGTCGTGCTGGCCGCGGACGGCGCCACCCAGGAACTGGAACGCGGCAGCCTGCTCAAGGGCACGGCCGCCATCTGGGCCCGCGACCTTGACTGGCACACCGGCTACAACCACTGGATGGAGGTCGCCGACCCCAACTACAAGGTCAAGCCCCGGGATCCCACCCCCGGCGCCATCGCCTTCGACGCCGTGCACCGTTCCCTGCTGGTGCGTTTCCCCGGCTGCGCCGAGGCCATCGCCGGCCGCCTCAACCAGGGCCGGAGCATCGCAAAGGTCGAACTCGTCCTGCCTTTCCGCACCACTGAACGGCTGACCCCGGGCTACGAGGCCCCGTCGTCATTCGTCGGCGACCTCTGGGACAAGATCGAGCCGCGCTGGCACGCCACCGCCTGGCGGCTGCGCCGCGCCTGGAAGGCCGACCCCGCCACCGGGCCGACCTACAACGGCGCCGTCAACGGCAAGGCGAGCTGGAGCAAGTACGGCGCCCAGGATGAGACCCACGACCGCTTCCCCAAGGCGTTCGGGCCGGCCGAGGTCTCGGGGCAACGTTCCGACCCCATTGACGTAACCGCCGCCCTGACCGATCCGGCCTACGGCGCCACCCTGGCCGACCGCCTCCGCGGGCTGGAGGACGGCGGATTCCTCGTGCGCAAGGTCGAGTACTACGACATGCACTTCGCCACGCCCGGCTACGAATGGGCGGCGATGACCGGCGGCCGCGCCATCCTCGTCAACGCGCCGCGGCTGGTGGTGACCTTTGGCGCGGGCACCGACGCCCGCCCGGAACTCGCCCTGCCGCCGCCGGCCGATCCCGCCGCGGGCGGCGTGTGGCAGCCCACGGCCGTCCTCCCCGACGCCCCCGCCTTCGCCAAGCTGCGCGAGACGTATGCCTTCCGCCGGCCCGACTGGATGCCGGACTGGCAGTGGGCCCGCGCCCAGGAACTCTACGCCCTCGGCGGCGAGGCCAACGCCTTCCCCGACGAGGAGCGCACGTACCTCAAGTGGGTGGACGAGATTCTCCGCACCCCGCCCCGCACCTGGCACGGATTCCAGGCGGCCGACCAACTCTCGCTCGTCCACGATTTTGCCCAGGCCTTTCCGGCACCGCTCCTCGACCACCTGAAGCTGTACTGGGACTCCTGGCTGATGCCGCAGCGCGAGACCTGGGACTGCGTCCACAACCAGTACCACCAGATCTACACGCCGTGGCGAGCGGTCGGCAGCGACTACGTCGACCGCACCGGCGACTGGAAGGGCGACAAGAGCTTCTACCGCGAGAGCTACTGCCGCTTCATGAGCACCATGAACTTCAACCACACCGCCGCCATCGGCGCCCTGCTGGGCGGGCAGTTCATCGGCGCCGAGCGGGCCATCGCCGACGGCCGCTACGGGCTGGAGATGTTCCCGCTACGCCTGTGGGCCTGGTACGACGGCACGACGCAGGAGTCCATCGACCACTACTACCTGGCCATCACCATGACCGACCAGAAGACTTTCGCCGACTACGCGCCCACGGCCTTCGACCGGCTCATGGGCCGCAGCACGCTCTGGAAGACGATGGAGGAGCTGGCCACCTGCTACCATCCGGGCCTGAAGCGCTACGTCAGCCCGGCCGGCCGCACCACCCCGTTCTACGCCACCCAGGTGCAGGAGGGCGTGCAGCACATCGCCCACGTCATGACCCGCGCCGGCGCCCTCACCGACTTGGACAAGATCGCCGGCCGCGCCCAGGAGATGCGCGCCAAGGCCGTCAACAAACCGCCCATCCTCGGGCACGACCTGTCGCCGCGCCGCGTCGCCATGCAGGCGGTCCACAGCCCGTGGGCGCCGGAGTGGATGAGCGAGGCGTTCGAGGGCAAGCGGCTGCCGTTCGAGGTGACAAGCACGTTCCGCCAGTGGGGCGCACACCTGGCGGCCCCCAAGTGGAAGAGGAGTTACCTCGGCACACACTACGGCCTCACCAGCTACGACTTCGCCGCCTCGCCGACGATCAACCTGCAGGGGCTGTGGAAACGCACGCCCGACCCCATCGTCAGCGCCGCCGACCTGGGCCAGCTCCTCATCCGCTTCGGCTACAACCGCGTCAACTTCATTGACACCATGAAGGGGGGTACGCTCGGCAACATGGGCGGTTCGATGGCCACGCTCCAGCACCGCAACAAGATGATCGTGCTGTCCAGCCCGAACGAGGGGCTGCGAGGTTCGCATTTCAACCCCGCCCAGGCGGAGATCAAGAGCCTCCAGACCGCGCTCTGCCTGTTCGTCCTCGACGAGAAGCCGCCGTGGACGGTCTACGTGGACGGACAGGAGGTCACCGCCCTCCCCCACGCCTGCAAGGCCGGCTCACGGATCGTCATCCATGACGGCGTCGCCTTCGTGGGCGTGATCCCGCTCGAGACGACAGACCTGGGGCGGGACGCCGAGGTGATCCTCAAGGAGGGCGGCGACCCCCTCAGCCCCCAGAGCGGCGAGTGGATGCGCGAGTCGCTGCTCATCGAAAACTACTTCTACCGCGGCGATCAGAGACTCGACCCGGCGGCCCGCCCGGCCGCGCTCGACGAGGCGACCGGCGGCTTCGTCGTCGAACTGGCCGACGTCACCGAGTACAAGGACCTGGCCGCCTTCCAGAAGCATCTGGACGCGGTGCGGATCACCCAGCGCTACGACCCCGAAGCCGGGCTGCTGGCCGTCGCCTGCCAGAGCGGCGACGACCGGATGGAGATGGGCTTCATGCCCAAGGGCGCGGACAGCGACGACCACCAGCCCCCCTCGACGGCGATCCCCTACCGCCGCGTCAACGGCCAGTGGCCCTACCTGGCCGCGGGGCTGGAACGCGACACCCCGATCAGCGTCCTCGGCCGCAAGGGAACCATCGAGAAAGGCAACGCCCGCCTCACCCTCGAAACCAACCAGATGGGCTACCTCGTCGCCGAGCCGGAAAGCGGCACGGTCCTGGCCGCCAACCCGCTGCCCGACCCGACGTGGTTCCGCCTAGAAATCCAGGGCGGCCCGACCATCGAGGCGGATGGACGGCTCGGACTGGCCTTCGTCACAGTCAAGCCCAAGACCGGGACGATTGATATCGCGTGCGGTTCGCACCCGGGCCAGCCGGCCGACGGCCTGGCCTCGTTCATCCTCGTCACCGGCCCCGCCCAGCCCCCGACTGTCACACTCAACGGCGCCGCGCCGACGCCGGCGCCGGCCGGCGTGAAGGTGGACGGCCGCGACGTCTGGCTGATCCCGCTCGTGCCCGGCGCCGACCCGGGCAAGGTCACGGCGGCGTCGCTCGCAGCGGCGCGCGCCGAGGCGGACAAGGCGTTCGCCGCCGACGCCGGCAGCGTCGCGCGGCTGCACTACGAAAAGGGCGAACACTACCTGCTGACGAAACCGAGCGTCGGCGCCTGGGCCTTCCAGCGGCAGTGGCCGCAGGGAGTCGCCTTCCGCGCCGAGACGCCCGAGGGCCTCGAAGTGGCCGCCGACGGCCGCCTCGCCTTCCTGCAGCTGGTGGCGGACACCCGGCAGAACCGCATCGAGCTGTTCGCGCCGCGCTATCTCCACGACACCCTCAGCGAGAGCCAGAAGTTCGACGACAAGGCGCGCGCCCTACTGGTCTTCGGCGCCGCCGGCCGGCCGACGGTCGTCGTCAACGGCCGCGCGTATGACGGCGAGATGCCGATGGTGGAGGTGGACGGCAGGCAGGCCTACATCGTGCCGCTGTACGGTCAACAGCCGGGCGACGTGATGCCGGGGCTGGTCGAGCGCTATCAGGCCGCGATGGCCAAGTTGCCGAAGTGAGGTTGTGTCCCCGCCGCGGTGGCGTTGGGGGCACGGGCCGGGCCCGGCCGCCGGGAAGCCGGCCCGCATGCGCAGTCGGGTGAACACACCTCCCCCCTCCCCTGCGGCGCGGCCGCGTCAGACGCCGCCCTTCGCCGCCGCCCCCCCGTCAGTCATGCCCCGCGGCCGGAACTGCGTCTCGTAGAGCCGCGCGTACAACCCCCCGCGCGCCAGCAGTTCGGCATGGGTGCCGCGCTCGACGAGGCGGCCGTGGTCGAGGACCAGGATGAGGTCGGCGGCCAGGATGGTCGAGAGACGGTGGGCGATCACAAGAGTGGTACGGCCGCGCATGAGCGGTTCGAGCGCCGCCTGGATCGCGGCCTCGGACTCGGAGTCCAGCGAGCTGGTGGCTTCATCCAGGATGAGGATGCGCGGATCCTTCAGGATGGTGCGGGCCAATGAGAGACGCTGGCGTTCGCCGCCGGACAGTTTGAGGCCGCGCTCCCCGATCAGCGTCTCGTACCCGTCGGGCAGGGCGGAGACAAAGTCGTGGATGTGGGCGGCCCGCGCCGCGGCGACGCAGTCAGCCTCCGTGGCGTCCGGCCTGGCGTAGAGCAGGTTCTCGCGCACGCTGGCGTGGAAGAGGAAAGTCTCCTGGGTGACCATGCCGATCTGCGCGGCCAGGGAGTATTGCGTGACGTCGCGCAGGTCGTGGCCGTCGAGGGTGATGCGCCCGGCCTGCGGGTCGTAGAAGCGCGGCACCAGATACGTCAGGGTGGACTTGCCGGCGCCGCTGGGGCCGACGAGGGCGACGAGCTGTCCGGGCTGGATCTCGAACGAGACGTCGTCGAGGGCCGGGCTCTGGTCGGGGCGGTAGGCGAACGTCACGCCCTCGAAGCGGATGTGGCCACGCACCGGGGGCAGCGCGGCGGCGCCGGGGCGGTCCTGCACCTCGGGCACCATGTCGAGGTATTCGTAGACCCGCACAAAGACGCCCAGCGCCCCCTGTACATCCACATACAGATTCGCCAGCTGCGCCGCCGGCCGGTAGAGGTTGGAGAGGTAGGCGACGAAGGCAATCACCGTCCCCACCGTCAGCCCGGGCGGCTGCCCGGTGCCCCGCATGACCAGGCGGCCGCCGTACCAGTAGATCAACGCCGGGCCGGCCGCCGCACATACACTCAACACCATGAACAGCCAGCGCCCGGCCATCGCCTGGCGAATGTGCAGCTTCATCACCTCGCGGTTGCGATCGCCGAAACGCTCCGCCTCGAAATCCGCCTGGCCGAACAGCCGCATCAGGATGAACCCCCCGATGTTGAGCACCTCCTGCATCAGCGCCAGCAACTCGGACTGCTTCTCCTGCGTCTCGCGCGACAGGCGATGCCGGATGCGCCCGACCCGGCGGGTCGGAAGCAGGAACGACGGCACGATCGCGCAGGCCAGCAGCGCCAGCCGCCACTCCATGGCAAACAACACGGCAATCGTCCCCGCCATGGTCAGGACATTGCCGGTGACGCCGACCAGCGTGCCCATGGCCACGCTCTGCACGGCCCCGACATCGTTGTTCACACGCGACAGGATCTCCCCGGCCCGCGTCGTGGTGTAGAACCGCAGCGACAGCCGTTGCAGGTGACGGTACAGCGTGTTGCGCAGGTCGAAGACGACGCGCTGGCTGACCATCACCTGGCAGTAGCTCTGCAACACCCCGATCAACCCGGAGACGACCGGGACGACGACCAGACCGACGACCAGCAGCGTGAGCCGCCCGACGTCGCGGCCGGGGATGGCACGGTCAATGATGCCGCGCACCAGGATCGGCGGGATCAGTCCGATGCCGGCGGTGGCGGCGATGCAGGCCAAGACCAGCAGGACCTGTCCGCGGTAGGGATGGAACAGCCGCAGGACCCGCCGCACCAGCCCGCGCGGGATCGGCGCCGGCGGGCGATCGTCATCCCGACCTTCGAGCTCCCTGTGCAGCCCGAAGCCGCGCCCCATGCCGCCAAGGCTGCGGCTGAATCCCATCCACCCGCCAGGTCCGCCGCCGCCAGCCATGTCTGACTCCTCTGCCCTCGGCCACCCCCGCCGTGGGTCATACGCCGATGAACGGTCGCGCGAGAAAGGGGACGCGGTGAAACACGACCAGAACCTTCACACGCGCCTAGGCGTCCCACCATACCGGGGAATCCGCCGCCGTCAAACCGGAACGCGCCTTAAGCGGTCGGCGGCCCAGTGTGGCGGCGAATGCAGGCACGGCCGCCGCCCCCCCCCCTCCGGATCGTGACCGGGAGACCAAGTTTTCCGGTGCGTCCCGGCGGACACGGCGGCCTGCCCTCCACGCAAGCCCAGCGTGCCCGATCCGCCAGCCGACCCCCGCATGACGAGTGGAACCTGACGGTTTTCACTCCCCAAGCGTGTTATAGTAGAGGCGCTTGCAGAACCTGCATCACGTGGCCGGGACAGAGCCCAGCCCTCTTCACCGCCGAGTCGGGCCATTGTCTGCCATGCTGGAGGGACGACCTCCGTGTCGTCCGGGTTCGTCCGCGGCAGACCGGGTCTTCGCGTATGACCTGGCGGACACGGAGGTCCGCCCTCCATCGCACGAGGCAGTTGTCGTCCGCGGTGGGTTCTGCAAGCGCCTCAGTACTCTGGATCGGTTGCATGGGACCTGTGAACGAAGCCGGCGTTCCTGACTCAATCCGGCGACGGCAGCCAACCAGAGCGGGCTCTACGACGCGGTCAGTTTCCGCGTCGAGACCTCGAACGACGGCGTCTCGTGGACCGACCAGACCGGGCTGATCACCCTCAGCGGAAAGGGCAACGCCGACGGGTACTCCGGGTCGTTCGCCGCCGCCGTCAACGCCGATTATGTCCGCCTGGACGTCGAAAGCTATACCGGCTGGCAGGACATGATCGTGCAGACCGCCCGCTTCTACGGTCCGAACGCCGGGATGCAGGTCAACCCGCGCATCTCCGTCGCGCAGTCCACTTGGGCGGGGGGGGCGGCGACCGTCACGGACCCGGTCGTCGGCGGGCCGTCCTCGCAGCCCACCCTGGTCAACGATTTCACCGACGGCAACTGGCCGGGCATGGCCTTCTATGCGAATGCCGACAACTGGCCGACCGGATCCTACGGCCCCTACCCGGCCGTTCCCACGACGTTCGTTGTCGCCCTGCCCGATCTCTCCAAGTTCCAGGTCGAGGCCGTCGGCATGTCAACCATCAGCGACGTCCGTGCCCCACGCGATATCGAAGTCTACGTCTCCCTGGAGGACAGCGGCGACGTCTGGCAGCACGTGCTCAGCGTGGATGATATGCCCTGGGGCGGTACGGCGGGCTACCACGAGTACGACCTGGCCAGCGCCGTGCTCGGCGTCCAGCGCGTCCGCTTCGACGTGCTGCGGCCGTGGAACACAGGCCCCGACTGGATGGGCATCCCCCAGGCCTACATGGCCGAACTCTACGTCTACGGCAGCCAGATTCCGGAACCCGCCAGCCTAACCACACTGGCCGCGTTGGCCGCCGCCGCCTCCCTCCGTCGGCGTCGTCCGCGCTGAACCCGGTTCCGGCCAGATTGAGGCCGACCGCCACTTCCCGTTGCGGCAGAGCATCCTGCGGCGCCGCGAGGGATGGGCGCCGGGGCCGCCCCCGCGTCCCGGCGCCGTTCAGGGTGCGGGGACGATCCGGATCTCTCCCCACAGGTGCGGCAGCAGTTCCGCCTCGCTTGGGATGTCCGAGACCAGGCCGGCCGCCTTGTTCGTCCAGTAGGCGCGCTGGGTGGTCTCGATCGCACTCCCGCGCAGGATCCCGACGTCGCCGCGGATCATCGCCCCAGGCGTGGGCGACAGCCCAAGCACGGCAAGTGGGATCGAGAACTCGAAGTCGCCGCTCGGACCGGTCGTCGCCGGCTGGCCCTTGGCCTCGGGAGCCGTCTCCGTACCGCGGGCCAGCGTGACCTCGGCGCTCACCTCCCGGACCTCGGCAAAACGCACGGTGCGCAACGGCGAACTGAAGGGTACGCCATCGCCCTCGGATCCAGGCACAACCGGGCGGTAGAGCACGGCGACGGGCTTCTCCTTGACCATGGCCACAAGGAGCCGCAGGTCGCCGGCCGCCGCCGCCCGCCGCCGCGGGTCGGCCTGCGGGTCGGTGCCCAGCATCAGGTCCAGCGCGCCGCCGGTCTTGAAGAGATTGGCCAGGGCCGTGCCCGCGTTTTCCAGCGCCTTCGGTTCGCCCGTCCGGAAGGCGGCATACAGCCGGTCGCCGCTGACCGCGAGGGCGGCCTGCGTCTCCTGTTTGCGCCGGCCCCAGTCGCCGATCTGCTTCTGCCTCACGTCAATCGTCACAAAGTGTTCCGCCGTCCACTCGCCGAGATCCCCGTCCACGGCGGGCGGCGAGGCCAGGATAGGAATGGTCAGGATGGCCGTCGCGCCGGCCGCGGCCTGCCGCCGCTGTTCGGCCTCGACTTGGTAGGTTCGCGCGGCCTCGAGCTGATCCGGCCTCACCGACAGGGCCTGTTCCGGCAGCCGGCGGATCGTCTCCAGCCCTGTCACCCGGATGATGGCCGGGTAGTTGGTCACCACATAAACCTCGCCGTCACGCGTACAGGTGATGGACGGCCAGAAGCTCTCCTCGCCATTGGTGAGGTCGCTCACCGACATGCCGCGCTCGGCCTTGGCGCGCGTCGCCCAGGCCGAGTCCTTCGTGCGGGTGTCCTGGAAGAGCGTGGCCACAAAGAGTCCGTCGGTCGTGAACAGGTAGATGCATCCCTTGTTGCCGTTGATGGCCCACAGTTCGTCCCGCCCCGGCGTGTCCAGCGCGAAACTGGGGCCGAGCAGACGGGTGGTGCCGATGACTTCGCCCGGGAACTCCGGCGGCGGCGCGATGTGCGAGGCGTGCAACCCGGGCCACGGACTCGGATACGACCACAGTGGGACGCCGTCCCGCGCCCCGCCCACCGACTGCGGAGCGAACGGCTTCGGTGCGGTGGTCAGAACCGTCCACCCGCCGCCCGCCATCAGCACCTGCCCGCCGCCGGACGAGGTCGGCCGCTGCGGCTCGGGGCACAGCACTTTGCCCGCGTCGAGATCGTACACCGGCACTCCCGCCGCGGACAGGCGCACCGGCGCATAGCGGACCGCGTTCCCGGTGACCAGCGACAGATCCGCGCCCACCGTCACGCCCGAGGACACGGTGCCGCGCCGCAGAGCCACTTCCTCGGGCTGACCGTTGCCGTCGCCGTCCACATCCGACCAGATGAAGATCAGGTCGCCCAGGTTCGGCTCTTTGCCCGGCTTGACCGGCCCGGCCGCGGCTTCGACCCGCGCGCGGAACACGTCGTCCTTCAGCCACGTCCACACATCGGCCCGGCCAAACGCTGCCGCCGGCACCGCCACCCCGTCAACATCGCGCCAGATGCAGACCACCGGGGTGCCGCCCGTAGGACTGGAGGTGTAGCAGTTGGTGTAGTACTTGCGGCCACCGACGTACAACGGCGTGTCGGGCGGCCCGTCGGCATGATGGCCGCTGGGCAGGGCGAAGTCGTCTTTCCCCGGCCGATAACGGATGGCGGTCAGTTCACTGGCGCCGGTCCGCCAGTTCAGTTCGAACGTCATTCCGGCGAGGTAGAAAAGCCTCTCGTCGCGCGGATCCAGCACGCCGCCGCCGCCGTACACGGGCGGCCCGTAGAACGCCCGCAGCAACCGACCGTCCAGACTCCACACGCTGACCCGTTTCGGCTGGAAGTCGTCCTCGGCGACCCACAACTGGCCGCGGGCGTCAATCGCCAGCCCCTTTGGGTTGTGCATCTGCCGGGGATCGTACGGGCCGGCCTTGGCCACTCCGGCCAGACCGATGGTCCGCAACGGCGCCCCGTCCGGCGTGAAGACCTTGACCTGATTGGCGATGCCCCGGTCGCTGACGTAGAGGTTGCCGTCCGCGTCAAGGGCAAGCTGCTGAGGATCCTCCAGGCCGCCGGCGACCACCACGCCCGCCGCGGCGGCCTCGCCCGGACGCTCGCCCGTCGGGAGCGTGACCCGCACCACCTGCCGGCCGCTCACCGCCAGCAGCCGGCCGGACGAATCGAACGCCAGCCCGCGCGGAGACTCGAGCGGAACCGTTCCCCGTACCGCGGACCCGGCCGCGTCCACCAGCAGGAGCGCGTTCATCTTCGGAAGGCTGACCACCACCGTGCCGTTCCACACGGCCATCCCGCCGATCCCCACCTGATCCGGCTCGGGGAACTTCCACGTCGGCTGGAGGACCGCCGGATCCTCACCCGTCCCGAAGCGCGTGTCACGCGGAGCGGCCAGACGCTGCGCATCATTGACCAGTTTGTGCAGCCGAATCTCGGACTGGTTGTCGTTATACTTGTCCCCCTTCCACGAGGCGGCGACATAGGCGTAGACGCCGGGCAGGGGCTGGTCTCCCGCGTCGCGGGCGATGAGTTCGGCGCCGGTCCAGACCCCGCCCACCCACATCTGCCCGTGGCGTTTGCGCCCGTCCAAGTCAATCCATGCCAGCCCGCTGCCGCCCTCGGCAACGTAGCTGCCGATGAGCACTTGGGCCGGCGAGTCGTCCTGCCCCTCGCGCACCGGTGCCGCCCCGGCCGGGAGGGCGCAGATCGAGCCGGGCGGGGTGTGGTTGGTCAACCACTCGCTGCGGCGGTCCGGCGTGCGCCACGGCGGATCGCCAGGATTGTAGACGGTGAACTCGTAGCGCAAGTCAACCGCCTTGCGGAACAGGCCGCGGACGGTGTACTCGCCGGGCTCGACGAGGGCGCCGGGGATGTGGTAGACGGCGTGGGCCGCGGCGTTGGCGTCACGCCGCAGGTCATCGCAACCGTCCCAGTACAGCGTGCTCTCGCCGGCCGGCAGCGGCGTCTCGCTGATCAGGTTGCGGACCCGCCGCCCCTGCGCGTCGTCAATGACCAGCGTCACGAAACCCGGTTCCCTGAGGCGAAGCCGGATCGGTATGGGCGGTTGCGGCTCGGTCGAGACGTCGGACGCCTGCACCACCGGCGCCGTCAAACCGTCTCCCGGCGCCGGCGTTGCCGCCGCCTCTTGCGAGCGGAGGCGGCACCCGCAAAGACAGACTGCCGCCACGCCGCCAAGTCCAGCCGCCGCAAGAGTCCCCCGTAGTGTCAACATGCTGATGCGCTGCCCCCTGGTCAGTTAAGGTGAAGGCGCTTGAACACCCCCGTGGACAACAACGGCCTCCTGCCATGGAGGGCGGACCTCCGTGTCCGCCAAGTCATGCCCAAAGACCCGGTCCGCCGCCGCGGAACCCGGACGACACGCAGGTCGTCCCTCCAGCCTGACAGACGGCAGTCCTTGTCGATGCCGGTGGAGGCCCGGGCTCCGTCCCGGCCACCCATGACAGGGCTCTGCATGGCCCTCGGTGTTCTGACTGACGCCGACCGGCTCCACCACGGATCCGCCGGTCATCCTTTCACCGGGCGCACCTTGCTCGGCACCCGCGCGGCCTCGGCGCCCTTGAGCGGCAACGCGACGATGCGCCCGTCCTCCGCCGAGATATAGGCCGCCTGCATGAGCTCGACCGCGGCCCGCGCCTGCTCGGCGGTCACGATCAGCTCCTTGCCCTCGTTGAGGTGCTCGCTGACGTTCTGGTAGTAGCTCTTCCAGCTCCCCGGCAGGCGGTCAACCTTGATCTCCGCCGGCACGCCGTTCAGGCTGGCGCGCACAAACGCCGGCTGCACCTCGTTGTCCCAGGTGTCGTGCCCCTGCCCGTCCTCCTTCAGCGACCCCTTCTCGCCGGAGACGATCCAGCGCGGCCCGGCAAAGTGGCTGATCCCGCTCTGGCTGACCAGCGCCAGCACCCCGTTGCCGAACTCGACGATGACGTGGATGAAGTCCTCCACCTCATGCCCGTGCGGACCGTACTGCACGCGGCCGCTGACGCTGACCGCCGGGGCGCCGCCCAGCTGGCAGAGCTGGTCGGCAAAGTGCGCCCCCCAGTCGTAGAACAGCCCGCCCATGTGCTTCCGGTTGCGCCGCCAGCCGCCCTGCCCATGGAAGCCGGCCTGGTTGATCTGAATCTGCAGCATGCGGCCGATCGCCCCAGTGTCCAGCGCCCGCCGCACGGTCAGGTAGTCCGGATCCCAACGCCGGCAGTGGAAACAGCTCAGCATGCGCTTGGCGCGGTCGCGGGCCGCGATCATGCGGTCGGCCTCGGCCACGCACAGGCAGAACGGCTTGTCGAGCACGACGTGCTTGCCGGCGCCCAAGGCCGCGACGGCCATGTCGCAGTGCTGGTCGTGCCGCGTCACCAGAGTCACCAGGTCCACCTCGGGATCGGCCAGCACCGCGTCGAGGGTGGCGTACCCCTTGACGCCGTACTCCTTGGTCGCCAGCGCGAGCCGGGCCGCGTCAATGTCGCAGACCCCGGCCAGCTCCATCCCGGCCGTCGCCTTCACGCCGTTGCAGTGCCACTTGCCCATGCCCAGCCCGACCACCACCGTGCGAATCGCCATCGAAATGACTCCGGATTCAAGGCCCGAAAGGACGCCGCCGCCCGGCAACCCCCGGACGGGGCAGGAGATGGCACGGCCGCTACCCGCGCCGCGCCCGACAGAGACCGCTACAATACCGGGACTCTGCGGACTCCGCAACTCGCCCCCGTTTTCACGAACTGCCGTCCGCGCCAGGACAGACCCCGCAAGGCATGAGTTCGCGAAAATGCCGCCCGTTTTCACGAACTGCCGTCCGCGCAGGGACAGACCCCGCAAGGCACGAGTGCGTGAAAATGCCGCCCCGTTTTTACGAACTGCCCCCCCACGTTTTCACGAACTGCCGCCCCCCGCGCAGGGACAGGCCCCGCAAGGCGCGAGTGCGTGAAAATGCCGCCCCGTTTTCACGAACTTCCCCCCACGTTTTCACGAACTGCCGCCCCCCGCGCAGGGACAGACACCGCAAGGCGCGAGTGCGTGAAAATGCCGCCCCGTTTTTACGAACTGCCGCCCGCGCGCAGGGACAGGCCCCGGCGGGCGCGGATCAGAGGAACGCGGCAACGGCTGTGTGAAGCCGCCTGCGCAGCCCAGTCTCCGCCCCGGTCACCGCCCGCGCGTCGCGGCGGCAAAGTGCATCACCGCGACCTCGCCGGCCGGAAGCAGGGCGGGCGGGGCGCCCGCACTCGAGGGCTCGCCGGGCAGATCCACCCCGACCATTCGGCGGCCCGGCCAGGCGACGGCGAGTTCCTGCGGGGTGTCGGTCGGGTTCCAGACGGCGACGGCGGCGTCGGGCGCGTTTTCGTAGGCGCGCGCCACCAGTTGCGGATTCCGCACATCGAGCGGCACCGTGTCGGAAAACCGTCCGCGCAGAAGGATGGCGGCGTGCCGGCGCCGCAGGGCCACGAGGTCGGCCAGACGACGGACAAAGGCGGCATCAAGGCTGGTCAGCAGGGCGCACTGCTGGCGCGGCGCCAGGAAGAAACGGTACCCCATGACGAAGGAGTAGTGGAGCTGGTCGTAGTCCTCGCGCGAGATGTACTGGGTGAGAATCACGTCTTCGGGGAATGTGTAGCGGTACAGTTCGCCGAAATGCTGGCCGCCGTGGAAGAATCCCATGCCGAAGGGGATGGTGAAATCGTAGTGTTGGAGGATGGCGTCGGCGAGGTACTCGGCGCCCAGCGCCCTGTCGGGGCCGGCCGCGCGGACCAGGGCGCGCGCCCGTTCGGACAGCCGGGTCCTTCCGGGGCCGCTGGCGAGGGCGGGCGTCGGGTGTCGGTGACGCGGGTCGAAGCACAGGTAGGAGCTGGGGGCGCCGGCGGTCTGATCGAGGAAGACGGCGTCGGCCCCCCAGTCGAGGCCACGGCGGACGCAGTCCAGGACGTGTTCCTGCCAGGGTTCGGTGGCGACGCAGGCGTTGACGAGGCGGTGGCGCGCGTTCATCAGCAGGAGGGTGCCGTGGCTGGGCCAGGTGAAGAGGTCAATGAACGGGTTGCCGTCGGCGTCCTTGAGGGCGCAGTATTCGCCGTGCCGCCGGTAGAACTCGGAGTTCGGCGACATCTGCACGAAATGGAAGTACAGCACCGATTGCCCGCCGCCGGCCCGCACGCCCTGCAGGCCCGCACGCAGGGCGGCCTCGCCGCCGAGGGCCTCGCTCGGCTGGAAATCGGGGTACAGGTTGTCGTGCCCGCCGTGCGACCAGCCGGTGAGTTTGACGGCATGGATGCCGCCCGTCGCCGCCGCCTCTGCGATGTCCGCAATCTGGTCGTAGCGGTAGTTGACGCGGCCGTACTGATGGAGCATGACCACGTCGTGCATGGCGGGCATGTCGCGCACCCAGCCCGGGCGCTCGTGGCGGTGGTTCTGCCAGGTATCGGTGAACGCCCGGTACCGCCGCGCGTCCGTGTGCCAGTCGCCGGCATGGACCGCGAGGACGAACGGCTCGCTGCGCCAGCCGGCGCCCGGTTCGACGAACGGGTACTTGATGAAGCCGAGCGAGAGCGAGTCCCCGGCGGCCGACGCGCCGAGGTTGAGCATGGCATTGAGGGCGGTGGTCTGCAGGGTGGCGTCGTGGGAGCCGACGTAGAGCCCGCCGCCTTCGCCGTACAGCCCCAGCCACTGCATCGAGGCCGCGCCGGGGTAGAAGTGCCGCAGGAAGTGCGGCCGCACGCCGCGCACCGGCTGGGCGTTGCGGTCGGCCAGGTTGCGCAACGGATCGCGGATGCGGCGGCCGCCGGATTCCGGATAGAGCAGGAAACAGCGCGCGGCGTCCGCCCCGAGGTTCCCGAGGCCGCCGATCATGGGGAACCAGAACTCGGTCAGCGTGAAACGGTCGCGGTTGTCGAGGCTTGCCGTGAGTTCGACTTCCTCGCCGCGCAGGGCGATGTCAACCGTCACCGAGACATCGAGGGCGCGGCCGTCGGCGTCGGTGAGCCGCGGCCAGTGTACGGTCAGGCGCGTCTCGTCGGGGTTCGAGGCCCTGACCTCGCACTGGGCGGCGGCGTGCACCGGGGTCTCGGGGTCTTCGGGACGGCGGCAGATCAATCGCCAGAGATCCTGCCCCGGAGCGGTCACGTACTCGCGGCCGGTGTGGCGGTTGACGAGCGAGGCCAGACAGCCGTGCTCATCGAGGGCAAGGGCGAGGTGCGGGTTGTCGAGCCTGAATGGCATCGTCGGCGGGCGCTCCCGGAGGCGTCGCGGGGACTTCGGTCGTGCACGCAACATAGACCCGGCGCGGGCCTCGTCCAGCGGCCGGCCGCGCGCTGTGCGCCGCCGCCAAAGGCCAGTTCCCGCACCGTGGGGCGGACAGAATCGGCCCTCGTCGCAGGGCGGCACGCCTGCCGTTCCGCCGCACTCGGTTACGGATTGCGGATGACGAGGTAGGACTGGCGTCCCCGCTTGTGACCAAGGCAACCGGGATCCGCCTTCGTCAGTTGACTGCGGCGAGGCAGGCGGTTGCCCTACTCTGCATCCGCGTCCCCGTTTGTCACTGAAGTTTGGCACAAGTGGCTTGCCATGACCGATGACACCCTTGTTCTGTCTCGCCTCTGAAGCACTGCGGCGGAGCCGCTCTGGAGTGCGGTCGCCTGCGACCGCTTTGTTCCGCCGGGGCCTGCCACGGCGGGGTGGCGGGCCGTCATGCCGGCCCGTGCAAGAGCTGCGGCAGGCCGCAGGCACTCCAGAGACGCTTCGCGTCGGTAGGTGCTCAGGGACCGGTTGCCGGTGCGGACTGCGGCGGAGCCGCTCTGGAGTGCGGTCGCCTGCGTGCCACGCCACAGCCCTCTGACGACGGCGGGCGACCGCGTTGTTCCGCCCGAGGGCGCCCGCCGGATGCCGCCGCCTGCCGGCGGACAGACCGGTGCGTCGGGAGTCGCCCACTTGACGCGGCCGGTTGGCACAATAGAGTCTGGGGCGGAGCGTGGAACGGCCGGCTCCCCCGCGACTGTCCCAACACCGGCAGCCGCGAGGGACCTGTCGGCAACGGTTGAGCTTGACAGTGTTCAGCCCCTGAGCGCAGGTCAGCGACGCATGGCAGGCAGACCGGACATTCTCTATCTGGGCCGCAGCCGGGCCAACCTGATCCAGACGTTCGGGACTGTCGAGGGCTTCGAGGAACTGGGCGTCCGCGTCGAGCTGTGGTTGCCGGCCTGGCCGCGCGGCGTGCGGCTGGCGGACAAGGCGGCGGAACTCGGGGTGTCGAGGCGCCTGGACGTGCGCGGCTCGGGGTGGCTGCATCCGCGCTGGGGCTTTTGGCCGTTTGTGCTACGGCACTGGCGGCATCTGGCGCAGGCGGGCACGCTGTACACGCGGGTTCCCGAGATCAGCGCGGTCCTGGCGGCCTTCGGATTGCGCCATCACCTCGAAGTCCACGACGTCGCCAGCCTGCTCGACGGCCGGCGGGGCCGGCGCCTGGTGGCGAGGCACCGCCGCGGCACGGTGGACATGTTGATTCCGATCAGTCACGGCGCCCGGCAGGCCCTGGTCGAAGCCGGGGCGGTGGGGGAGAGGATGCACGTGGCGCCGTCGGGGGTGAGGCTGTCCGACTTCGCGGGGGTGTCGCGGTTCGATCCCGGGCGGCTGGCGCGGCCCCGCATCGTGCACATCGGGCGGCTGACCCCGGAGCGCGGTTCGCGGGTGCTGGCCGCGCTGGCTGGGCAGGACGGGTGCGAGGTGACGGCGGTCGGGGGCGAGGAGAGTCTGCCCGGGGTGCGCAACGTCCCCATGGTCCCGTTGCGCGAGGTTCCGGCGTGGTATGACCGCTGCGACGTCATCCTTCTGCCCTACCAGCCGGAGATCGGCACGGCGGCGACCATGAGCCCGATCAAGCTGTTCGAGTCCCTGGCGGCCGGGCGGCCCATCGTGGCCAGCGACCTGCCCACGCTGCGCGAAATCCTCACGCCGGAGCAGACCGCTCTGCTGGTGCCGCCGCGCGACGTCGAGGCTTGGGTGGCCGCCGTCCGGCGTCTGCGCCAGGCTCCCTCCTTGGCGGCGCGGCTGGCGGGGGCCGCCCGAGAGCTGGCGCCGGCCTACAGCTGGCGGGCGCGCGCGCAGGGCATCCTCAAGGCGATCGGCCTGCCGGTCGGGGAGGGCTGACGCCATGTGCGGAATCGCCGGCTTCGTGACGCGTTTCCCGCTCGCCCCCGCCGCGGCGGCGCGCCCGCTGGCCGCCATGGTCGGTGCCCTCAGTCACCGCGGCCCGGACGACAGCGGCACCTACATCGCCGGGCGCGCGGCCCTCGGCCACGCCCGGCTGTCCATCATTGACCTCTCGCCGCAAGGCCGCCAGCCCATGCACGGCGAGGACGGCACCGTCCATGTCATCCTCAACGGCGAGATCTACAACTTCCAGTCGCTCCGCGCCGAGCTTGGCCGCTGCGGCCACACCTTCACCAGCCACACCGACACCGAGGTGCTGGTGCACGGTTGCGAGGAGTGGGGGGTGCCGGCGCTGGTCCGACGCCTGGAAGGCATGTTCGCCCTGGCGCTGCTCGACGAACGGCGCGGGCGGCTGTGGCTGCCCCGCGACCGCTTCGGGATCAAGCCGCTATTCTATACGCAGCGCGACGGCGGTCTATGGTTCGCCTCGGAGATGAAGGCCCTGCTGGCCGCCGCGCCCGCCGCTCCCGCCCTCGACGTCGAAGGGCTGCTGTTCTCGCTGCAGCACATCGGCATCCCGGCCCCGCACACGGTCTTCGAGGGGTACCGGCAGCTCGAACCGGCCACGCTCCTGGAGTACGACCTGTCCACCGGCCAGGCGGCCACCACCCGCCATTGGCAGTGGCGGACCCCGCCGAAGCCGAACGGCAGGTCTGGGAGACGCTCTGCCGCAGCGTTGAGAAACACCTCATCGCCGATGTCCCCGTCGGCATCTTCCTCAGCGGCGGGCTGGACAGCAGCCTGGTCGCCGCCGCCTGCGCCGAGATCGGGCGCAAGCCGACCTGCCTGACCATCGCGGTTGACGATCCGGACTACGACGAGTCGCCCTTCGCCGCCGAGCTGTGCCGCCACTACGGGATGCCTCACCAGGTCGAGAGGATGGACACCGCGAGGGGCCGCGACTACGATCCGCGCCTGGCCGGGATGTTCGATGAACCCTTCCCCGCCAGCGCCGCCCTGAGCACCGCCTACGTCGCCGCCCTGGCGGCACCCCACTTCAAGGTCATGCTCTCCGGCGAAGGCGGCGACGAATTGTTCGGCGGCTACGGCTGGTACCGTCGCTGGACGCAGTTCTACGGCGCCGACGGCCGCGCCCCCTCGGCGTGGCGGCACCCCCGCAACGCCGTGCGCGGCTGGCTCGGGCGCAAGCACCTGCCCGCCGACCCCATGCGCGGCTACGCCACGCTCATGGCCGCCTTCTCGCCGCGCGAAATGCGCCGGCTCGTCCGCCGGGACCTGCTCGACAGGTTCCCCCTGGCCGCCGACGCCGCCGCCTACTACCACACCCTCGACCGCCCCGAACTGGCCGGGTTCGACCGCCTGCAGTGGCTCGACCTGCACCACTTCCTGCCCACCGTCTGCCTGACCAAGATGGACCGCACCAGCATGGCCGTCAGCCTCGAAGTGCGCGTCCCCTTCCTCGACCACACCGTGGCCGACCTGGTCGGCCGCCTCCCCGCCGCCTTGCGGAATCCGCAGAACGAGCTCAAAGGGCTCCTGCGCCGGGTGGCCCGCAGCCGCCTGCCGGAAAAGCTGCTCGGCAAACCCAAACAGGGCTTCAGCACGCCGATCCGCGACTGGTTCCCGGCCGCCGAGATGCTGGCGGCGATGCGCCGCGACCGCGAGGCCGGCGACGGCTGGCGCGCCGTCTTCGCCCCCCGCGCCCTCGAAGCCGCCGCCGCCTACGATGGCCGCCGGCTGTGGCGGCTCTGGCACACCTGGCGCTGGGTGAACGCTCACCCGGCCAGGTAGCCGTCGTATCCCGCCGGGCGTTGCGGATTGCGGTTGCGCCCCTGCGCCGGCATGGTACGGTACGACGGGTGTCAGACAACTGCCCGGGAACAATTAGGGATCATGAGAATCTGCCTGGTCAACGGGCCGCGCTTCAACGGCCGTCCGACGCGCAAGACGTCGGTGTGCCTGCCCCTGGCCAGCCTGGGCGCGGTGGCCCGGCGGGCGGGGCACGAGGTGGTCGGCATTGACGGCATCCTCATCGGCGACCCGGCGGCCATCGCCGCCCAAGTCAAGGCGGCCAGCCCCGACGTGGTCGGCCTGACCACCAACACCAACGACCGCCTGCCCGCCCTGGCCACGCTACGCCTGATCCGACGCGCGCTGCCGCACGCCTTCATCGTCGTCGGCGGCCCGCACTTCGCCTATGCGCCCGTCAATGCACTCACCGTCGTGAAGGAGATTGATGCGGTCGTCGTGGGCGAAGGCGAAGACGCGTTTCTCGAACTGCTCGAACGCCTCCCCGACCGGCGCGCCTTCAACGAGGTGGACGGCCTGGTCTTCCGCGACCCCGACGGCCAGATCGTCCGCAACCCCCCGCGCCAGACCATGGCCCGGCTGGACAGCCTGCCCATGCCGGCCTGGGACCTGTTCGACCCGCGCCAGTACGACCTCGACATCGCGACCGCCGGCCCGCGCACCCTCGGCCTCATGACCACACGCGGATGCCCGTACTGCTGCGCCTTCTGCGCCAACAGCCTCGACCGCCGCCTGCGCTTCCTGTCGCCCGCCCTGGCCATCGACCAGGTGCAACACCTCCACACCACGTACGGCATCCGCGCCTTCACCTTCTTCGACGACGCCTTCCTGGCCAGCAAGACGCACGCCACGGCCCTCTGCGAGGAAATCCTCCGCCGCGGGCTGAAGATCACCTGGTGGTGCGGCGCGCGCGCGGCCGGCCTCGATGACGACGTGCTGGCCCTCATGCGCCGGGCCGGATGCACCGGCATCACCTTCGGCGTCGAGACCGGCACCGACGAGGTCCTCAAGGCCGTCCACAAGAACGTCACCACGGCGCAGATGCTCGAAGCCTTCGCCCAAGTCGCACGGGCCGGCTTCGAGCACATCGTCGCCTTCCTCATCGTCGGCCTGCCCGGCGAAACCCCGGACACCCTCGACCGCACGGTCCGCTTCGTGCGCCAGCTGAAAGCCATCGCCGGCAAGGCCTGGGAGGGCGACTCCGCCATCGGCGAACTGCCCCTCATCTACCCGGGAACCGAGCTGGAGACCCTGGCCTGCCGCGACGGCACGTTTGCCAAGGACTTCTCCTGGAACGCGCCGTTCCTCGAACCCAAACGCTTCCTGCCCTTGGTCAACCGCCGTTACTGGGCCGTCCCGCACTACGAGACGCCGACCTTCCCGCTGGCCGACATCTGCCACCACGTGAAGCGGCATTACTGGGAAGAGCTGACTCCGGGGCGCCGCCGGCGGTTCGCCCTGGCGCCTGTGCGGCGCGCGCTCCACCGCCTCGGGCTGTACTGAAGAGGGCCGCCGCCGCAGGCAGGGTACCGGCTCGGAACCATGCAACCCGCCCCCTCCAACGCGCCACGGCCCCTGTCGCCGGGGCGGCTGGCGTTGCGCCGTCTGCGGCGGCACCGTCTGGCAATGGCAGGGCTGATCCTGGTCGCCGCGATCGCCGCCGTCACCCTGCTCGGCAGCCTGGCCGTCCCCACCACGGCCGCCGAGACCCGGGCCTGGCTGGGGGCGCGGCCGCCCGGCCACACCCACCCGCACTGCCAGGCCGAGACCCGCCTCGCACTCGGACAACCCGCCCGCCTCGACGGAGCGCTGGCGCGGGCGCGACGCGTCGAATTCGATGTCCGCCCACGCGAACACCGCGAGTTCCGCATCGCCCTGCGCCGCGGACTCGTGCACACCATCACCCACGGCGCCGAGCCCCTCGACGAACTCGCGCTGGACACCGACGCCGCCCCGGCCCATGAGCTGCTCGCCGACGGGACGGTCGGCCGGGGACTGCCCCACAGCCGCGTGCGCATCGGCCAACCGCCGCCGCCGGGACTGTTTGCCGGCGACGAACGCGTGCTGCTCCTGCGCGTCACCGAGGCCGGCCCGCCCTCCACGGTCGCCGTCACCCTCGACCGCGGGCGGGTGACCGCGCTGTCCGTACGCCACTCCGACGCCGCCGCCGGGACTGAACCGCCTCCCCGCGGGCCGACGCCGCCGCCCGCCCTCGCCACCGACACGGCCGTCATCCGCGGCGAGGAGGTCATCGCTGTCCGCGCCGACGGCCGGGAACGCCGCCTGACGCACTGGCTGGGGACGGACGAGCTGGGGCGCGACCTGTTCCTGCGCGTGGTCAACGGCGGGCGGGTCTCGCTGCTGGTCGGGCTGGTCGCCACCCTGGTCAGCGTGGTGGTCGGCGTCGCCTACGGGGCAGTGGCAGGGTACGTCGGCGGCCGCGTGGACGCCGTGATGATGCGGCTGGTTGATGTGCTCTACGGACTGCCGTTCATCTTCCTGGTGCTGCTGCTGATGGTGGTCTTCAACCGCAACATCTTCCTGCTGTTTGCGGCCCTCGGCCTGGTGCAGTGGCTGACCATGGCGCGCATCGTGCGCGGGCAGATCCTGTCGCTGCGCGAGCGCGAGTTCGTGGCCGCGGCCCGCATGGCCGGCGCCAGCCCCGCGCGCATCGTCTTCGTGCATCTGGTGCCGCACACCCTCGGCCCGGTGATCGTCTACGCCACACTGACCGTCCCCGCCGTGATCCTCGAGGAGAGCTTCCTCGCCTTTGTCGGACTGCCGGTGCAGTTCCAGGGCACCACGCTGGACTCCTGGGGCAGCCTCGTGCACCTGGGCATGCAGGCCCTGGGCGACTCCGGCCAGAAATGGTGGCTGGTGCTGTTCCCGTCGCTGGCGATGGTGGCAACCCTATTCGGCCTCAACGGCCTCGGCGACGGCCTGCGCGACAGCCTCGACCCGAAAGGCGCGGCCCGATGACCGTGACCGCCCCCACCCGCCTGACCGCGGCGGACGCGCCGGCGCCGAGCACCGCCGTGCCGCTGCTCAGCATCCGCGACCTCGCCGTCACCTACCACGGCCACAGCGGCGACGTGCCGGCGGTGCAAGGCTTCTCCGCCGAGGTCTTCCCCGGCGACGCCGTCGCCATCGTCGGGGAGAGTGGTTCGGGCAAGAGCACGGTAGCGCTGGCCGTGCTCGGCCTGCTGGGTGCGGGGTCCGCAACCGTGACCGGCTCGGTGCGGCTGCGGGGGGAAGAGCTGATCGGGGCGGCGCGGCGGCGTCTTGAAGACGTGCGCGGCCGGCACATCGCGATGGTCTTCCAGGATCCGCTGAGCAGCCTCAACCCATACCTGACGGTGGGCCTGCAGGTGGCCGAGGCCTGCGAGCGCCACCTCGGCATGACGCGCCGCCAATCGCACCAGCGGGCGCGGGAGCTGCTCGATGAACTCGGGGTCGCCGACGCCGCCCACGCCTTCCGCCGCCACCCGCACCAGTACAGCGGCGGCATGCGCCAGCGCAGCCTGCTGGCCTCGGGGTTCGCCGCCGACCCCGCCCTGCTGATCGCCGACGAGCCGACGACCGCCCTCGACGTCATCACCCAGGCCCGTGTGCTGGGCAGGCTGCGCGAACGGCTCACCGCCCGCGGCATGGCGCTGCTCCTCATCACCCACAACCTGGGGATCGTGGCGGGACTCTGCGACCGGGTCATCGTCATGCGCGGGGGCACGATCGTCGAACAGGCCGCGGTGCGCGAGCTCTACCGGACGCCACGGCACGACTATACGCGACGCCTGCTGGCCGCCGTGCCGCGCCTCGATACCCCACCGCCGGACGACGGCAGACCGGCGCGCGACGGAACAGCGGCCGCGCCGGGGCCTGGCGAGGCTGGAACGCGGGCGACGGCGACGGCAACGGACGCCGCCATCGAGGTGCGCGAGGCAATCGTCGAGTTCCCCCGGCCCGACGGCGGACGGCTGCGGGCCGTGGACGGGGTGTCATTCAGCGTGCGGCCGGGGGAGGTCTTCGGCCTGGTCGGCCAGAGCGGCTCCGGCAAGTCCACCCTGGTGCGCGCCGTGGCCGGGCTGCAGGCGCTGACCTCCGGGGAGGTCCGCATCGGCGGGACGCCGGTGACGGCCGGAGACCGGCATGCCCTGCGACCGCTCTGGCGACGGGTGCAGATGGTTTTCCAGGATCCCCTCTCCAGCCTCAATGCCCGTTTCACCGTGGCCCGCATCGTGGCCGAACCGCTGGTCAACTTCGGGATACTGCCGCCGCGCGAAGCCCGCCGGCGGGTGGACGGGCTGCTGGCCGCGGTCAGCCTCGACCCTGCCCTGGCGGCGCGCTATCCGCACGAGCTGTCCGGCGGGCAGTGCCAGCGTGTCAGCCTGGCCCGGGCCCTGGCGGTCGAGCCGGAGATCCTCCTGTGTGACGAGCCGTTGAGCGCGCTGGACGTGTCCGTGCAGGCCGAGATCCTCGCCCTGCTCCGCGAGCTGCGGACGCGGCTGGCGTTGACCGTGCTGTTCGTCTCGCACGACCTGGCCGTGGTGCGGCACCTGGCCGACCGCGTGGCGGTCATGCACGAGGGCCGGCTGGTCGAGGTCAAGGCCGCCGCGAGCCTGTACGCCGAGGCCGAGCACCCCTACACCCGCGCCCTCCTCGCCGCCGTCCCCATCCCCGACCCCGCGGCGCGGCGGTACTGAGGCCTTACCATCTGGGAGGAGGGCGTGTTTGCCTCTGCGCCAGCGTCGCGCTATGGTTGTTGCAGCCTTTCGGGGTGGGCACCAGGCCTGGCCGCAAGGGGTTCCGAAAAAAGCCTCGGCATTCAACTGCGCCGAGCAAACCAAGGAGACAGAGCCATGACCTCGCAACAGACACGCTTGACCACGCAGCCCCTGAGACTCAGCGTCCTTCTGGTCGCGACGGCCGCGATCCTGCTGCGAACAGCCGGCGTCGGGCATGAGGGGGGGACGGCCAGCCGGGCTATGTCATGACAGGGACTTTCAGAACCCCGGCACGAGTGGCCGGGACGGAGTCCGGGCCTCTGCCGGCCTCGACACGAACTGCCGTCTGTCGGGCTGGAGGGACGACCTCCGTGTCGTCCGGGTTCCACGGCGGCAGACCGGGTTTTCGGGTTATGACCTGGCGGACACGGAGGTCCGCCCTCCATCGCACGAAGCCGTTGTTGTCCGCGGGGGGTCTGCAAGCGCCCCATGAGGATATCGCCGGCGGATGCCTGCGGGCCGCGGTCAGCCTGGAATCCGCCCCGGCGGCGCGCTGTCCGCAGGGACTGTCCGGCGGCCAGTGCCAGCCCGTCAGTCTGGCCCGGGCCCTGGCGAGATAGCCACCCCGCCGGTCTGGCCGTGCCGGTCCTCCCGATCCAGGAATCTCAATGAAGGAACGTTGACCATGGTGCGGAACCTGACGGCGTTGGTTCTGGCGGCACAGATGGTTCTGGCGGCAACCGCCCCGGCCCAGGAGGCGGCGCCCGTGCCCCCCCCTGTCGTCCTGCCGCTCGGACGGACCGCCTACTTCGTCGGCGAGACCGTACCGCTCGGCATGAGCGTGCCGCAGACGGCCGCCGACGTGAAACTCGAAGCGGTCGGCGCCGACGGCCGCGTCCTCCTTTACCAGGGGCCACCGGGGCCGCTGTGGCTGGAAACCGCGCGCCTCGCGCCCGGAGACTACGTGGTCGAACTCGACGGTCAGCCGGCGCTGCCGCGCCTCACCGTCGTCAGCCCCCTGCGCCGCAGCGTGGCCTCGATGCAGGACGAGACGTCGCTGCCCGGCCCCAACTACGGCCAGGAACGCGACCCGGCCAGACAGCGCGAGATCGCGGCCGCGCACCAGGCCGCCGTCGAGGCCGCCCTGCGCGACTCCGGCCTGACCGCACTCTTCCCCATGGCCGCCAGCGATGTCGGACATGACGCCTCACTCGACACCCTAGCCCGCTTCGGCATCCTCTCCATGCCCAATCCCGACACCCGCCCAACCAGCTTCTGCCCGACCCGCAACGTGCCCGAGGAACTCGACGCGATGAGCCAGCGCCTCGTCCTCGCCGCGCAGGCCAACGGGCGCCACCCCAACTTCGGAGGCTTCTGCTACGGCTGGGACACCACCGGCTTCGCCCTCGGCGGCCGCAAGATGCTGCTGACCTACTGGGGATGGGGAAACCAGACGCAGGCCCTGCGCAACTACATAGACCGCATCGACCGCGAGATGGCCGCCGAGTTCACCCGGCGCACCGGCCTGGAACCCGTCTCCGAGGCCGACTACCTGGCCTACCTCCTGTCCATCCGGCGTCCCGAGTTCGGCACCGCGATCGACCTGCCGACGCGAGGCTGGCTCGAAGAGATCGCGCCGCACGCCACGCCGATGACGGAGACCGAACGGGCCGCCTTCGAGACGCGCCTCGACGCCTGGTCCGCCTTCCTCATGGATCAGTACCGCGAGGTCTACAGCGTCTTCAGCCGCAACCTCGCCTCGCTCGACCCGTCGCTGCGCAACACCGCCAGCGTGCAGGTGGACCACTGCGCCGTGCGCCACGGCCAGTACTTCCCCTCGGCCTACGCGCCGCTGGACTTCCGCTATCAATCCACTTGGAATGACCAGGTCGGCGGCCCGGACTACGCCTGGCAATGGCTGTTCACGCAGGCCCTGCTGGCCATGCACCGCGACGGCCGTCCGCTCTGGATCAGCACGGCCATGGCGGCGGCGCACGCCCGCGCCGCCTATCCTGGCAAGCTGGTGCGGGTCGCCGCGCACGGGCTGGCGCACGGCGCCACCGCCATCGGGTTCGCACTCGAAGGCTTCAGCAACCTGCTCGGCGGCATGAACCGCGAGTCGAACTGGCAGGCCATCACCGGCAAGTCCGGCGAGGCCGATGTGCGCGCTGGCCGTGAATTCCTCGACCGCTTCGCCGCCCTGGCGGTGGCCGCCCGCGGCGACTTCGGCGTCGGCATCCTGTTCTCCAGGAGTCAGTTGCAGCGCCAGCACCTGGCGATGGGGTACGGGGTACCGCACTACAAGGCGCTGGTCGCCCTGACTCGCCTGGGCTACACGCCGCGCTTCGTCACCGAGGAGGAGCTGGCCGCCGGCCAGGCGAACGATGTCCGCGCCTTGGTGATCCTCGGGCAGACCTTTGAGATGCCGGCCGAGGTGACGGCGGCCCTCGCCGCCTTCGCCGCCGCCGGCGGGCGGGTGCTGGTGGACGGCAACACCGCGGTCGGACTCCCCAAGGCGGAACCGCTCGGGCTGACTCTCCCCTTCACTGAGGACGGTAAGCCGCACAACTGGGGCGCCCCCAACATGGTCGGCGGCGACAACGACACCCTCATGTACGCGCGCTGGCACGCCGAGCTGGCGCCCGCCTTCACCAAGGCGCTGGGCGACACCGGGCGCGGCCTCTTCTCCTCGACGGCAGGCGGCAGCGCCCAAGTCTCCCTGCTCCAGCTGCGCGGCGGCGCGGCCCGCTACGTCATCGCCGTCAACGACTCGCACGTCCACACTCAAGCCGACTGGCACCAGGTGCGCGAAAGGCTCGCCCTCACCCCGCACGCGCCGGCCGACGCCGTGCTCTACGACTGCACCGAGGAAAAGGCGCTCGGCCCGCTGGCGCCTCTGGACGGGGATCTGTCTGCCACCACCGCGCGCGTTTACGCCGTCCTGCCCGCGCCCGTCCGCTCGGTCGCGTTGCGAGCCTCGCAGAGGGTGACACTGGGAACCGACCTCACACTCAGCGTCGAGTTCAGCGACAGCAGGCGCCGCCCCCTGCCCGCCGTCATCCCGTTCCACCTCGCCATCCGCCGCCCGGACGGACGGCTGTGGCAGGACTTCTACCGCGCGACCGATGAACGGGGCGAGTTTGCCATGACGATCCCGCTGCCCGTCAACCTGCCGGCCGGCCAATGGACGGTCACCGCCCGCAGCCAGCTCGACGGCATGACCACGACGCTGCCGGTGACCGTGCGGGCCGCCAAGGCTCAGCCGCCGGCCGTACGGATTGCGGACTCCGCAATTCTCCGGGGCACGGCCGCGGTGACCGCGCTGCTGACCAAGGGGCAGGTGGTGGTCCTGCCAGTCTTCGACTCGCCCGAGGCCGAGGGGCTGATGCGGGTGGCGGAGACCGCGCGTGAGGTGCTGGCGGCGCACGGCGTCACGGTCGAGATCCAACGCAACCCGGCGCTCACGACGTACACGTTGGCCTACGAGCCCGACGCAGCCAAGGGGGCGGAAAACTCCCGTGTCGACCGTGGCGAGGCCTTCGGCACCATCAGACGCGAGACGGTGAACGCCAACGACTGGTTCGCGGCGCTGGCCGGCTGGCGCTTCGGGCGACCGGTCATCCTCCTCGACCGGACCGGCACCGCCGACTGCCCGCCGGCCGAAACCCTCGAGGCGCGCGGCCTGCTGTGGCCGGCGGCGACGCCGGAGTTCCCCGGCCCCGGCCGGGCGGTCATTCACGGCGTCGCCTGGGCGTTTGCCCCGCGCATCGCCGCCATGGTCATCCAGGCCGCCGACCTCGAGGGGCTGGTGGCCGGCGCCACGGCGCTGGCCAGGCTCCCCGCGGACCGCTTGACGCCCAGTGTGCAGGCGGCCCGCGCCGAACTGTGGCGGCAGTACGCCGTCGGCGGAGGAGCCGCCGCCCCGAGACCGCGCGGCCTCTCCGCAAGAGGCGCCACGAGCGGCCAGGCGCCGGCACCTTTCAGTATCGTCTTCCCCGACGCACGGCCGCCGTCACCGGAGGAAGTCCAACGCCCGGTTCGCCAGCCGGCAACGGCCATGCCACTGCCCGCCGTCTTCGAGCCCAAACAGTACTTGCTGTATGACCGCTCGCACGGAGCCTGGGTCGAAACCGCAACGGCCGGAATGCTGGTGCCCGACCTGCGCTTCAGCGAGGGTGTCGCCGTCACCGCCGATGTCAAGACCGCCGGGAAGACGCGCATCGTCGCCCAGGGCGTCTTCCGCTACAGCGACCGCCGGCCGTGTTCACAGGCGCAGTGGGAGGATCTCCTCGCCCTGCGCGACCGGCTTGTGCCCAGCGAACGCCGGCCGATGGCGTTCGAGGTCTTCGTCAACGGCCAGCCGGCCGGCGCCCTGTCACCGACTCAGACCGGCACGCGCAAGGTCATGATCCGCTTGAACCCGGTGCCGCAGGAGTTTGCCGACGAGGAGGTGGTCATCGAACTGGCCGGCGAGATCGAACTGGCGGCGGGGCGGCAGGAGATCCTGCTGGCGAAGCGGAACATCGTGGACGGCACCCTCGAACGCGTGGGCGTCGGCATGGCGCCGCCACCGCCCGACCCCGCGACGGAGACCAAGTAGAAGACCTTCGAAGATCCCGTGGCCGGCGCCGCCCGGCGGTGCCCAGACCTGCGCCGCACGGCCGTCCGCCTGACCGAGGCGACGCGGCTGAGTCCAACTCCAACCCGACCGCATGAGAGGCAGAACCGATGCCCCCTGCCCTGCACCCCGCCATCGCGCGCGCCATCGCGCGCCACCGCGAGTTCTTTGCCGGACAGCGTCAGCATCTCGTCAAGATCAGCGTCCCGGTCGCGGTGCCGGGGCTGCCTGAGCCGCCGGCCTTCGACGGTCTGGACTGGGAACAGGACTACGACCGATACGTCGTGGTGAACGTGTCCAATGCAGTCCGGCGGGCCCGCGCCCGGCTGGATTTGGGGATCGCTGACGACACCATCCCCTGCTACCACCCCTACTTCGGGATCAGCATCCACTCCAGTTTCTTCGGCGGTGCGGTCACCTTCGGCGCCGGCACCAGCTACAGCGCGCCCGTCATCGCCCGCTCCGCGGAGTGGCCGCAGTTGAAGGCGGACTGGGACAGCCCGTGGCCGCGGCGCCTCGCCCGCGGGCTGGCCTGGTGCCGCGACCACGGCGAGGGTGTCCTGCCGGCCGCCTTCCGCGGCGCCGACGGCCCCCTCGACCTGGCCAACGCGGTGCTCGGCGAGGCCCTCTTCACGGAACTGCTCGACGATCCGGAAAACTCCCGCCGCCTGCTCGACACCTGCACCCAGGCCATCATCGAGGCCTTCGACCTGCAGCGCCGCCACAACTCCTGCCTCGAGGGCGGGCGCATCGTGCCCATGGGGAACCTGTGGGTCCCAGACCCGAATGTCGGCCACATCTCCTTCGATGCCGCCTGCCTGATGAGCCCGGCGTTGTTCGAGCAGTTCGAGCGGCCGTGCATCGAACGCCTGGCCGCCGTCTGCGGTGGCGTGGTCGTGCACACCCACATGCTCGGACGCCACGCCTTTGCCGCCATGTGCCGGACCCGCGGCCTGGACGCGGTCCTGCCGCGTCTCGTCGACCGCCGCGCCATCTTCACCACAACGGCGGACTCCGCGGCCGAGGCCCGCGCCATTCTGCGGCGCATCCGCCGAGTCCTCCCCAGGTAGGCAGACCGCCCCGCGCCCGCCCGTGCGGCAGGCGTTCGGTGAACCGGCGCGGCGGGCGGGGGGTGACAGTCCAGGCCGGGGAGCGGTCCGGGAGTCGGCCGAAGCCGGGACTAGGTACTGCGTACATGCCCACCCGTATGGAGTCCCGCCTTCTGGCGGCGCCCCCGCCCTCTGAGAGTCTGTCCCCAATCACGCTCTGCAGCGCACCGGCCGCCTCGTCCCCAGGCGTCCCGTGCACACGCGCCACACTCGCGAGGGGGACGCTCGACAGTCCAGTCAGTGTACTCCGTCACCTTCCGGGGGCATCCGGCAACGGCTTCGATCGCTTGCCGGTTGTGGCCGCTCACCGTCCTGCCTGCCGGTTGACGACCACGGGTGACACTTGCGGATCATCAGGGGAGGCTCCAGATCGCCCACGGTAATCGCCGCCCGTCACCGTGCACCGATTCCCCTCTGCCGTCCGACGGCAGGCTCACTCGGGTGCGGCCCGCAATATGAAGCCCCTGCGAGGGCGCGGCAACGCTTGACCCCAAGGCGACAGACGCTATGCTATCAGACTTTGTCCTATAGATAGGCGGCAAACAGGAAAGGGCTTCGCATGAACCTCATACGACGGACAGCTCTCGTGGCACTCTGGGGCGCGGGGTGTGCAGCCGCCCCCAGCTACATCGCCAAATCGGTTCTGGTTGATCCGCTTCGCCCCTACGTGCAGCAGGTTGCCGCCTCGCTTCAGGAGGTGCCGGCGGAGAGGACGGCCATGCTGGATCAGATCGCCGCGACGGCTTACGACCTTCTGGCCAAGGGAAAGGACGCCAACCTGACGTTCATCTGCACGCACAACTCGCGCCGCAGCCACATGTCGCAAATCTGGGCGCAGACCGCGGCCTGCTATTACGGCCTCGACCGGGTGCATGCCTTCTCCGGGGGCACAGAGGCGACCGCCTGCAACTGCCGGACGGTTGCCGCAATGCGCCGGGCGGGGTTCTCCATCGTGAAGACCACGGAAGGCGGGAACCCCGTCTACCTGGTGCAGTACTCCGACGACCATCCCCCGGTACGCGCCTACTCGAAGCTCTACAACGCCGACGGGAACCCGACCGAGGGCTTCATCGCGCTGATGACGTGCAGCCAGGCCGACAAGAAGTGCCCGGTGGTCGAGGGGGCCATCGCCCGCTTCGCGATCCACTACGTTGACCCGAAGCTGTGTGACGACACGCCGGACGAGCCCGTCGCCTACAACGAGCGATGCCAGGAGATTGCCCGGGAGATGTTCTACATCATGGAGCGCGTGCGAGCGCGCATGGACGCGGGCGCCGTGAAACCGTGAGGCGCCAGACACGGCAGACGCGCTTCAACGACGGGTGAACCATGAGCGAACGGGTCAACGGTCCGTGTACCGGCGCGACGCTGAACAAGCTCGTCCAGCCGGCGATCCTGACGACGCTGGCGCGGGAGCCCCTGTACGGCTACCGCATCGCGGAGGAGCTGGAGAGGATGCCGGTTGTCAAGGGCGGAAAGCTGGACACGACGGGACTGTACAGGACGCTGAAGACGATGGAGCGGCGCGGCCTTGTTGCCGGCGAATGGAAACCTTCGGAAATCGGGCCGGACCGGCGGCTGTACCGGCTGACGCGCACCGGAGGAGATTGTCTTGCCCGTTGGGTGGAGACGTTGGACGAGTACTGCGCTGCGGTGGGCGCGTTGCTGGCAAGCGCCAGAACCGCGTGCAGGTCACGGCCCTGGCGACGGTCGGGAGCGTCCGGTCGCAACCATCATGGTTGCATTCGCACCCCATAGACTCTCCCTCGAACTGGAGAAAAGGCAGCGGACGGCGGGGAAGCGCGCAACCCCTTTGCGCGCAACGGGTAGAAACACGAAACGCCGGGGGCGTCAGCCCACGGCGTCGGGCGTTAACCACGGGTGCCCGTGATTCACGCGAAAAAAGAAGTGGCTCATGACCCGTCCGCCCTGTAGCCGCCAGGGGCCCGATGCCCACGTCGCGCGTGTCGGCCCGACTCGCGGACGACGGCAGATCTCGCCCCCGATCGCGATGCATTGAATGAACAGTACCTGCGGGTTTACGGATTCCCCCAAGAGACGCGTCCGTAGCCTGTTCGGGTGCGTTCCGCGCTGGCAGTCCTCCCGAGGTTACCGGTCACTTGGTAACCAGCCACCTCCGGTCGAATCAACACCAATTCCTAGTCGAGCATGTGGGCTACGACGGCGCCAGGGGCACGGTCGCGACCACGCTTCATCCGACGGGCATCCGGTCGCTCGTGGACGAGGCGAAGCAGCAGGAGGTACCGGCATGAGCAGGCCCGTCACCATCGTCAGGCAGGTCCATTTTCGGCACGGCCGCGGCCGGCGCAAGCTGCTGGCCGAAGGCGCCAGGCCTGAGCCGGCCGCCCTTCCTCCTGGGCGGGTGCCGCGCCTTGCGCGCCTCATGGCCCTGGCCATCCGGCCGGACGATCTCCTGCAGCGCGGCGAGGTCGACGACTATGCCGAGGTCGCCCGGCTGGGCCACGTCACCCGCGCCCGCGTCACCCAGATCATGAACCTGCTCTGCCTCGCGCCCGATATCCAGGAGGCCATCCTCTTCCTGCCGCTGACTCAGCATGGCCGCGACCCGGTCCGCGAGCACATGCTCCGCCCAGTCGCCTCCGTCCTCGACTGGCGGAAACAGCGGAAGATGTGGGCGGCGGCGGATGCCCACCAGGCTCACAGGCGCGGGGACGGCAGCGACGCCGGCGCCGGCACGGCCGCATCATCCGGGTGCGGGAGTGCCGGAACTGCGGCCTCAGGATGATGACCAGGGAGGAGGAGGTCAGAGACGGACGCGGGTGCTGGCTCACGCCATCCGGTCCAGCGGACTCTCGGCCCGTGGCGAGATTTCACGGAGCACGTGAGTGTAGATCATCGTCGTCTCGACGTGCGCGTGCCCCAACAACTCCTGTATCTCGCGGATGTTGGTGCCGGCCTCCAGGAGGTGGGTGGCGAAGCTGTGACGCAAGGTGTGCACCCCGGCATGCTTGGGTATCCCCGACTTACGCAACGCCTCCTTGACTGCCTTCTGCAGGTTGCTCTCCGCCGTGTGGAACCGCCGCAGCTTGCCGTCCTCCCGATCCGGGGAGAGGATGGCGGAAGGGAACACATATTGCCACGCCCATTCCCTGCCGGCGTTCGGGTACTTGCGATCCAGCGCGTCCGGCAGTCGGACCTCGCCATGCCCTTCGGCCAAATCGGCATCGTGACGTGCCTTCACGCGCCACAGGTGCGCCTTGAGGGGGTCAACCAGGCTGGCCGGCAGGAGGGTGCTCCGGTCCTTGTCGCCCTTGCCGCGCCGCACGATCACCCGCCGCTGGTCGAAATCCAAATCCTTCACCCGCAGCGTGACGCATTCCATGAGCCGAAGCCCCGCACCGTAGGTCAACTGGGCCATCAGTTTCGTCGTCCCGGCCATGGCATCCAACAGCCGCCTGACCTCCTCCTGGCTAAAGACGACCGGCAGACGCGCGCCACGCCTGGCCCGAACCGTGTCCTGCAGTCCGTCCAGCGGCTGCACCAGAACCTCACGGAAAAGAAAGAGCAACGCGTTGAACGCCTGGTTCTGCGTCGAGGCCGCCACACGGCGTTCCATGGCCAGGTGACTGAGGTAACGCTTGACGTCGGCCTCGCCAAGAGCTGTCGGAGGGCGCATGCGGCAGTACACGGCAAACCGACGCGCCCAGTCCAGGTACACGCTCTGCGTCTTGGGTGAGTAGTGCCGGAGGCGCAAGAGCTTCGACGCGTCCGATAGTGTCACGCCCCATGCGCCTGTCAGGTGGAGGGGGCTGTCTCTCTCGGTTGCGCCCTGGGTACCGGCCGACGATGGAGGGGACGCCTGTGTCGGCACCCCAGACGTCGGCAACTGCCTCTGAATGGCGAACTGGCGCAGGAGCCTGACGGAGTTCTCCGCCTGACGGATCTGCCAGTCCGCAATGCCCGGCCGTTGTCCAAGCGCCGCAAGGAACGCGCGGAGGCGGTCCTCCGGGCCGAAGGCCGGGTCGCAGGGCGTGGCGAGGTACTGTTCGGCCCAGCTTTGCAGAAAGGGAATGTGCTGCGGCCTGGCCAGACGGTTAGCCTCCAGGTAGGCAGGGAACTCTTCCACCAGCTGGCGGGTATCCATTGGCGCCTCCGTTAGGCTGAGACTATCACATACACCCAATAGTACCGCGTTCCGCCTATTACACTAATGGATCTCCGCATCATTGTCAAGTTCCGGCAAGAACAAAGGGAGCCGGCCGTTTCGGCGGCCATGACGCCTGGCCCCCCTCACGGCGGCGCCCCCTTGCAAGTCTCGGAAGTCGGACGTACGGTATGTGCAATCTGACATCTGGCCGGGCCGCCGGCTGTGCGCCGGGCCATGATATACGGAATGATTGAC
>MVZH01000003.1 GCA_002068325.1 Lentisphaerae bacterium ADurb.BinA184 | reverse complement strand
GACGACCGCTGGATCTGCCGGGTGACCGCGCTGGACGTCTACGGCAATGCCAGTCCGGTCTCCAGCACCGCCGCCATCGTCATCGGGCAGGTCAACACCGACGGCGAGTACGCCTACGAAGACAACGACCAATGGGATCTGGCGCGCCGGATTCTGCCGGTCTCCGGCATCACCTTCGGCGAGGAAGACACTGGCGACGACACCGAGGACGACAGCGGCGGCGACACCGGAGGGGACACCGGCGGCGGCACGTTTACCCGGCGCACCTTCGAGGCGGCCGAGGCCCAGGTGCACGCCATCTACCCGCGCGCCGACGTCGATTGGTTCTGGTTCATCGTCGAAGACCGGCCGGGGGAGAACCTGACCCGCGTCATCTTCGAGACCAACGACCAGACCCTGTTCACGCAACGCGACGCGTTGCAGACCAGCAGCACGGACGCCTTCGACACCGTGCTGTGGCTGTACGACGCGGCCGGCAAACTGATCGCCACGATCGACGACGTCGGCACCCCCTACGTGCCGCCGTCCACCAAGTACGCGCGCTTCGAGGGGTTGCTGCCGCCCGGCAAGTACTACGTCAAGGTGGCCGCCACCAGCCTCCTCGCCACCATTGAGGAGTACACGGCTGTTCTCATCCTCGAACCCGATGCCGCCCTCAGCGGCCCGACGGCGCCCACGAGCGTGACCCTGTCCCCGTACAACCCGCTCAGTGCAGATCCGCTGGTCTGCGACGCCACCGGGGCGGTCTCGGGCACCCAGAGCGGCGCCTTGGCCTACTACTACGTCTGGTACCGGGACGGCTTGGTAGTGCCCTTCGGCACGGCGCCGGCCGAGCCGTGGGAAGGCATGAACTACGAGTTGGTCCACGCCACCTCCAGCGAGCGTCCGCTGCCGCTGGGCTTCGTTGTGGCCAATGTCCTGCCGCCCGCCTATACGGCCGAGGGCCAACGCTGGATGTGCAAGGTCTACGCCAAGGATGCGAACGGCTACAGCGAGGCGTTCACCAGCAACGAGGTTGCCATCGGTCGGGCGTCCTGGCGCCTGCCTCTGATCGTCCGCAAGACCGTCCTCGGCGAGGCCGCCGAGGTTGAGCAGGAGGTTGTCATCGGGCTGGAGTTCGGCGCCACCCACGGATTTGATCAGAACCTCGACGAGAAGCTGCCTCCTCCCGATACCGACGTGCCTCCGGTTCCGGGCGGGTTCGGCGGCGTGTTGTGGGAGGAGCGCTATGGCGCCAGTTACTCCATCGGGCTTGACACTAATCACCTCAGGCTGACTACCGACATGCGTCCCTACGGCGGAGGCAGTGCCTGGTACCTCGCGGTCGAGTTCGGAGAGGATACGACGGCCTGTGCCATCGAGTGGTCCCTGACTGGGCTTCCCCAGGGCATTGGCAGCGCGCCGCTAACCATTACCGAGGTGGAAAGCTGGGGGGCCTACCTGCCGGTGTTGCTGCCAGGCACCGACATGAGCAAGCAGACTCGTGTTGTCATCCCCCAGGGCGAGATCAGCCGGGGCGGCCGCAAGGTCTACCGCATCGGCATCGGTTCCCCGCAGAACACCCAGACGGTACGGCTGACGACAGGATGGAACCTCATCTCGTTTGCCGTCACACCTGTCAACCCGTCAACTGCCGCGATCTTTGGCGCCGCCACACAGAACGTCCTTGCCGGCCCGGTGTGGGCTTTCCGAGATGGACGGTACGTGAGGGCTGAGACCATTGAGGCAAACCGTGGCTACTGGCTGATGTGCGTGCGGCCGAACGGCTACAGCGCCACCGTCTACGGACCCCGTGGCAACCACGAAGTGCCTTTGGTGGCTGGCTGGAACCTGGTTGGCTCCACCGAAACCGTCGACGAGCCTAATCGGCAGGTCGACGACGGCGTCTTTGCCTACAGCGAAGAGGCGGATGCATCTTACTTCGAAGTCAACGAACAGCCTGGACAACGGCCGTTGCCGTCCTGGCATGTGCCGGGACAGCTTGTCCGTGGATACGGCTACTGGATCCACGCCACTGAGGATACAGTGATCCCGACGGAGTGAACTCCGGTGCCCTGAGGCTTGGCGGGGCTGCCCGTGCCGATGGCGGCGAGGCAGCCCTGGTCTTTTGTGGGTTGCACTCTGCCAGAGGCGCCTGTCATGCTCGGCCACATCCGCAACATCGGCATCATCGCCCATATCGACGCGGGCAAGACCACAACCTCCGAGAACATGCTGTTCTACTCGGGGCTGCTCCATCGCGTCGGCAGCATCGATGACGGCACCACCGCCCTGGACTACCTCGACGAGGAACGCGCCCGCGGCATCACCATCGTCTCCGCCGCCGCCACCTTCGAGTGGTGCGGGCATCTCATCCATCTCATCGACACGCCGGGACACATTGACTTCACCGCCGAGGTCGAACGCTCGCTGCGCGTGATAGACGGCGCGGTCGTGATCTTCAGCGGCGTCGAAGGCGTCGAGGCCCAGAGCGAGAAGGTCTGGCACCAGGCCGACCGCTACCGCGTCCCCAAGATCGCCTTCATCAACAAACTCGACCGCCTGGGCGCCTCCTTCGACCGTGTCTGCGCGGACGTCAACGCCAAGTTCGGCGACTGCGGCGTCGCCATCCAGGCCCCGGTCGGCGTCGAGAGCGCCTTCTGCGCCGTCGTCGATCTGATCCGCATGGAGATGATCCGCTTCACCGGTGACGACCATGAGACCGTCGAGCGGCTGCCGATCCCCGCCGAGATCGCCGACGAGATGGCCCGTCGCCGCGAACACATGCTCGAACGGCTGGCCGACCGTTCCGACGAGCTGGCCGAACGCTACCTCAGCGGTCAGGCGATCGAGCCGGAGTTCCTTGTTGCCGTCGTCCGTTCCCTCACCTTGGCCGGCAAGGCCGTGCCCATCCTGGCCGGCACGGCCAAAGGCCGCATCGGCGTGCAGCCCCTGATGGATGCCATTGTCAGTCTCCTGCCGTCGCCGGCCGATTTCCCGACGGTGCCGGCGATCCGGGTCAAGGACGGCGAACCCGTCGAGGTCAAGGCTGACCCCGCCGCCCCCTTTGCCGGGCTGGTCTTCAAGGTGGTGGCCAACACCACGGCCGACCTGCTCTACCTGCGCACGTATTCCGGTGTACTCAAGCCTGGCGCCAAGCTGACCAACTCCCGCACCCATGCCGTCGTCAACATCAAGCAGGTGTTGCGGCTGTTTGCCAAGAACACCCAACCGGTCGAAAGCGTCGGCCCGGGCGACATCGTCGGCCTCATCGGGCTGCGCGACTGCGGGACCGGCGACACCCTCTGCGACGCCCGCCACCTCGTCGCCCTCGAACCCATGGCCTTCCCCGAGCCGGTGATCTCGATGGCCGTCGAACCCAAGTCCAGCCGCGACAAGGACCGGCTCAGCGACTCGCTTGACCTGCTCTGCCGCGAGGATCCGACCCTGACCCAGGCGCGCGACGAGGAGACCGGGCAGCGCCTGCTCGGCGGCATGGGCGAGCTGCACCTCGAAATCAAGCTGAAGCGCCTCGAACAGGAGTTCAACGTGCCGGTGCGCGCCGGCGAGCCCCGCGTCGCCTATCGCGAGACCTTCAAGGCCGACGACACCGTCGCCGTCCAGTTCCACAAGGTCATCGGCGACAACGAGTTGCAGGCCGGGGTCACGATCCGCTTCCGGCCGCTCGAACGGGGCGGAGACCTGTTCCGGACGTCGTCAAAGCTCGGCCGGAAGTCGGGGGTGCCGCCGGCCTTCTGCCGGGCGGCCGAGCGCGCGCTGGCCGACGGGCTTCGCACCGGCGGCAACCGCGGCTACCCCCTGATCTACGTCGAGGCCGAGATCCTCGACCTCGAACTGTCGCCCGACAAGACCACGGAACCCGCCGTCATCGGCGCCGTCCTTATGGCCATTGACAAAGCCATCCACGAGGCCGGAACCACTGTGCTCGAACCCCTGATGCACCTTGAAATTCTGACTCCGCCCGCCACCGTCGGCGAGGTCAGCTCCTACCTGCAGCCGCGCCGGGCCGTGATTCATGAGATGGCCGAGGTCGGCGAGGTCAAGCGCATCAGTTGCGAAGTCCCGCTGGCCGAGATGTTCGGATTTGGCAAGGCGCTGCCCAAACTGACCGGGGGACGGGCCTCCTTCACCATGGCGCCGCGCGGCTACCAGGAGCTGCCGCCGGAGATCGCCTCCCGCCTCTTTGGCCTCCTGTAGCCGGGGCGGCCCGCCAGGCGCGGTTCCCGGTTGGCCGGCAGGGTACGGGCCGCGGACTGTGGAGGGCGGACCTCCGTGTCCGCCAGGTCGTATCCGGGCATCCGGTTCATCGGGCGTGACCCGGACGCCGCGGAGGGCGTCCCTCCATCATGCCCCGGCGGCCAGGCCACGTGCCACACATACGCCGCCGCCGGCTGGACAAAACGCGGTCCCCGGTGTAAATTGCAGGCTTTCCACGGCGCAAAGGGGCGTTTGACGCCGCCCCCGGCGCCGCGACCATGGGACGCGGACGTGCATCTCTTCTCCGGAACGGCCAACCCCGATCTGGCCCGGCGCATGGCGGCCGTGCTGAACACCTCTCTGGGCGAGGTGGTGGTTCGGGCGTTCCCGGACGGCGAAATCTTCGTCAAGTACATCCAGAACATCCGCGGCGGGGACGTGTTCATCGTCCAGCCGACCTGTGCCCCGCCCAACGACACCCTGATGGAGTTGCTCATCATGCTGGACGCCGCCCGGCGCGCCTCGGCACGGCGGGTGACGGCGGTGATCCCGTTCCTCGGCTATTCGCGCCAGGACCGCAGCCGCGGGTGCCGATCACCGCCAAGCTGGTGGCCAATCTGCTGGTGACGGCCGGTGCCAACCGGATCCTGACGATGGATCTGCATGCCCAGCAGATGCAGGGGTTCTTTGACATTCCCGTGGATCACCTCTACGCCGCGCCGGTCTTGGTGCGGTACCTGCGGCAGGCCGTGACGGCGCCGGCCGTGGTGGTGGCGCCCGACTCGGGGAGCGTCAAGATGGCCGACTATTACGCCGGGCTGCTGGGCGCCGACCTGGCCATCGTCGCCAAGCGTCGCGTCGATGCGCAGCAGGTCGCCGTGCTGAACCTGGTCGGCGAGGTCGAAGGCCGCGACTGTGTCCTCGTTGATGACCTTGCCACCACGGCTGGCACGATCGTCGCCGCCGCCACCCGCCTGCGCGAGGCCGGCGCCAGGCGCATCTTCACGGCGGTCACCCACTGCCGGCTGACGACGGAAGGCTACCAACGGCTGGCCGACAGCTGCATTGACGAGTTTGTAACCACCGACACAATCCCCGCCTCGCCGCAACAGCCCGGCGTCAAGCGGATCACGATCCTCAGCGTGGCCGAGCTGATGGCCGAGGCCGTCAAGCGGATCCACGAGGAACGTTCCGTGACGACCCTGTTCCAACTGGCGTGACAAGCGGAAGGGGCGAGGGACTGGAAGGCTGGAAGACTGCGAAGTCCGTGAGGTTCACGGGGAGGGAACAGGATGAGCCCTGGCCCTCCGAATGACGAATGCGGAAGGCGGAATGCCGGACGCGGAACGCCGAACGTGGAACGCTGAATGCCGAATGCCGAACGCCGAACGCGGAACGCTGAATGCCGAATGTCGAATGACGAACGCGGATACCTAGAATCTGGAGCCTGAGACCTGGATTCCAGGATCTCCCTGGTAAAGGACACCTCCCATGAGCAGAGAGCAGATCGTGATTGACGCCGAGCCGCGTACCGGTCTCGGCAAAGGGCCGGCCCATCGGATGCGGCAGGCCGGACGGATTCCGGGCGTGATCTACGGCCACGGCCATGAAGCGCTCCCGCTTAGCGTCGAGGCCTTGGCGCTGACGCCCTACATCCACCATTCGGGCCTGATCACACTGAAGATCGGCGGCGCGGGCGGCGAGGCCCGTACGGCCGTCATCAAGGAACTGCAGACCGACGCCATCCGCGGCACCATCCGCCACGTCGATTTCCAGGAAGTCCGTGCTGACGAGATCATCCGCACCACGGTGCCGGTCGAAGCCCGCGGCGTGCCGGCGGGGGCGACTCAGGGCGGTCAGCTCGAACAGGTCATGTATGAGTTGCCGGTGCGCTGCCCGGCCAATGCGGTGCCCGAGCTGATCCAGATCAATGTGGCCGAGATGCAGTTGGGCGACGCCCGGCTGGTGAAGGATCTGGCCCTGCCCGAGGGCACGGTGGCCGACTGCGACCTCAACCAGATCGTCGTCCACGTGGTCCTGCCCAAGATCGCGGTCGAGGCTGAGGAAACGGCGGAGGCGGCGCCGGCCGAAGGTGAAGCCGCGGCCGAGCCCGAGGTGATCAGCAAGGGCAAGAAGGACGAGGAAGGGGCTGAGGAGGAGGGCAAGCCCGAAGCCAAGGGCAAGAGCAAGCCCGAAGCCAAGGCCAAGCCCGAGGGCAAGAAGTAGGCGGGCAACGGCCCGGGCGCCGGCCGGGCTTGCCTGCGGTGGGCGAGCCGCGCGGCCTTCGCCTTGGCCCGCGAGCGTGTGCAGGTGTCTATCGAACGCTGGCGCCGGGTCTGACGGGTGCAGAATCTGGATCAGGAGCGGTGTGCGGATGGAACTGGGCCTGGCGGCGGCGGGCTGTTGCGGCCGCGGCTGGTGGTCGGGCTGGGCAACCCGGGTGCCGACTATGCGGACTCCCGGCACAATGTCGGGTTCAAGGTCATCGAAAGGGTACTGGCCGGGGCTGGCCCCGGTGCGCGCGAAAAGCCCGTCGCGGGCGGGATGATGGGGGTGTTCGAGGCCGACGGACAGCGCGTCTGGACGTTGCGGCCGCTCACCTACATGAACCGTAGCGGCGAGGTGGTTGCGCCGATTGTGGCCGGACTCGGCTTGCAGCCGGCGGAAATGCTGGTAGTCTATGATTGTCTGGATCTGCCGCTGGGCCGGCTCCGTCTTCGCCGGGCGGGCAGCAGCGGCGGACACCGGGGCGTGGAGTCCATCCTCCAGGCCCTGACGAGCGCGGCGGTGCCGAGACTTCGCGTCGGCATCGGGCGGCCCGGCCAGGCGGAAGCGGTGGAGTATGTCCTGTCCCCGTGGTGTGACGCGGAACGGGCGCTGGCCGACGCGGCGCTGGCCGCCGCCGCCGAGGCGGTCTGGCTGGCGGTGCGAGCGGGCGTGGACGTGGCCATGAACCGGTTCAACGGCTGGCGCGCGGACGGGCCCGTGTGTGAAAAGGAGAACGGCCCCGACAACCCTCCTTAGCCTCCATACGCTTCACGTAGGGCCGGAGAGTATGGTGAAGATCAGGGTGGAGACAAAGGGATCCCCCATTGTCTTTGCCGTCGTCTTTACCCTTGTCTCGCTTGAGTGAAGAGCATTGTCCCTAGCCTGCACGGTTCGCCACGAGGCGCGCCGGGGGCGGAGGGCAGATGAGCCGCGAATGGCAGACAGCAGCCGCGGTGTTGCCGCGCCGGGCATGAGGGCAGACCCTCGCCCCACGCCTGAGACCATGCAACGATCAGGAGACGATCCCTTGAGGACTTACGAAGCAGTGTTTGTCCTGGACGAGCGGCGTCACGACGACGGCGGCAGGGCCTTTGCCGAGTCGGTGGCGGCCTACATCAAAGAGCTCGGTGGCAAGGTGATCGAGCAGGCCTCCCTGGGGCGGCGGCAGTTCGCCCGTCCCGTGCGCAAGCAGAACTCGGGCATCTACCTGGATTTCATCGTCGAACTGGAGTCCGGTCAGGTCGCCGCATTCAAGGAGAAATACCGTTTGAACGAGACCGTGTTCCGCCTGGCCGTGTTTGCCGGCGAGGAATTGCTGGCGGCGCGCAAGCGGAAGCCGGTGACTCTGCCGCCGTTGCCGTAGCCCCGCCTTCCGGGCGCCTCGCGTTCCGGAGGACGGCGCAAGGCCAAGGGCGTCGGCCGGCGGTGCGGCCCGGCCGTTGGAGGACGTGGACGGCATGGCTTCGCTCAACAAGGTGTTCCTGCTGGGGAACCTGACCCGCGCCCCCGAGGTGCGGCGGACGGCCCGCGGCGCCTCGTTGTGCACCTTGGGGCTGGCAGTGTCCCGGAGACTGGCCCAGGCCGGCGGCCAGCCCCGTGAAGAGACGTGTTTTGTCGAGATCGAGGTCTGGGGTGCCCAGGCCGAGAGTTGCGGGCAGCATCTGACGACGGGTGCGCCGGTCCTGGTCGAGGGATACCTGCACCTCGACCGCTGGGACGACCGGCGGACCGGGGCCAGGATGAGCCGGCTGGTGGTGCGGGCCGAGCGCGTGAGCTTGGGCGGCCGAGGCACCTGCCGCGGCCGTCGAGGAAACGGCGACGGTTGAGAACGTGCCGGCCGCCGAGGGCGCGACGGCCGAACCCCCGGCGGCGGCGGCGTTACCGGCACCGCCGGCCTTCGAACCGGTTGAACCGGTGGGTGAGAGCATCTTATTCTAGCGGACGGAGTGGAACGGGCGCGACAGCGACCAGTCACGGGACGGTCAACCGTGCATGGCACAACCAGGAGATGACGATGGCAGCGATGGCAGCGAAACCGATGCGGCGGCGCAAGCGCAAACTGGCCCGGAAGAAGGTGTGCCGCCTGTGCGAAGTCAAGATGTCCTACATCGATTTCAAGGACGTCGAGCTTCTGCGGCGGTACCAGACCGAACAGGGCAAGATCCTGCCGCGGCGCATCACCGGCAACTGTTTTCACCATCAGCGCATGCTGTGCGAAGCCGTCAAGCGGGCCCGGAATTTGGCCATGGTTCTGTAGGATGGTGACGGCCACGGCCGGGGCGGCGGGCCACACGCGGCGCCTGCGGCCGCCGGGCCGTCCCGGCGTACGGGCGCGGGCCGCCTGCACCGGACGGTGGCGGGTTGCCGGCGCCTGTGCGTCGGCCTCAATGAAGGCTTGGATGGGAGAATCATCTCATGGCGGTTGAACTCATTTTGCTGGAAGACGTCAAGGATCTGGGCCAGCTTGGCGACAAGGTGCGGGTGGCCGAGGGCTACGCCCGCAACTACCTGCTCCCGCGCCACCTGGCGGCCCGCGCGACGAAGGCGACGTTGCGCATCCTCGAAGCCAAGAAGCTGGCCCTGCAGAAGCAGGCCGAAGATCGTCTGGCCGTGGCCCAGGCCATGGCCGAGAAGATCACCCAGACCTCGGTGACCCTGACCATGGAGGCGACCGAGGAGAACAAACTGTACGGCTCCGTCGGCGCGCAACAGGTTGTGGACGCGCTCAAGGAGATCGGCATCGAGATCGAGCGGCACGCCGTGCAACTGGCCGAGCCGATCAAGGAAACCGGGGTCTTCAATCTGGACATCAAGTTGCACGACGACGTCCAGGCTGTCCTGAAGCTCTGGGTGGTGGCGAAGAAGGAGCCCGGCCAGCCTGCCACCTGAGGGCAGGGCGGTTGCGGCTTGTCTGTTGCCCGTGCCGCCGCGCGGCCGGCCAGGCGCGTCCTCCGTTGACGCCCCCGTGCGGACCGGGCAGTTGATCCCAGAGGCGCTTTCAGAACCCCGCGGACGGCGCCCGCCTGTGCGCTGTGCCTGCGCCACGCGGAGCGCTTGGCTGTGCGCCATGCCTGCGCCACGGCACGGCAGGCAGGTGAACGCACGCAGACAGGCGGCGGGCGGGCGGCGGTCGCCCCTCCAACGTGGCAGACACAGGCCCCTCTCGGGGGCGCTGGGGGGCCGGGCTCCGCCCCGGCTGTCCATGCAGGGGTTCGGCAAGGGGTTCCCCATGCAATCGAACGGCAAACTCGCGCGGACGGTCGCCCTCCTCATCGGCGACCGCCCTCTGCCCCACAGCCCCAGCGCCGAGGTCGCCGTCCTCGGCTCCGTCCTCATCGCCGCCGACGACGCCCTGCCGGTGGTCGCCCGGATGCTGAGCGTGGAGGGCAGCTTCTACGACCCGCGGCATCAGGTCATCATCGAAGCCTGCCTTGACCTGTACAACAAGCAGCCGCGGGCGCGCGTTGATCTGGTGGCGCTCGCCGACCACCTGAGCCGCCACGGCAAGCTCGAAGCCGCCGGGGGCCATGCCTACCTGGCGCAGATCGCCAATAGTGTCCCGACCGCGGCCAATATCGAGCACTACGTCAGCATCGTCCGCGACCATGCCGTGTTGCGCCGGCTGATCCGGGCCGGCGCCGACATGGTCGAAAACTGCTTCGAGCCGCACGACACGATCAAGGAGCTGACCGACTCCATCGAGGAGGAGATCCTGTCGGTCACGGCCGACCGCCAGTCCGGGGAGGCGGTGGCGCTCAGCGACGTGGTGATGGATGCCTTCGACTACATCAACAAACTGCGCACCCACGACCCCTCGGTGATGGGCATCCAGACGGGCTTCAACCAGCTCGACCGGATCACCATGGGACTGCGCGCGGGCGAGATGATCGTGCTGGCGGCCCGGCCATCCATGGGGAAGACCTCGCTGGCGCTGAACATTGCCGAGAACCTGGCCGTCAAGACCTCGACCCCCCTCCCGGTCGGCATCTTCAGCCTCGAGATGAACGTCCGCCAGCTCGTGTTGCGGCTGCTGTGCAGCCAGGCCCTCATCAGCCTCAGCGATATCCGTGAGGGGGCGATGAGCGGCTCGCGCTGGCAGGCGATCGGGGCCGCCGCGCAACGGCTCAAGACAGCGCCGATCTACATTGATGACGCCACCGCCAACATGGATGTGCTGGAGCTGCGGGCCCGGGCCCGGCGCATGAAGCGCGACTACGACATCCGGGTGCTGTTCGTCGACTACCTGCAGCTGCTCAAACCCGTCCTGATGAACCGCAACGCCACCCGCGAGAACGAGGTTTCGCAGATGTCCAGCGGCATCAAGGGCCTGGCCAAGGAGCTGAACATCCCGATCGTGGTGCTGGCCCAGCTCAACCGCCAGGCCGACGATGCGGCCAAGGGAGGCCCCCGGCTCTCCCACCTCCGCGAGTCCGGCGCCATCGAGCAGGACGCCGACGTGGTCTGCCTCCTCAGCCGCAAGCAGGAACAAGACGGCGGCGGACAGAAGGCCGATCCCGATCCGCACACCCCCATTGACGCCGACCTCATGGTCGCCAAGAACCGCAACGGACGCACCGGCCTCGTCAAGCTCTCCTTTGTGCCGGCCTACACGCATTTCGAGGACCGGCATGAGGGCCGCGTGGATGACGAGGCCGTGCCCGAGGACCGCGAGTAGCCGGCGGGCCGGCGGCGGCGGCATGCCGGCAGGCGACGGGGGCCGTCGGCCGACGAGGGCGGGGGCCCGGGCGCCCAAGCGAAGGACAGCCGGCCCGGCTGTCTTTGCGGTCTGGACACGCGGGGACGCCTGTCCTCCGTGGGTGCCCCAACCCGTCGCTGCGCGCCGGCTTCCCTTTCGCAAAAGGCAGGGTACGTTATCTTCCATTGTTTCATGCACCGGCCGGGGCGGGGTTCGCCGCGGAATCCGTAGTTCCCGACAGGCTGGTGGGTGCCAACGGCTGGCAGGCAGGAAGGAGAGTCTCATGACAGGGCTTGTGGCGAGGACGGCAGCCTGGCGGGGCTGGCTGGGGGCGGTGCTGGCGGCGTGGGCCGTGGGCGCCACGGCGGCGACGATCGATAGCGTCGGCGTGACCACGCACACTGGGCAACCCTATTCCGCGGACGTCATCCGGGCCAACATCCGCAGCCTGGCCGGGCAGACGTTCAACCCCGAGACCCTTTCCGAGGACATCCAGCGCCTCTACAAGACCGGGCTGTTCAGCGATGTCGAAGCCCGCGTCGATCCCATGGAGGGCGAACGGGTGGCCATCACCTTCATCGTCCAGCCCCAGGGGCGCATCCGCTCGGTCGTCTTCACGGGCAACAGCTACGTCAAGACCCGCGCCTTGCTCAAGAAGGTGACGGTGACCGATGGCAGCCCGTTGGACCGCGCGAAGATCGCCGAGGACGCGCGCGCCATCCGTCGTCTCTACGAGGACAAGGGGTACTACGGCACCGAAGTCACGGCCGAGGAGCAGCCGGTTGCCGGCGAGGGCAACGAGTACCAGCTCGTGTGGCGCATTGTCGAAGAGCCGCGGCACAAGGTCCGTGCGGTGGAGTTCGTCGGCAACTCCGCCTATACGGAGCGGGAGCTGCGGCGCAAGGTCGTTTCGAAACGGACCTGGCTGGGGTACCTGATCAGCATGGGCTACGTCAATGAGGACAAGGTTGAGGCCGACCAGCTGATCCTGCAGCGGATGTATGGCGAGAAGGGCTACCTCGATTTCCAGGTCGAGCAGGTCGAACGCCAGCTCAGCCGCGGCGACCGTTGGGTGACCTTGGTCTACCACCTGTCCGAAGGGCAGCCGTACGCGGTGCGCAACGTCACCGTCTCCGGCAACCAGCTGTTCGGCCAGGACGAACTGGCCGCCGCCCTGCGGGCCGTCCCCGGCAACCCCTACAACACGCGGGTTGAGCAGCAGGACATCGAGGCGATCGAAGCCCGGTACTATCCGATGGGCTATCTGGAGATGCGCTGCCGGGCCGCCCTCAACCAGGACGCCGCCACCCACGAGGTCGACGTCGACTACCAGATCGTCGAAGGACAGGCCTCGCGCATCCGTGACATCACCATCAGCGGCAACGTGGTGACCCGCGACGAGGTCATCCGCCGCGAACTCCGCATCCAGCCCGGCGACCTCTCCGACGCCAACCAGATCGAGGCCTCCAAGAAGGTCCTCGAGAACCTCAACTACTTCGAGACCGTGTCCATCACCCCGCGCAGCACGCCCCAGGATGACCTGCGCGACCTCGAAGTCAACGTGACCGAGAAGCGCACCGGGCAGCTCCTCCTGGGCGCCGGCTTCTCCAGCGACGACAGCCTGGTTGGCACCTTCGAGGTCACCCAGGCCAACTTCGACTGGCGGAACTGGCCGCGCTTCACCGGCGACGGCCAGCGCATGCGTCTGCGGCTCGATCTGGGCACCGAGCGCACCAACGTGCTCGTCTCATTCGTCGAGCCGTGGTGGTTCGACCGCCGTCTGCGCCTCGAACTGAATGCCTTCCTGTCGACCCGCTCGGAGAGCGAGTACGACCAGACCAACACCGGCGGCTCGATCGAAATCTCCCGTCAGGTCTGGAACGTCTGGCGGCAGAGCTTCGGCCTGACCCTTGAACAGATCGAACTCGACGACTTCGACGATGACGTCAGCGCCGAACTCCTCGCGGAGGAGGGCTCGTACTGGTCAACCGGACTCAGTTTCGGGATGACCCGCGACACCCGCGACCGCTACCTGAACCCGACGCGCGGCTCGCGCGTGCAGCTGCGCTCGGAGATCATGCCCGAGGCCCTCGGAACCTACAGCAACCTGTACCGCCTCGATGCGCGCGCCACCAAGTTCTTCCCCCTGCCCGGCAGCACGGTGCTGCGGCTGCGCGGCGAGATCGGCGTCGTGGATGAGCTGTCCGGCGACCGCCCGGCCATCTTCGACCGCTACTTCGCCGGCGGGGCGACCTCGTTCCGCGGGTTCTCGCGGCGCGAGATCAGTCCCAAGGACATCAACGAGGATCCCCTCGGCGGCCAGTCCATCCTGCTGGGTTCCGTCGAACTGATCTTCCCCCTCCACCCCCTGCCTGAGCAGTTCCTGGGCGCGGTCTTCTGCGACGTCGGCAATGTCTGGGCCGACCCCTACGACTGGGATCCCTCGGACGTCAATGTCAGCGTTGGCGCCGGCCTTCTGCTCAACCTCCCGATCGGCCCGATCCGACTCGAATACGGCTTCCCGATCCACGTCACCGACGACACGATCGATGACAGCGGCGAGTTCCACTTCAACCTCGGGTACTACTTCTAGGCGCGGTGCCGTTCAGCCGCGCGCCCGGTGTAAGGTCACCGGTCACCGACTACCGATCACCGACTACTGATCACCGGTCACCGATCACCGATCACCGATCACTGATCACCGCTCACCGGTCTGATGTGTCAGGTGTCAGGTCGCCGCCTGCCGGCGCAGCAAGCACTGCATTCAACCACAGTCCGTTGCGTGTCCCTGAAATCTGAACCCTGAGGCGCTTGCAGAACCCCAGCCGACAACAACTGCCGCGTGCGATGGAGGGCGGACCTCCGTGTCCGCCAAGTCATACCCGAGAATCCGGTCTCCCGCAAGGGAACCCGGACGACACGGAGGTCGTCCCTCCAGCCCGACCGACAGCAGTCCTTGTGGAGGCCGGTGGAGGCCCGGGCTCCGTCCCGGCCACTCATGCCAGGGTTCTGCAAGCGGCTCCACTGGCCTCCGGAAGCGGCCCCTTGGACATGCCCCTCCCTGCGCCAACCGGACAAGCGGTCGAGGATGCGAACCGCGGCCATGGGACTCCCACATGAAACGGCTCAATCTATATGTGGGTGAGAGCCTGGTCGTCACCACGCTGCTGGCCGTCGGAATCCTCACCTTCGTCATGGTCTCGGCCAGCCTGCTACAGGCCTTTGAACTGCTCGCCCGCGGGATTGCCACCGGCGTGATCGGCCGCTTCATCCTGTTCATGCTCCCCTTCACGCTGCAGTTCACACTTCCGCTGGCCCTGCTGTGCAGCACCATTCTGGTCTTCAGCCGGCTGTCCGCGGACCGCGAGATCACGGCTATGTGGGCGAGCGGGATCAGCCTCTGGCAGATCATCGCGCCGGGACTGCTCCTGGCGGTCGGCGTGAGCGCCGTCTGCTTCTACCTGCAGAACTTCCTCGCCCCCGAGTGCGCCTTCCGGGCGTCGCTGCTGAAACGCGCCGGCACCGTCGAAAACCCGATCGCCTTCCTCGACACCGGCCGTTACGTCGAGCTGCCCGGCTACGTGATCTACGTCGGCGAACGCCACGGCAGCCGCCTCGATGACATCCAAATCTACGTGCTGGACGACGCCGGCCGCATCCGGCAGGACGCGTGGGCCGCGCACGGCACGATCACCTACGACCCCGCCCGCGAGCAGGTCGAGCTGAGGCTCGATCAGGCCATCTTCGGCGTCGTCGGCGAACCTTCCGACACCACCCGTTTCCACCAGGTCCAGCGCACCCAGGCACAGACCATCACCATCCCCATCCCCCGGCAGGACGTCGCCAACCGCCGCCGCGTCACCCGCAAGCCCAAACACCTTGACCTGCGCGGCCTGCTGACCACCCTCGAAATCCATGAGCAGACGGGGCAGCCGACCACGCCGCTGTACCTGGAAATGCACAAGCGCATGTCGCTGGCCTTCTCGCCGGTCGGCTTCATCCTCATGGGCATCCCCTTCGGCATCCGCACCCGGCGTAGCGAGACCTCGGTGGGACTGGTCATCAGCCTGGTGCTCGCCCTCGTCTACTACGTCTTCCTGGCGCTGGCTGACGGCCTCAAGGACGAGCCCGCGCTCCACCCCGAAGTCCTCGTGTGGATCCCCAACGTCCTGTACCAAGTCGGAGGCATCGTGGCCCTGCACCGCCTCGTGCGGCGGTAGACAGAAACCGCAACCCGGCGCCCACACCGGCACCGGAATCCGAACCAGGACCGGCATCGGCGGAGACCGCCCGCGCGATCCCGGCAACGCCGCCAGACACGGCCGCCCTTGGAGAGTACCCTCTTGCCCCCGGAAGAGACCATCGCATACACCCGCAACTTCGCCATCGTCGCCCACATTGACCATGGCAAGTCCACCCTGGCCGACCGCTTCCTCCAGCATACCCACACCATCGAGCAGCGGCTCTTCCAGGACCAGGTCCTCGACAGCATGGATCTGGAGCGCGAGCGCGGCATCACCATCAAGTCCCACCCGGTGCGCATGCACTACACCGCCAAGGACGGCCGCGCCTTCCGCCTCAACCTGATCGATACGCCGGGACACGTGGACTTCACCTACGAGGTCAGCCGCAGTCTGGCGGCCTGCGAGGGCGCCATCCTGGTGATTGATGCCGCCCAAGGGGTGCAGGCCCAGACCGTCGCCAACGTCGGCCTGGCCATGCGACACAACCTGGCCATCATCCCGGTGATCAACAAGATTGATCTGCCGGCCGCCGACATCGAGACCTGCCTCGAACAGCTCGAGGAGATCCTGACCATCCCCCGCGAGGAGGCCCTCCTGGTCAGCGCCAAGCAGGACATCGGCATTGACGAACTGCTCGAAGCCGTCGTCGCCCGCGTCCCCCCGCCGTCCGCGCCCCCCGACGACCGGCTCCGCGCCCTCGTCTTCGACTCGGTCTACAACGCCTTCCGCGGCGTCGTCACCTACGTGCGCGTCGTCTCCGGCCAGGTGCGGGCCGGCGACAAGGTGCGGCTGTTCGCCAACGGCCTCGACACCGAGGTCAAGGAGGTCGGCGTCTTCAGCCCCCAGATGCGGGCCGAGGACACCCTCCACGCCGGCGATGTCGGCTACATCATCACCTCATTCCGCAATCCCGCCGACATCCGCATCGGCGACACCGTGACCAGCCACGCCCGCCCTTGCCCCGCCGCCCTCCCAGGATTCCAAGTCGTCCAGCCCATGGTCTTCAGCGGACTCTATCCGGTCGATAGCCGGGACTACGAGAACCTGAAGTTCAGCATCTCCAAGCTCCAGCTCAACGACGCCGCCCTCGTCTGCCAGCCGGAAAGCTCAGTCGCCCTCGGCGCCGGCTTCCGCTGCGGCTTCCTCGGACTCCTGCACATGGAGATCGTCCAGGAACGTCTGGCCCGCGAATATGACATGGACATCATCCTGACCTACCCGAGCGTCGTCTACCACGTCTACCTCAACGGCGGGGCCATGGTCAAACTCGACAACCCCGTGCACATGCCCGACCCCTCCGAGATCGAGCGCATCGAGGAACCGGTCATCAAGGCCCAGATCATCACCCCCGTGGACTACATGGGCGCCATCCTCAACCTCGTCATGGAACGGCGCGGCGACGCCACCGAGACGCACACCGTCGACCGCCACCACGTCATGATCTCCGCCCTCATGCCCCTGCATGAGATCATCGTCGAGTTCTACGACCGGCTCAAGACCCTCACCCGCGGCTACGGCAGCCTCGATTACGAACCCTGCGGCTACCGCGCCGCCGACCTCGTGCGGCTGGAGATGATGGTCAACGGCGAACCCATCGATGCCTTCTCCTCGATTGTCCACCGCGACCACGCGGCGTCGCGCGGGCGCATGCTCGCCGAGCGGCTCAAGGACGCCATCCCCCCGCATCTGTTCAAGGTCGCCATCCAGGCCGCGGTCGGCGGCAAGGTGGTGGCGCGCGAAGACGTCCGCGCCCTGCGCAAGGACGTCACCGCCAAGTGCTACGGCGGCGACATCACCCGCAAGCGCAAGCTGATCGAACGCCAGAAGGAAGGCAAGAAGAAGATGAAACAGGTCGGCCGCGTCGAAATCCCCCAGGAGGCGTTTGTCGCCATCCTCAAGGCCAAGGAGTAGGGCGCGGCGTGAAAGCCATTCTCCCATTCCTGCTCGAAGCCGCCGTCTTCTACTTCCTCGTCGGCCACCTGCTGGTGCGGCACCTGCTCCCGCGTCGCCGCCGGCTGGCGCTGACGCTGAAGGAGTACGACCACCATCTGCGCAAGATGCTCCAAATCAACGGCGACATCCTCCCGGCCAAGGCGGCGGACGACATCCGCGCGGCCCGCGCCGCCGTGGCCATGGCCCGCCGCGACCCCGCCGGCCTCGATGCCGAACGCGTCGCCGCGCTGGTCCATGACTGGGATGCGCGCCTCGCCCCGGCCCTCCCGGCCGCCGTGCGCAGCCGCGGCTGGATCGCCGAGTACCTCGAAGTCTTCGTGGTCGCCCTGGCCCTCGCCTTCGGCGTCCGCGCCCTCTTCCTGCAACCGTTCAAGATCCCGACCGGCAGCATGCAGCCCACCCTCTTCGGAATCCACTTCGTGCACCGCGACGAGATGAGGGTGCCGAACCCGCTCGCGCGCGTCGCCGGCTTCCTGCATTATTCGCGCCGTTACGCCGACGCCGTGATCACCGCCGAGGGCCCCATCGAGAACGTCGTGCCGGCCCGCTCCCTGCCCCTCTTCCCCACCTCAACCGTCACCATCGCAGGGGTCAACTACCGCCTGCCCGGCGACCCCGCGACCGTCCAGAAGTACATCCCCAAACTCCGTCACTTCCGCGAGGAACAGATGAGGGGCCGCCGCCCCCCGGTCCCGCGCTTTGAGAAGGGCGAAGTCCTCGCCCGCGGCTTCCTCCAGGCCGGCGACCACGTCTTCGTCAACCGCGTCTCACTCAACTTCGCCGAACCGCGCCGCGGCGACATCACCGTCTTCCTCACCGACGGCGTGCGCGACGTCTACCGCCGCCCGCTCAACGGACGCTACTACATCAAACGCTTGGTCGGCCTGCCCGGCGACGAACTGAAGATCGGCACCGACGGCAAACTCTACGTCCGCGAACCCGGCGCCGCCGACTTCCAGGTGATGGACGGCCGGGTCAACCCCGGCTTCGACAACCTCTACAGCCGCCGCGGCGGCTACACCGGCTACATCCATTCCGGCCACTCGGACTGCCAGTACCTTGCCACCCCCAACGCGACCTACACCGTGCCCGACAACTACTACTTCATGCTCGGCGACAACAGCCCCAACAGCATGGACAGCCGCTTCTGGGGAAGCGTGCCCCGAGCCAACCTCGTCGGCCGCGCCTCCCTCGTGTGGTGGCCCTTCTCACGCCGCTGGGGCATGGCCGACTCCGTCGGCCCCGACGACAGCCCCGAGGCCCTGAGCATCGACTGACCCCGGCGACGCATGGACTACCAAGAGCAACTCGCTGCCTCGTTCCACCACGTCCTTCGCGAGGCCGATCGCCTCTACGCCGGCGGCGGGCGCCTCGAGCAGGCCTACCGGCAGTTGGCCGACCGGTTGCGGGAACTCGGGGTGGCGCACGCAGTGGTCGGCGGATACGCCCTGATCCTGCATGGCGTCCGCCGGTTCACGGAAGACGTGGACCGGCTGGTCACCGAAGAGGGTCTCCGGCGCCTGCGCGGCGCCCTCCTCGGCCAGGGCTACACCGAAATCCCAGGAAACGCGCGTGACATCCGGCACGCCGCCACCGGGGTCCGCATCGAGTTCCTGGTGGCCGGCCAGTACCCCGGCGACGGACGTGAGAAGCCTGTGGCATTCCCCGACCCGGCGGCCGCCGCCGTCGAGATCCAGGGCATCCGCGTCGTCAGCCTCGAACGCCTCGTCGAACTCAAACTCGCCTCGGGCATGACGGCCAAGGGCAGACTCCAGGATCTCGCCGATGTTCAGCGCCTCATCCAGATCCACTGCCTGACGGCCGCCTTCGCCGACCGCCTCTCCCCCTACGTGCGCGAGACCTTCGTCAGCCTGCTCGAACGGTAGCCGACGCGGGCGGCAGGGGCTGAAGGCCGCCCGTCTCCATCTCTGTGACCGGGCCGGGGCGCCAGCGTCGCGGGGACGCCCGCGAAGGGGAGGGGATCAGGCCGGCCGGGCGCACGACCCGCGGAGCACGAGTTGGACGGGGAGGATCAGGCGCGGGCGCGGCTTCGACCGGCCGGCGATGATCGCCAGCAGCATCTCGGCGGCGCGCCGTCCAAGCTCTTCCGCCGGTTGCTGCACGGTGGTCAGCGGCGGGTTCAGCAGGGCGGCGCATTCGAGGTCGGCGTAGCCGGCCACCGACAGGTCGCGTGGAATGGTCAGGCCGCGGGCCGCCGCGGCCCGGTAGACCCCCATCGCCGATACGTCCGTGCAGGCGAAGATCGTGGTGGGCGGACGGCGCAGCGCGAGCAGCTTGCGCGCGGCGGTCTCGCCCTCCTGGACGCTCCAGTCGTTGCCCGCCACGAGGGACTCATCGACCGCCAGGCCGTGCGCCACCAGCGCCGCGCGGTAGCCCGCGAAACGCGCCCGGGCCGTCGAGGCGGTGCGGGGTCCGCACAGAAACCCGATCCGGCGATGCCCCAGCGAGACAAGGTGTTCCACGACGGCCCGCGCCCCGGCACGGTCGTCGCTGCCGACGAACGGGGCCTTCAGCCCGCGCACTTCCTTGTCCACCAGCACAAACGGCCACTTCTCCTCGACCAGGCGGGCGAACGGCTGCCGGCCGCCCCGCCCCACCGCCGGCACGATCAACAGCCCGTCAACCGGGTAGCTGCACAGCACATCAAGCTTCTCCCGCTCGCGCTGCGCGTCCTCGTCCGTGTGCGTCAGCAGCGTGACGTAGCCGTTCGCCGAGAACACCGCCTCCGCCCCTCGCACAATCTGCGAGAAGAAGGCGAAGGTGACGCACGGCGCGACAACGCCGATCGTCCGGCTGCACCCTTCCTTCAGCCCGCGCGCCAGCCGGTTGGCCCGGTAGCCCAGCTCCCGCGCCCGGGCCTCCACCCGACGGCACGTCCCCTCGCTGACCCCCACCTCGCGCCCACGCCCGCTCAGAACATACGACACCGTCGCCTGGGAAAGCCCCAGCGACCGCGCAATGTCCACCGACGTCACCCGGCGTGGCACGTTGGACCTTCCCTGTGGCGTCACCTTGCCGTCCGCCGTGCCCGCCGCCGCAGGGCCAACGTGCACCCCCCCAGGCTCACCAACAGTCCGCCCGCCGGCTCGGGCACCAGCCACTCGCGCAAAGAGATGTCGTCTACCCGCCATCCGCTTCCTCCGGTGCCATACCAGTAGTGCCGCAGGAGGCTCCCGAAATCGGTGATGCTGGGCAGGATCTCGAGCGTGGCTTCCCAGTGCTGCCACGTGAGGACATAGGTGTAGTCTCGCCACATAGGCTGCACGCCGTTAGTCATCTCGGTCGCGGCGGCAGGCCAGTCGTCCACGTAGTATGCGGCGGCATAGGGCTGCCCTCCGACCACCTCGACCCCGCGCGGCCAGTCCCCCGCAGTCCCCGGGTTGTCAAGCAGTCCGATCCGCAGGTTGGGGCCCCAGTTTTCGTCCAGTTGTTGCCAGTAGACTTCCAGGCGGTAGTACCTGCCAGGCTGCGTCGGGATCGAGTAGGTTGTCCGGGCCATGACGGTCAGCTCCATCGACTGGTTGCCCGTGTGTGCGCTGGCGTTGGTGGTCACGGCCGTCCCGGACACGCCCTGCCAGCCGGCCGGGGTGCTGCCCGGCGTGTCGGTCTCGAAGGTTCCATTGGTGATGAGCTCGGGCCCCAACCACCAGGAGCGGCCGTCGGGCGGTGACACGGCCGCCCCCGCGCAGCCCACCACCACCAGCATCCCGGCCACCAACCTTGCGATGTGCTTCTGCATGTCCATCCTCCGGTTCTGACGATTTTCTCTCGGGCGGTCCACCCTGCCTCTTGACAGCAGGATTCATACGTATAAATTACTCCGGTATGACCCAGTTGTCAAGGCAACGGCCCTTGAGAAAAGCGGACAGGCCGCCGGCGGCAGCAAGGGGCGACGGTTGGCGGCAGGAGCGGCGGGGGAATCGAGGCGCGACCGACTCGATTCGGTCGAATCGCTCGATTCTCTCGGTCCTTCCAACATGGCGGCCATGAAACAGGCGACGCGCAGACCCTTCACCCTCATCGAGCTGCTGGTGGTGGTGGCGATCATCGCCATCCTGGCGGCGCTGCTCCTGCCGGCGCTGACCCGGGCGCGCGAGCAGGCGCGGCGGGCCGCCTGCCTGAGCAATCTGCGCCAAGTCGCCATCGTGCTCCTGGGCTATGCCAACGACAGCGACGGATGGTTCCCGCCCCCCGACGACGCGATGCTCTTTCTCTTCAACGGGCATCTGACCGTGCAGGACCGCCACCACTGGTACCGGGTCGACAGCGCCGGCACCATGAAGCCGCTGCTGATGAACGAGTACGGCCTGGTCAAGGGCAGCTTCGAGTGCCCCGGCTACCGTTACTTCCAGGTGCCAGCGCAGCTCAACGGCCCGCAGTGCGGCCCCGGCCGCAGCAGCAACCGCGACACCGCCTATCTCTGGGCCGTCGGCAAACCGGCCTTCCTGAACTGGAACTCCAACTGGCCCGGCTATCCCGGCGCGCGCAACCTCCAGGAGTCGCGCGACATGAGTCAGGCCCCGCTCGCGGCGGACATGGCGACCGCCAGCCACCCGGCGAACTGGTCCGGCACGATTTTCTCCTGGGTCAACCACACGTTCCAGCACCAGCCTATGGCGGCCGCCTTCCCCGGCTTCGCCGCCGGCGCCGGCGCCAACACCGTCTGCGCCGACGGACACGCCGCCTGGAAGCCCGTCGCCAAACTCGATTCCCTCGGCCAGACCAGCTTCGTGTTCTTCATCGACACCGATGCCCAGTGACCAACTCCTGCGCGGTTGTCTTCCCAGGCGAATGCCGTGAGCGAAACCGTGTCCAAGAGACCCCTGCCGCAACCGGAGAGGCGACGGTTGACCGGAGGTGTTCTCGTCGCGCTTCTGCTGGCCCTGGCCATGGGCGGCTGTGCGAGAGGGCGAGGGCCGTCTGAGGGCAGCCAGGCCGAAGCGCCGCCGCCGGCCACTCCTCCCGTCATCGAGGTCCTCGCGCTGATCGGCGACGGGCAGAAGGCGATCCCGCCACAGCTGATGGCGCTGGAGTCGCTGGCGCCGCTGCGTTTCGAACTCATCAGCACCGGCTACGACGCCAACGTCGTCATGCACGTGATCGATGGGAACAGCCTGTTCTCGAACGGGCAGAACAAGTCCTGGGATCAGGCGAGGGAGGACATGCGGCGCGCCCGTCTCGACGCCATTCGTTCAGAGCGGTACGCCGTGCTTGCCGTGTTCGGCGCCGGGTTCGACGACGAGACCCTCGCAGCCCTTGGGGACGCCCGCAGAAGCGGAAGGCCGTTTCTCGCCTGGAGTCCCGACCGTGGACTGCTGCAGGCCTTGGGGGCACCGTGCCGCGGGCCGACCGAGGCGGCACCGGCAGATCCCAGCCCGACGGTCGTGGCCTTTGCCAATTGGGATTTCGAGACGACCGCGACGGCCGGCGGCGTCTGGGCAGCGCAATGCTCCCCGCAACTGCCCGCCGGCACTGCCATCACCGCCCTGTGGGAGAAGGACAGCCGCCTGGAACTGGCCGACCGGGGACACAGCGGACAGCACAGCCTGCAACTGCATTTCCCCGGCGGACAGAACGGCCTGGTGGTCCGCCTGGGCGTGCTCGACCTTCCCGCCGACGTGGATCTGCACGAAGTGACCGTCGCGCTGAAGGGATGGGTGGCAGGATCGGGCAGCGCGGCCATCCGACTGGTTGACCTCAACAGCGGGCGGGAGGCCGGGCGGCTCGGAACCGTCGCCGCCAACAGCGAACCCTGGCAGGAATTCGCCGTGACCGGACGACTCCCCCAGGCTGTCGGCAACCGCCTTGGCCTCGAAGCCTGGATGACCTCCCGCGGCACGCTCCTGTTTGACGACATCCGCATGACCTCGGTCGAAACGCTGCGCACGCGTGCCGCAGACATGTCGGCGCTGAAAGCTACGTTTGGCGGCAGCCTGCCCCGGTGGGAACAAGAGGAGTTCCACGAGCTGAGCCTGCCGCCGTTGGATTGGCGCGCCCTCCCCGGACTCTTGTCCACGGAGAGGAACGGATGGCGTCCGCTGATCTACAGCAGTTGGCGCGACGAGGTGGCGGCCGGAGGGCTGGACGAGGGGGACGCCGGCCGGCTGCTCTGCCTCGGCGCCGGCCGTTCGCCGCTGTTGCGGAAGAACGCCGAAACATCGGACGCGCTGGCTTGGTACCGGATCCTGGGACAACTCGCCGGCCTGGAGACACCTCCGCCGCCGCCCGTGCCGGGCACCCAGGCGCCGCCGACGGGACTGACGATCACGACCGAGCCGGAGTTCACCGTTCCGGGGCATGAGGTTGCCATCACGGTCGCCTGGCCTTCGCCGCGGACGGCGGCAGAGGGAGAGCGGCTGGCGCTGGAACTGCGTGACCGATCGGGACGCCTGCTCGACCGGTTCGAGGCGGCGGCCGAGTCGTCGCCCTGGCGGGTGGCCTGGCGTGTCCCCGACACCGGACCCCTCGGCGCGTACTTCCGGGTGCGCGCGGAGTTGCGCAACCGGGCCGGCGTCAGCGCCGAGGCCACTCGCAGCCTCTACACGGCGCGCCCGTTCGACCCGCGCGAACGGCTGATCTACGCCACCTGGTCGACGGTCGGCGCGGAATCCGACTTTGTGGCCCGGGCGGTCAAGCGTCTGTTCGAGCACGCAGGCATCGACACGCTGACGTCCCGCTCAGGGCTGGATCCGGAGCGCCTGGGGTGGTTCGCCCAGCCCGAGGCCGGCAACGGCGGCATCGATACCCAGTTCGGCTGGCCGACCGACAGCTTCGAGGAGATTCCGCAGCGGATGTCGGCTGCGTTCCCGTATGCCAGGTCGTCGGCCTGCCAGATGGTTTCCTGGGGGGAGGAACCTGGCTTCGGGCCGGCGTTCGGCGCCGCCTACTGGTGGGAAGAGGGCCAGGCCCCAGCCTCGGCGGTCGCCTGGTTCCGCAAGTATGTCCGCGACCTCTACAACCATGACCTCGTGGCCCTCAACCATGCCTGGCAGACCGACTGCGCAAGCTTCGACGACGTGCCGTTCCTCAAGGCTAACACCCACGGACGCGGGGGAACGGCGCCTTCCCTGGCAGACGGGTTCAGAATGATCGACAAGGCAGACCCGAGCGTCATCCTGGAAGGCGCACCGGAACGCGCGCTGCCCTTCATCGGCAAGTACCTCGACACCGGGGGGTTCTTCACCTGGCATTTCGACGGCGTGGTTCAGGCCATGATCCGCGACGCGCGCCAGCGCTACCCTTGGACGGGTCATTTCCTCTCCCAGCCGAATGCCTTCAGCCCGGTGACGCCGGTCGCCGGCGCCTACAACCATCCCTTCTACCCCAAGGAAGGCCCGCTCTACGCCTTGCTGAAGAGCCAGAGCCACGGCCACGACAACCCGATGGCACGGCTGGACTGGTACTTCGTGGACGATCCCGCCCTGCAGGCCAACACCCTCCAACAGCAACTGGCCTTGGAAACGTTCTTATACAACGCCTGGTACGACTTCCCCCTGCAGTTCAATGCCGACCTCACGGACACCCAGGGCGGCGCCCGCATGAGCCGACGGCTGGCGCAGCTGCGTGAGCGCGCCGAAGGCCCCTACCTGCAGCGGCACGCCGAGACGGACGGGGCGGTCGGCATCCTGGGCGTCGGCGGCGATCTCTTTGGACTGACTTTCCTCAGCGGTTCCTACCTGATGCCCACGGTTCTGCAGAATGGCTTCATGCCGCGCCATGTCCGGCCCGAACAGATCGCGGATCCCGCCTTGAAGGTGCTCTTCTTCGGCGAGAAGACTCCCACAGCCGCCACACTGGCGGCGCTGGAGCGTTTCGTGCGCCGGGGCGGCACGCTGGTGTTGCTGTCCGGCGCCGGCGCCTGGAATGAGCACGGCGTTCCGCAGGGCGCCTACTCGCCGCCGGCCCTGGTTGCGTTGAGCGGGGTGGCGCGTCGTTACGGTCTGCGCCCGAAAGCCGCGGTGACGTGGGCGGCCGGTGCGCCCATCCGGCCGGACGCCGCCGAGTTCGACAGCGAGTATGAAGTCGTCGAGCCGGTCGCGCCGGACGTGGTGGTCTGCGGCGCCTACCCTGACCACGTGCCTGCCGTCACCTGGCGCAGGGCCGGCGACGGTCGCGTGATCCAGGTGAACTGCGCCCTCGGGCGCCCGCCGGGCAGCGGCGCCTGGGATCACGGCAACGTCCCCGAACACTACCGATACGCCAGCCTGCTTCGGGCCATCTTCGCAGAGAGCGGGGTGGCGGCGCCGCTTCCGCGCTTCGTGCATACAAAGACCGACGACGGTCCCTTCCAGCTCCTCTGGCTGCGCACCTACAACGCCACCCGGGACATCACGTACCTGGCGGCCTTTCTCGACAGCCGGGCGGAACGCCTCGACGCCAGACTCCTGGTGCCGCCAGGAACCAGGGTTCGCGAACTCATGGCCGTCAAGGAAATGCCCGACACCGGCAGCGGGCACGTGCCGGTCAGCTTCGCCCCGGGCGAATTCCGCTTCCTCGCCGTTCGGGCCGACGATCCGCAGGCTCTCCACGCCGAGATTGCCGAGGAGGGCGATCGCGACCATCTCCTGAAGCTGTCCGTGACGGCGCAAGGCGGCAGGCCGTGGAGCGGACAGAGACCGCTTCGACTGCGGTTCTTCGATCCCCAGGGGCGCGAGGTGCCGGCGCTGCGGCGCTGGGTCTCGGCACCGCTCGCAAAGCCTCTCCTTCACCGGGTGGCGCTGGACGACGTGCCGGGGAGATGGACCGTCGAGGTCCTCGAACCCGTCTCCGGGCGGCGAACGACAGAGGCCTTTCGCGTCCGCTCGGCGCATGTGCCGCCGCCGCCGCCGACGTACGCCTTCGCCGGCGGCACGGCCGAGGAAACGCTTGGCCTTCTGCGCCGGCTGCGGTCGGTCTACGAGGCCGGCGGCGGCCGCCCGTCGCTGAGCTACTACCTGCATCTGCGCGGCAACGACAGCCGGCACGCCGTCGTGCGCCGCCTCGAACGGCTCGACTGGTCGGCGGCCGAGTCCGCCATCCTCACGGCCCTGCGCGGCGGCGAGCGGTTCTATCTCACCGGTGAAGACCTCGGACGCCTTCCCGGCGGCGGCGGACCGACCGGCGCGCTCTTCGACAACCGGGCGACGGAGACGGTGCAGGCTCTCCTGGGCAAGGCAGATCGCGTCGTCGCGCCGCCCGGCTGGCCGGACACGCTGGTTGCCCTCTACGGGAAAGGCCGGCTTTTCCTCGATCGTGCATCGCTTGACGAAGCCTTCCCGCCCGGCCAGGAATTCCAGCTCGGTTTCCCCGACAAGACGGCCTCGCGCATGGGCGAATGGGTTGCGGCATGGATCACGGGCCTGTCGGATGGGTCGGCGCTCGCATCCGCACAGGTCATCAGAAGGCCCGAACTGCAGCGCTGGATCGGCTCGTGGGAAAAGCGATGATCCCGCGCGCTTTCACTCGTGAAATCAACCTCGGCCTTGCCTGACAGGGAGACCGCTATGCGTAATGCACTGATCCAGAGCGGGTTCGGCTGGCTCATGGGGGCGGGACTCCTGCTCGGCAGCGCCGCTGCCGGGCAGAAGCCTGCCGGAATGGATCTGGCGCGGCGGCTGGCGCCCCCCGCCTGCGTCCGCGTCCTCGACTTCACTTTCGACAACCTTGGCGCGCCCAAGCAGCAGCCGGTCGACCGCTGGCTCGAGTCGCGCCTGCCGGTGCGCTTTTTCGCGTACCAGCTTCTCGGCGGTGCTTCCGAGCCGGCCATCAACGCCCTCGGCGGCGAGTTCATGGGCCAGACGCAGGCCATGCGCGACGCGGTCAACGACGCCAGGATTGCGGAGTCCGCAACGCTCATCCGCGAGCGGCTTCTCGACGTCGTCGTCCTGCGCGGGAGACTCCCACAACCCACTCTTTACAAGTCACTTGCAGAGTTCGCAACGGGCGGAGGCGGGCTTCTTGTGCTGGCCCCGCCGCCGGAGCCGGGCAAGGCGAAGGACGGCAGCCCCGACCCCGCCGAGGCCGATGGCATCGCCGCCTTGAAGGCGCTGCTGCCCTTGGGGACAGACCCCGCGTGGGACCTTGCTGCCGAGCAGCCGCTGAGCCTCGGCAGCGCACCTTGGCTAACCGGCGTCCCGGCACCCCTGCTGAAGCATGGCGCCGCCAAGATCCCGGCCTACGCCCTGCAGCCCGGCGACCAAGCACTGCTCACCGCGCCCGACGGCAAGCCGGTCGTCGTCCTGTGCCGGCGTGGCGAGGCGCGCGTGCTCTACAACCCGCTGGGACTCTTCCCCGCGCAGTCGGCGCTGGCCGACGAGGCCTGGCTGGCTTTCTGGGATCGGGCACTGCGCGTGCTCGGCGGCAAGCCGGCCGACGACCTCGTCAGTGTGACCGTCCCGGCGCGGGTCAACGGTGCGGCCGTGTCCGTCGAGGTGACCGCATCGGCCGCCGTCGCCGGCGAACTGGCGCTGATCAGTGCCGACGGCACAAAGCTCTTCGCCCAGGCGCTGTCCGCGGCGACGTCCGCGCGAGTCGAGGTTCCGCTGGCCCGTGACTGGAAGGCCGGCGAATGCGGCGTGCGTTTCACGCCGGCCAGCGACTACGCGCCGCGCGTGCCCGTGTCCATGGCAACCTTCACCTTGGAGAGAACCATTGGCGTGACCGTGGCGCTTGACCAGAAGGGACTCGGCGTCGCGCCCGGGGCGGCCTTCAGGATCAAGGGCGTCGTCGAAAACACCGGCCCCGCGGCGTTGCCGCCGGTCACCGTGACTCTGGTGCTGCGCGACATTGACGGGCTGGCGTTGCGGACTGAGACGAAGGAGGCCGGGCCGTTGGGAGCCGGCGCCAAGACCGACTACAGCTTTGAGCTGACCATGCCGGACGAAGGCGTGCAGGGCTGGTGTTACTGGGCCGTGGTGCGGGCGAACGCCGGCGCGGCCGGGGCAGCCGTCGCCGAGACCGTGGTCGAGCGCTGGGCCAAGTGGTCTCCGCGCGATGAGATCCAGTGGGCGCCGTGGGAACATACCGTGGGCCGCGGGCCGGTCACGCTCACGTCCTACGTCTTCGATCTGTTCGCGGACATGGGGATCAACGGGCTCGGCATGCGGCTGGACCCCGGCAACCTGCCGCACGCCTGGCGCCGCGGCTGGCGCGGCTATCACGAGCACGGCAACGGCGGCGTCGATGTGCAGTTCGACTGGCCGCCGGACGGAGGCTTCGACGCCTGTCCGAAGATGATCGCGCAAGCCAGATTCCCCACGGCGGTCTACTGCCTGTTCTCGTACGGCGAGGAACCCGGATTCGGCCCCGCCTTTGGCACAACCTGGCACTGGGGCGACGGCCCCGCGCCCGACGGCGCCAGCCTCTGGTTCCGCAAGTTCCTCCAGACCCAGTACCCGGACATCGCCGCCCTCAACGCCCAGTGGGGCAGCCAGTACGCCAGCTTCGACGAGATCAGGTTGGAGCGGAAGTACTCCGAACCGTTCAAACACCTGGATCCGACGCCCGCCGACCTGCCCGCCAACCTCAGCCCCTACGTCGATACCCACGCCTTCTACCACTGGTACGTTCACCAGGCCTACGCCGCGTTCGAACGGTTCACCCGCGCCCACAACCCCACCCACGCCAGCGTCATGAGCATGGACAACACCTTCCTCACGCAGATGGAATTCATCGGCATGTACATGCACTGGCTCTATCCGCCGGCCATCAGCACCTCCTACTACGCCTTCCTCTCGCAGTGGGCCTTGGACGATGTCGCCTTCGTCATGAACTGGGGCTTTATGCCCAACCTCGACAACGTCAACCAGATCTACGCCTGCTCGCTGGTCCAGGGCGCCACCGCCATGGCCTTCTGGTACGACTTCCCGCTCCAGTTCAATCCCGACATGACGCACACCCGCGCCGGCATCCACATGAAGGCGCTGCGCGAATCCCTGCGCGGGCGCGAGGCCGGGGTGCTCAAGCCGAGGCTGGCGAAGAACCCCGAGGTCGGCGTCTTCATCCCGGAGCGTCCCTGGCGCGCCGCCATGGGGCGCGAGGCGTGGATGATGGGCCTCCGCGAGGAGGGCGAGCGTGTGCCGTGGGCGGCCGGCTTCGGCGGTTTCGAACAGGTGGTGTGGACAGCCCTGCAGGAGAGCGGCTACAACCCGCGCTTCGTCAATCAGAACACCCTTGCCGGCTGCAGACTCGTCGTCGCGCCGTACGTGCAGTGCCTCGATCCGGAGGAGGCGGATGCACTTGCGGCGTTTGTGGCGGCTGGCGGCACCCTGGTCTGCACCGCCAAACTCGCTACTCACGACGGCCACGGCAAACCGTACGACGTTGCGCCCGGCGCCGGCACGCGCGAACTGGTCGGCGCGACTTTCAGCCACAGCTTCACGGGCAGCTATGGGCGGCTGTTCCCAGCCAGTTTCGAGAAGGATCTGCCGGTCGAGTTCCCCCCGAGGGGCGGCTACTTCCCCGGCGGCGAACCCATCGAGCTGCAGAGCTTCATGCACCAGACCGTGACCCAGCTCGATGACGGCACCCGCGTGCTGGCCCGGCACCGCGACGGACAGCCGGCGCTCCTGCACCGCAAGCACGGATCAGGCAACGTCTTCTACTACAACAGCCTCTATTTCCACCCCGAGAAATGGTATACCGCCTGGAGCCAGCCGAAGGAGGCCTACCGCCTGCTCATGCGGGCTTTCGCGGATGCCGCCGGCTGCGCGCCGCCACCCTACTTCCTCGGCCGTGACCCCGCCGACTGCACCGTCGAAGTCCACGACCCGCTCACCCTCGCCCGGCATTACACGCTCACCGCCGACGGCGCGACGCCCTCCCACCAGATCCGCCTCTACCGCGACTGGCGCGCCTACGCCAACGAGAACGACCGCCTCCTGCTCCGCCTGCCCGCCGCCGAGGTGGTGGATCTGGTCAGCGGCGAGAGCCTGCCCCTTCTCACCGACGCGCGTTCCGGGCAGCCCTATGTCCCGGTCGCCATCGCCCCGGCCGGCTGGCGCATCCTCAACATTCTGCCTGAGAAGCGCGGCCGGGTCGAGCTGGCACCGCGCCAGGCGACGGTCGCCACTGGCGGGCGGATCGTGCTCGACGCAAGTATCACCGACGCCGCCGGGGCGCCCGTCAAGTCCGCCCACGCCCTGACCCTGCGCGCCTGGCGCCTCGAGCCGAAGACCGGGGCGCGACTCGGCCCGGTCCGGCTCTACGAACGCGACCTCGTCGCCGGCGGCAGCACCACCTTCGATCTGCCTGCCCACCTCGAAGCGGCGACAGTCGAATTCGTCCTGACCGACGCCTCGGCCGCACGCTCCGCAACCTGCCGCGTCACCGTCGGCGGCCCCGCCACCGACCTGCCCGCCATCGACCGCTGGGAGACGCGCGAGCCGTGGCACCTGGCCGGCATGACCGACGGCGAATTCCTTGGCCTCCTCCGCGCCCTGACCGCGCTGTACGCCGATGAGGCCGCCACGCGCTTCGGCCTGACCGCCTACCTGCCGGCCGGCGCCCTCGGCCGCCACGCCATCCTCGAACGCCTCGCCCGCAGCGACTGGCGCCGCCATGCCGCCGCCCTCGAAAAGGCTGTGTCCGACGGCGAAACTTTCATCCTCCTGCCCGAAGACTTGGGGACAGACCCCGTGACGGGGCAAGCACTCACCCCAGGCGACCAGACCGGGCGTGCCGAAGTCGTCGCCAAACTCGCCCGCAAGGCTCAGGTTGCGGACTCCGCAGACCGTCGGCTGACCGTGCTGACGCTGGGCAAAGGCAGGATCGTCCTCGCCCGCACCTCGCCCGACGCCGCCGGCTTCACCGACGGCCACTTCGCCCTCTGGCACGCCGGATTCCTCGAGGAACTGCGAGCCGCACTGCCTGCCCTCGCAGACAGGCGCTGACCTACGCCCGCGTTTTCGCGAACTCGACCGGGACTGCCTGGGCGGCCCAGTTCGTGAAAACGGCAGACTGTCTCCGCACACAGTCCGGACGCCTCCTGTGTCCGGCAGTTCGTGAAAACAGGGCGTTTTCACGCACTCGATCCGGCCTGGCCGGGCGTCCCAGTTCGCGAAAACGGCAGGCTGTCTCCGCACACAGTCCGGACGCCTCCCGTGTCCGGCAGTTCGTGAAAACACGGGCGTTTTCACGCACTCGATCCGGCCTGGCCGGGCGTCCCAGTTCGCGAAAACGGCAGGCTGTCTCCGCACACAGTCCGGATGCCTCCCGTGCCCGGCAGTTCGTGAAAACACGGGCGTTTTCGCGAACTCGGTGAGGGTCAGGGGCCGATTGGGGCGGGGCAGGGGGATGGTCGTGGCGAACAGACTGGGCGGCTTTAGCCTTCGAGTGCGGCGTCGCGCAGGGCGAGGAAGTTGGCGAGGGGGACTTCCTCGTTGAGTTCGGTGCTGCTGCCGACCAGGAGACGGCCTTCGGCGGCATCGATCGCCTTTCGCACCGCCTCACGCACCTGCCCCGGCGTACCGAAGGGCAGCAGCTGCGAGACATCGATTCCGCCGGCCAGGAAGAGCCGGAGGTGGCGGCGATGGATGTCGCCGACGTCCATGCCGGCCAGCACCTCGATGGGGTTGAGGCCGTCGATGCCGGCCGCGACGAGGTCGTCGAGGATGGGGTTGAGGTTGCCGTCGGAGTGGAAGAGCACCTTGATGCCGCGGGCATGGGCGGCGGCAACGGCGCGGCCCAGTCGGGGGAAGTAGTGTTTGCGCATCCAGGCGGGGCTGAAGAGGGGGCCGGACTTGAAGGCGATGTCGTCGCCGAGGAAGCCGGCCTCGATGCCGTGGTTGGCCGGCAGGTGATGGTACCAGCTTTCGGCGTAGGCCGTGTGCATCTCCAGCAGCCCGGTGATGGCGTCGGGGCAGTCGGCGAGGTAGTACGAGAAGTGTTCGAGTCCGACCTCGCCGTACAGGCCCATTAGGAAGGGGCCGGGGATGTCGGGGACGTAGAAGACTTCGCCCAGTCGGCGGCGGTCGGCGGCGAAGGCGGCGAGCGTGGCGTCGAGGGCGCTGTGGCCGGCGGCCGTCCACGTGGGATCGAAGGCCGCCAGCCGTCTGCGGACATCGCAGGCGTAGGCGGCGCTGTCGGCGTAGTGGCGGCGTTCGGTCCACGCCGTCCAGCGGCGGACATGCTGCCGGCGCCCGTCGGGCAGCGTCACGGTTTCTTCCCGGGCCGGGTGTTTCACCGTCGGCCGCGTGGCATCGATGGCCGGAGCGTACGCCTTGTAGACAAGCTCCGCGCCGTTTTCGACGGTCAGCTCGACGCCGGTGAAATGCCGGATGACGGCCGAGTTGCGCAAAAGGTCGAAGAGCGGGGTGCGGTCGGGCATCTGGCCGCTGATCACGGCGCGGACTCGTTCGATGGACTGGTTCATGGGCGGCTTCCGTGACTCGTGTGCAGGCGGTCTAACCCGAGTTATTCATGAACAAAGAGGCAACGGAGATAACGGAAGTATATCTCATTGGTTTGCAATAGCCTGCGAGCCACTGCGAGAGCCGTCGCTTTCCGCGCCGCCCAACCGCACGTGGGGTGGTAACCTCCTGCAACGCAAACCCTTCGTTGCCTCCGTTTCCTCTTTGTGAATAACCCAGGCTAACGCCCCCGTGGGGGCTGGCGGGCGCCCGGGCGCGCCATCTCGTTCAGGCGGTCGGCAACGGTTCGACGTCGTGGACGAAGCCGGGCACGAGTACCAGCAGGAGCATGGCGGCGATGACTCCACATCCGAAGCATAGGAACAGGCTGTGGTAACGGGTGAGGAGGAGGTCTCCGACGTGCCAGCTGTCCGCGAGCATTCCGCTGCCCAGCACCACTGAGGCGAGCATGCGCGAGCCGCCCTGGCCGGCGGCGTACAGGCTGTAGCCGAAGGCGATGGAGACGGCCTTGTTGGCGGGTGAGGCCAGGGTCAGCAGCTGGCTGGAGACCGCGATCGAGGCGCAGGCGACCAGGACGCCGTAGACCCCCAGGGTCGCGGCCAGTACCATCACGGAGGCGAGCCGGCCGGTCCGCACGCCAAGCAGGACGAAGTTGAGCACGGCAAACCCCACGTGCGCGAACAGCAGGACGACCTTGACTCCATAGCGTTGCACCAGGTGGCCGCCGAGGCTGTAGCCAAGGATCAGCCCGACCATCGAGATGGCCGAGAGCATGACGATGAGGTTGTCCGCGAGGCGCAGGTGGTTGCGGGCAAAGACGAAAGCCACGGGGATGGTGGCGTTGGCGGCCAGATAGAGGAAGAACAGGTAGACCCCGCAGCCGGTCAGCGCCCGGTTGCGCACCGCCTCCCGCAGGGCGGCCCTCAGCCGCAACGGGGGAGTCGGGGCGGGCGGCACCCGGATGCGGCCGACGTAGTAGGCCCGGCCCAGGCTGATGATGGCGGCCAGGACGATGATGGCCTGCAGGCGCCCCACCGTGGCATGACGCCCCACATACCAGCCGGAGGCGAAGACGAACACGGTCACCACGAGTTGCCAGCTGAACCGCAGCCTCCCGAAGAACAGCCCCCGTTGCGTCGCCGGCACGATGCGCTCCAACATCGGGAACCAGGCGGCCAGATAGGCGGCGATCGCCACCGCAAACACGGTCAGGCCGCCGAGCAGCACGGGCTTGGCCGCGGCCCCCAGCCAGGGGGTGGCGGCCAGCAGCAGGAAGGCCGATGCGCTGACCATGACCGCCCCGATGATCTGGGCTTTCACCCCGATGCGGTCGGAGAGCGCGGCGAATGGAAGCATGAGCAGGCACAGCGAGAGGTCGCTGACGGCGGTGGTCAGCACCGCCACCGTCTCGCCGGCGCCGATCAAGGCGGCGAAGATGACCAGGACGCTGCTGTCCTTGATCATCACCTGGGGGATGGCGCCCCAGCAGGCGGAGAGGATGGCCAGCCGCATGTTGCGGCGGCTCATCGCCGGGGTGCCGTTGCCGGTCGGCGGAGACGTCGGCGTCGTTCCCCCGGAGGCGTCACACACGGTTGCCATTGCGTGCCTGTCCACGAGCAGGCCGTCGGGTCAGAAGGCTCTCAGCAGATCCAGCAGCTGGCGGTCGAGCTGATGCCCGTGCCAGTCCTCGTAGGCCACGTCCGCGCGCTGGGAATCGAGGATGCCGAAGGCGCCGCGGAAGTTCCAGAGTGCGTAGCCGATGCCGTGGCCGGTGAGGATGTCGAGCAGGTCTGCGAACCAGGCGAGGAAGACGGCGTGCGGCGTGTGCTTGAAGCCGCCGCACTCGCCGCAGTGCACGCCGATGCCCCGGGCGATCAGGGCGGCCCACTGGGCGTACTGCCTTTCGAGGCGTGTGCGATCCCACGGCGGGTCGCCCCAGTTCCAGGCGCCAGGCCAGGAGGGCACGGGTGCGCTCATGCAGGCGTCGCCGCACCACGGGGCGCGGTAGTGGCTGATGCCGAAGGGCAGATAGCCGCGGCAACTCTGGGCGATGCCGAGGTCGGCCACCTCCGGCACCGGCTCATTGCCCCAGGCGAGGCCGTCAATGATGATGAGCCGGTCGGGGTCGGCGGCGCGAATGGCGGCGACCGCCGCCCGCACCACGCGCTCATGGTCTTCGCGCGACAGGCCCCGTTCCTCCGACGGGGCGGGCGGCTCATTGACCAGGTCGAAGCTGAGTTGCCGGCTGGCGATGCCGCGGTAGCGCCGGGCGAAAGCCTCCCAGTGATGGCAGAAGGCACGCAGGGCGTCAGCGTCCCGCCACAGGTTGCGCGGCTCGGCCGGCGGGTTGACGCAGTAGCCGGGAGCGCGGTGCAGGTTGAGGCAGACGTGGAGGCCGTGGCGCTGCCCGAGTCCGACCGCATCGTCAACGTCCGCTACAACGGCCTCGTCCATCTCGAACCAGCGCTCGGGCGCGGACCAGCAACGGTACGACATCGGCAGCCGGACGAAATCGAACCCCCAGTCGGCGATCCAGCGGAAGTCCTCGTCGCGGAACGGCGGGTTGCGGCAACCGAAGCGCACGCTCCCCGAACGGTCATCCGCCGTGAACTTCTCCAGCAGGTTGAACCCGCGCCAGCGCGGCAGCGGATTCGTGGTTGGCGTGGTCATGATTTAGGGCTCCCCAATGGTTGGCGGCGGACGGACTACGCGCGCGGCGCCGCGCTGCCCAGGCTTGCAGCACCGGCACGCCGGCGCCAGCGTCAGCGCCGGTCGGGACCAGGAGGAAGGGGGGCTGGGGGCGAGCCGATTCCCACGAGCGGCTTGCAGAACCCTGGCATGAGTGGCCGGGGCGGGCCCCGGCCGCGATCAGCGCACCTCGACCTCGGTGCAATACAGATTTGTGAAGGTGTTGGCTCGGGGCAGGTAGCGCAGCCGGGTCACGCCCTTGGCGTCAAGGGCATAGGTGTTGACGGCGCTGTCGAGGAACACGCCGACCGCCGCCGCCTTCCACTGCTTGCCTTCCTCGTGCCAGATCTGCACCACGGCCTCGCGCGTCCACGCGGCCGGGCGCGACGGCTCGTCGTACACGGTCAGTGCCCTGACGTCGGTCGGCTGCGGGAAGTCGACCTGCACCCACATCTCGCGGCCCGCGGTCGAACTCCAGAACAGCTCGTCCAGGCTCAACCACGGTCTGAGGGCTGCGGAGTCCGCAACCTTGCCGTCGGTCAAATCCTCCGCCGTGATCTGGACCTTGCCTTCGGACATCCACCCGCCGGTGCCGCCGACGGTCAGCTTGGCGCCGCCGTTGCGCAGGAGGTTGTCGCCGGCCGGCACGGCGCTTGAGCACGTGGGGGATCGCCGCGGCCGGATCAGCCGCGGTCCGTCCGTCACCGCCGCGTTCGCCTGAACCTCACGCAACGGAGTGGCATCCTGCATCGCGGGCGTACAATCAAAGGTCAGTGCCCTGTCCACCTCGCCCCCCGGCAGGATGCGCAGGCGTCCGTCCCATCCTGCGGCGACGACATCCCACGAGAGCGGATCCATGGCCAGCCGGGCCACCGGGGCCACCCCGGTCAGAGGCCGGACCTGACCATCACGCCCCACGCAGAGGATCTCCCCCGAGTCCGTTCCCACGAGGACATCCGCTGCAGCCTCCCGGCACACCAGGCTGACCGGCTGTCCGGCCATGCGCACGCTGGCCAGCAGCTCGCCGGCCCGGCCGCGCACCTCGACGCGGCGGTCGTCGTATGACAGGGCCACCCGATCGCCGCGCGGCGAGACGGCGCGTGCCGTCGGCGCCGCGGCTCCCTCCCAGTGTCCCAACTCGCGGCCTTGGGCATCGAGGGTGAAGAAGTGGTAGGTCTCCTTGTTCCAGCTGCCGGCCTGCACCTGGACCAGTGCGAGGTCCGCGCCGAACTCGATCCCTTGGAAGAACAGCAGCTGGTCGGGGATCGGGACGGGGAATGACCAGCGTGTCCGGCCGTCGGCCAGCCCCACGGCTTCGAGGGTTACGCCGCCGGTGTACTCGGGTGTCACCCAGCCGTTGTTGGTCAGTTCGCTGTGCGCCAGCACGGCGTAGTCGGCGTTTGGGGGCACGGCCACGTCGGTGAACGGGTCGCGGTTGGCCATGGCGGAGACCGGCCAGTCCAGCGATGCGAAGCGCGGCCAGGACTCGCGCGCCCACGCCTCGCGCCAGCCCTCGGCCGTGCGTTCAAAACAGGCCGCGCCGTAGCGGCCGGGAACCACGACGTGCCGGCCGTCGCTGGAGACCGCGAACGCCGCCAGCGTACGCGGCGCATCGCCGAAGGGGGCGAAGTACCACGGCGGCGATGCGGCGTCCTCCCAGTAGGCGAACACCAGCCCCGGCCCGCCCGCGACGCGCGCGCTCGCGCCGAAGCGGCGTCCGTCCGGGCTCAGCCATGCCTTGGCGCTCTCGCCCTGTCCCACCCGCGCCGCCAGCACGACCTCCGGCCGCGGGCCGCTCACATCGATCAGCGCCAGGTTGCGGTGCAATCCCTTGGCGGTCAACAGGATACGCTTTCCGGACGCCTGGACGCCGTCGAGACGGATCCCGATCCGTTCGCGCAAGGGCGCCGGTGGCGGAAGGCTTGCCTCGATCCGCCGGCCGCGGGCACCCGCAGGTGCCGACGCGGTCTGGCCGACTGTGGCTTCGCCCGTGTCGCCTGTCGTCAGGTAGCGCGCCAGTTCGCGGACGGCCTTGCGGAGTCCGGCCGCGTCGCCGCCCAGGATCACGATCGCGTTCTCGCGGTACTGGCGCGGCGCAAAGACCGCCGTGACCACCCCCCGTCCGTCACCCGGCACATTGTCGGAGACCGCCACCGGCAGCAGTCCCTGCGCGACGGCCCGCGCCAACACCGGGCCGTAGGCCTGGCCGCGCACGACACCGGCTAGCACCAGGACGCCGGGCTGCGCCGCCGGATCTGCGGAGTCCGCAACCTCCACGTCCACGCCGCGCGCCTGGAACGCGGTCAGCAGTGCGTCTATGTCGTTGCCCTCCAGATGCTTCGTCTCCGTCGCGACCACTTGCACAGGCCTTCCGGCGTTCTGTTCGAGCAGATGCGCGATGCGGTCCGGCCGTAGGACATCAACATCCGGTCGGACGACGACCGTCACGGCGCCCGGCCAGCCCTGCACGGTGACCTCACTCTGCCTGCCGCCGAGCATTTCGGTGACCTGTAGCCGCCACGACTGTCCGCCGGCGGGCACGGCGAGGGTTCCCCTGAACTGCCCCTGCGCGTCCGTCAGGCGGCTGATCTCGGCCGCCATTGTCACTGCGTCATCCGACGCCCCTGCCCGGCCGAAGAGGCGGATGAGGATGGGGACGCGGCCGCGCAGCTCCCGCCCCCACGAGCCGCGCAGGGAGACGGTGAACTCGCACCCGTCCGGCCGCGACATGGCTTCGAGGCGCGGGGCTTCGAGCGCGAAGGGAGCCACGGCGAACAGGCGGCCCGGGAAGAGGGTCATATCGGCGTCCAGCACCGAGCGCTCGCCGTCGCGCCGCAACTGGACTTGTCGGCGTTCGAAGAGGTCGTACACCACGCCTCGCACACGCGGCAGCGAGAGCCGCGCCCGCTGCGGCAGCACGGAGAACCGGTACAGGCTTCCCAGAGCCCAGAAGTCGCCCGCCTCCCACGGGGGCGGGGCGCCTTCGTCCGTGGACAGCAGGATGTAGCGGACGTCGCCGCCGGCGAAGCGGTTCACGGCGACCCACGGGCTGTCGGAGTCGACCGGCCAGCGGCGGCAGGCGGCCACGGCGGCTCTCAGTTCCGTCGCGAGCTGTTCGAGGACGGGGCCGCAGAGCGGGTACATGGTGTCGGCCGCATAGCCGTCGTGGTAGAGCTGCCTGAGGCGGTGGGTTTCGATCGCCAGCTTGGTCACGCCGGCCCGCTCGGCGCAGGCGGCGTCGCCGAAGACGCGGCCGCCGGCGGCGGCATACTCTTCGATGCGCCGCCACACGGGATCGGGCAGCGGCTGCGTCTGCCCGACGAGGAATAGCATCGGCACCCGCGGCGCGCCGTCAGGCAGCAGCCACCCGGCGCTCACATCCTCTTCGTAGACAATGCTCATCGGCACCCCGGCCATCAGTCCGGCAGAGGTCAGCTCGAAGACGCGTTCGAAGTGCGGGGTTCCGACCTGATTGCGCTTCTCCGTGATGTCCTGGGTGTAGGAATAGAGGACGGCGGCCTCGTTGTCGGGGGCGGCCTCGGCGAAGACCGGGCCATAGAGGCGCGCCAGCTCGTTGCCGACCGCGTAGGCGGTGGCGCCGGCGGGGTCGGCGAAGGCGCCCTTGTGCTGGGTGCCGGCGCCCTGCACGCCGCGGCCGAGCACCTGCATGAGATCCTGGAGGTAGCCGGCGCCGTCGCGGTAGCCGTAGTGGTTGTCAAAGACACCCATCACCGGCAGGCCGGGCCGGCGCAACAGCTCGACCGAGTGGGCGGGATACCACGTGTAGTTGTACCCCTCGGAGAGGAAGTGCGTGTAGCTCTCGTCCATGCCCTCGTAGATGACCGGCGCATAGCTGCCTTCGACGGCGGGGAACTGCCACATCGGGGTCGTCGTCAGCCGCACGCCCGGCAGGGCTTCGCGCGCCGCCGCGTTGAAGTTCCCGTACATGACGCGCAGGGCGTGCATGAGCACGTCGGCGCGGGGCCGTCCGGCGAGCGGCCCGGCCTGGGCCTGGTCGAGCCAGGCGGCGTCGTCCGGCGTCCAGCCCTGCGCCCAGCCGCCGAAGAACATCTCATCGTTGTAGTTGAAGCCACGGAAAGCCGGGTAGCGGCCCAGCCACTGCGCGATGCGTTGCAGCGTGGGGTTGAACTGTTCGAGGTGCACGTCACGGAACTTGACGCCGTCGCAATGCGCGAGGATCTGCGTGTCGTAACCGATCCCGTTCCTCAGTGCGCAGTCGAGGTAGAACTCCGCCTCCCAGTTGGCGCCGGGATGCGGCAGTGCGTAGTGCTCCGGCGGCGCGAAGCCCGGGTGGGCCAGCGGCACGGGCGAATAGCCGCGCCCCCAGCCCGCCGGCCCGTTGCCGCGGTCGATCTTGGTGGCCAGACGGTCGGTTTCGCGATTGAAGCCCTGCCGCGCAAGTGCCGCCGCGTGCAGCCGGATGCCGGAACGGATGTCGGCCAACCCCTGCGGGGTGTGCGGCCGGACTGTGGCCGGGGCCTGCTCGAACTCCTGGTAGACGACGCGCTGCAGGGGCGAGTCGGCCTCGGCCGCCGTGATTTCCAGATGCAGAGGATATTCGACCCAGCCAGCCGCCGCCGGACCCGCCTGGGGGGTCGGCGGCCTGGCCATTACTCCCCACGTCCCCGGCGTCAGGCGTGCCGTGAGTGTCGGCGGAATCCGCAGCGAAGCGCGCCCTCCCTGCAGGCTGACCTGGCCGAGGTCGAGGTTGCCCAGCACGATCCGCAATGGACCGGCCTGTCCGGCCAGCGGACCCCGCGCCACCACCTCGATGTCAATCGCCTCGCCGGCCCGGAACACGCGCCGTCCGGTCGTCGAAAACACGCTCAGGCTGCTTTCTGCTCCCGCGGGCCGGAAGACGAAGAGCGCGGTGAGGCTGGGGTCGCGGCGCAGGTCGCCAAGATCGATTAAGCCCTCGCCCGCCCGCACGGCCAGTTCGCAGGCGCGGGGGACAGCCGCGGGCGGCGTCACTTCAATCCCGCCTTCGACCGGCGTCGAGGGCAACGGGCGCCAGTTCACGTCGGGGCCGTCCACCGGCCGGTACCACGCCGTGAAGCCGGCGCCGGGCTCGGGCGTCGGGCGGCCGCTGAGCGTCGCCTTGATCACGAAAGGGGCGTCGTCCGGCCGGCTTCGCTCGCCCCAGTCCACGGTCAGCCGGCGGTAGGGCGGCCCCTCTTCCTCGCGGGTTGCGAGGTCCGCACTCCAATGCACGAAGGCCAGCGTGGCGTTCTCGAACGAGGCGTAGAGGCCGCCCTGGTTGTCGCATTCCAGGTCGATCAGGCGGCCGCTGCCCGGCGGCAGCTCGACGAGCGTGAGCGGCGACAGCTCCGGGCTGTAGATCTGCACGCCCCCGCTCTTGCCCCCCACGGCGACGCGGCCGTCCGGGAAGACGGCGATGCCGCCGCGCCCCGGCGCCGCACCCTGCCGCGCCCCGTCGTACCCGAAGGCCAGGAGTTCAGCGCTGGCGCGCGCGGTGACGTAGACGCGCTGGCGGCCGGCGTCCGCCTCGATGTCGTCGTACCACGTGCGGCGCGCGTCGTTTTGCGCGGCGTCGGGCGCGGCCGCGTCATAGCGATTGATGTCGGCGAGGTAGTTGCCGTCGAAGTCATAGACGGCGATCCGCGACCAGTCGGGGTCGGGGATCTTGCGGTCGTCGCGCGGCGCCATGGTGGTGTCGAGCACGAAGATGCGCTGGCGGGCTTCATCGATCGCGGCCCCGCACGGGCTGGTCCAGCCGGTCATGTCCGAGCGGATCTGCTTTTCGTCTTTGCCCTTGCCGACCAGTTTCCGGATCGGCGTGCCGTCGGCGCGCCAGCGCGCGATGTGGCCGCCGTTGTACGAGGCGCAGGCGATGAACTCGCCGGTGCCCAGCGGCATCAGCTCGCGGGCGCTGCTGCCCTGCGGGGTGCCGACCCGCTTGACCACCGCGGCGTCGCGGTCGAGCCAGACGAAATCCCCGGCCCCGAAGTACAGCGTGCCGCCGTCGGGCGCCACCTCAAACAGCCCCAGGCTCGTCGGATAGCCCGCGGCGATGACGACCTTCTCGTCAGCCCGCGCCGCGGCCGCCACCGCCAGCCCCGCCAAGGCCAGCGCCCGTAGAACCGTCTGCGCTTTGATCTTCGCCATCGCCGGCATCCGAGGGACTTGCAGAACCCCGGCGTGAGTCGCCGGGACGGAGTCCGGGCCTCCACCGGCCTCGACAAGGACTGCCGTCTGCCGGGCTGGAGGGACGACCTCCGTGTCGTCCGGGTTCCGCCGCTGCAGACCGCGTCTTCGGGTATGACCTGGCGGACACGGAGGTCCGCCCTCCACCGCACGAGGCAGCTGTCGTCTGCGGGGGTTTTGCAAGCGCCTCATCTGACTGTCCTCCCTGTGATTGACGTGTGCAGGACGTGATCCGCCGACGCCGCCACGCTAACCCCGGCGGGCCGTCTCCATCCGCGGCCCGCTACCTTGCCGCGGCGTCGGCGGCGGTGTGCGCGTCGGTCTCGCGCTCGTCGCGGATGTCGCCCACCACTTCCTCGATGAGGTCTTCCGTGGTGACGAACCCGATCACGGCGCCGCCGCGGTTGATCACCGCGGCCATCGGCGTCTTGTGAAAGTGCAGTTCATGCAGCAGCTCGCCGACCGGGCGGTGCTCGGGGACGCGGGCAAAGTCCGCCTGCATGAAGTTGCGTACCGGTGCGCGCGGTGGCGCTGAGGACTGGCGCAGGTTCTCGGCGGGCAGGCGGTAGAGGACGGCGCGCACGTCGAGGATTCCCACCACCTCGCGGATGTGGCCGCGGTAGACCGGAAAGCGCGAGAACCCGGTGACGGCGGACAGCCGCAGGGCATCCTCGACCATGGCCTCCTCGCGCACGGCCGCCATCTGCATGAGCGGTATCATGACCGAAGAGACCGGGCGGTCGCGCAGCTCGAACACCGTCTGCACCATGCCGACGGCGCCCTCGGGCAGGGTGCCTTCCTCGGCCGCCATGTCGGTGATCACTTGGAGGTCGTCCCGCGTCACCGCCCCGCGCCGCCGCCGCGGCCCGCCGAACAGCCGGGCGGCGCCGGTGGACAGCACGTTGACGAGGGCGACGATCGGCAGGAAGGCCAACTCGACCGCGCGCAGGGGCCGCGCGACCAGCAGCGACAGGCGGTTGGCGTGAGTCCGCCCCGTCGCCTTGGGAACCATCTCGCAGAACACCAGGATGATCGGGGTCATCAGGAGGGTGTTGACGAGCGCCTCCCACTGGCCGGGAACGTGGCGGTGCAGGAGCAGCTCGGCAAGGGTGGCCGAGGACACGTGCATCAGGTTGGTGCCGACGAGAGTGGTGACGAGGACCATCTCCATGCGGCTGAGCAGTTGCCGGACGCGCGGCGCGTTGCGGTCGCCCCGCTGCTCCTGGGCATGGATGAACAGGGGGTCGACCGAGGTCAGGGCCGTCTCCGTACCGCTGAAGAAGCCCATCGCCAGCAGGCAGGCCAGGATGGCCACCATGAGGAGGAACGTCATCATGCCGGCCCCTCCTTTCCGGCGGCCGGCCGCGGCTGGAAGCGTAGCGTGCCGATGCGGCGGCCGACCATCTTGACGACCTCGAAGACCCAGTCGTCCTCCACGATGCGGTCGCCGGCGCGCGGCAGCCGGCCCAGCTTCTCCATAAAGTAGCCGCCGACGGTGCCGGCATCCTCGGCCTCCAGGTGCACGGCGAGGAAGCGGGTGAAGTCGCGGATGCTGGTCTGGCCGTCTACCAGCGTGGCCTCCCGGCCCGGCAGGATGCCGGCGCGCGCCGCCTCGTCGGACGGCTGGATGCCGCCCACGACCTCGGCCAGGATGTCGTCCATGGTCAGCAGGCCGGAGGTGCCGCCGTATTCATCCACCAGCAGCACCATGCTGGCACGGAACTCGCGCATGCGGTTGAGCAGGGCTTCGAGATGGACCGTGACGGGGAAGAAGTGGGCTGGATAGACCGGGCCTCCCGGCCACGTGCCGTCCCGCACCGGCCCGCGGAGCTCGGCCAGGGTCTTGCCGGCGACGTCGGCGGAGCGGAGGGCGGCGATGTCGAGCACGGAGAAGATGCCCCATGAGTCGTCGAGGTTGTCATGGTACACCGGCAGACGGGAGTGCCGGTGTCCGCAGGCGGCGGCGAAGGCCTCGGCCACCGTGAGGCTGTCCGGCAGGCCGATGATCTCCGTGCGCGGCACCATGATGTCGTGGGCCGTGGTGCCGGTCAAACGGAGGATGTTCTCGACGAGGACGCGTTCCTTGCGCGTGGTCACGCCCTGCGATTCCCCCATGGCCACCATCGCGCCGATCTGCTCCGGGGTGACGGCGCCCCAGCCGCCGACCCGTGGCTGGCCGAGCAGCCACAGCAGGCTGTTGGCTACGCGCTGAGCCACCGCCCGAACCGGCAGCAGTACCAGGCTCACCGCGTGCAGCGGCGGCGCCACCAGCCGGGCGATGCGCGGAGCCTGCTGCACGGCGATGACCTTGGGCGTGATCTCGCCGAAGACCAGAAGCAGGGCGGTGCTGGCGACGATCGCCACCCCGATTCCCTGCTCCTCAAAGAGGATGCGCGCCAGCGTGGCGACGACGCTGGCCAGCAGCGTGTTGACCGCCATGTTGCCGACCAGGATGGTGCTGAGGACGCGCTCCGGATCGTCGAGCAGTTCGGTCGCCTTGCGCTCGCCGGGGCTGCCGTTGCGCATGCGCCGGGCCTCGGCCCGGGTGAGCGAGAAAAGGGCGGTCTCCGACCCCGAGAAGAAGGCCGAGAGCACGAGCAGGACCGGTAGCAGGCCGAGCCCGAGCCATACGGAGAATCCGTCCGTCATGGCGAGCCTCCGGCGCAGGCGTGTGCGGCACTCGCGGGGTGGAGTGCACGGGGCGTGTCAGGCGGGGCCGCCGCACGCAGTCGGCCCGCCCAAGGTGGGCCGTCCGGTTTCATGGCACCTTAGGTTGCGCGGCTCTCATCTGCGGGAAGAGGATGACGTCGCGGATCGATGCCGCTCCGGTCAGCAGCATGACGAGGCGGTCGATCCCCAAGCCCATGCCTCCGGCCGGCGGCATGCCGTGTTCGAGCGCCACCAGGAAATCCTCATCGATGCGGCCGCTCTGTTCCTCGGCGGTTCCGGCGGTGCGCCGTGCCTGCTCCTGGAAACGGCGCCGCTGTTCGAGCGGGTCATTCAGCTCGGAGTAGCCCGGGGCGATCTCCTGACCGCCGATCTCCAGCTCGAACACGTCAACCACCGACTCATCGTCCGGGCAACGCTTGGCCAGGGGCACCAGGGCGGCCGGCAGCCGGGTGACGAAGGTGGGCGCCTGAAGCGTCCTCTCGATGAGCTTCTCGTACACCTCGTGGGTGATCTCGAGCTCGGGCAGGGCGTCGGGGATGTCCAGCCCGGCGGCGCGGGCGCGGGCGCGCTTCTCGGGCAGCGGCAGCCCCGGCCACTCCGTGCCCATGCGCTCTTGGACCAGCTCGGCGTAGGTGGCGCGGCGCCAGGGCCGGGCGAGGCTGATCTCGACCCCGTCGCCCGAGCGCACGGCCAGGGTGCCGAGGACGTTCTGCGCTACGGTCGTGATCAGCCCCTCGACCAGATCCATCATCCCGGCGCAGTCGCTGTAGGCCTGGTAGACTTCGAGCATGGTGAACTCGGGGTTGTGGCGGCGCGAGAGCCCCTCGTTGCGGAAGTTGCGGTTGAGCTCGTAGACCCTCTCAAAGCCGCCCACCAGCAGGCGCTTCAGATACAGCTCGGGGGCGATGCGCAGGTACATCGCGCAGTCGAGGGCGTTGTAGTAGGTCTCGAAGGGGCGGGCCATGGCACCGCCGGGAATCGGCTGCAGCATCGGCGTCTCTACCTCGATGAACCCGCGCTCGTCCAGGTACCGGCGGATTTCGCGGATCACGGCAAACCGTCGGGCGAAGACGGCGCGCGCCTCGTCGTTGCCGATCAGGTCCAGGTAGCGCTGGCGGTAGCGCTGCTCGGTGTCGGTGAGGCCGTGCCACTTCTCGGGCAGCGGCCGCAGGGCCTTGGCGAGAAGCCGGTAGTGCTCGACCTTGAGCGTCACCTCGCCCATGCGGGTGGTGAAGACGGTGCCGTCCACCGTGACGATGTCGCCCAGGTCGAGCCGTTTGAAGGCCGCGAAGGCCTCCTCGCCCAGCGCGTTGGCCTGCACGTAGAGCTGAAGCCGCCCCGTGCCATCCTTGAGGTCGGCGAACACCGACTTGCCCATCAGCCGCATGGCGGTCAGGCGACCGGCTAGGGTGGCACGGAGCTCGGCGCCTTCGCCGCCCGCCGCGTAGGCCTCGCGGGCCGCGGCGGTGCTGGTGAGGCCGTCGACACGGCTGCCGAACGGATCCACCCCGGCGGCCCGCAGCTCGTCCAGCTTGCGCCGGCGTTGTAGCATCTGGTCGGGGAGCGAGGGTGTGTCCTGTCCAGAAGGGGGTGTCGGTTCCGTCATGCCTGTCGTCCGTGGCCCGGGAGCCAGTGTTGGGTATTGCGAGATGCGGAGCGCGGCGGCGCGCCGTCCGGCCCCTTCATCAGACGGCCATAATCTAAGGCGGCAAACGCCCGGCGCAATGCGGGGGGGGGAGGGCGCGGCGGCGCGCCCCGCCTTGCGGCAGGATTCATCTGCCCGACGGCATCCCCACATCGAGCCCGGAGCGCCTCCTCGGCCGGCTTCCGCCGGGTCGCGCGCGTCATCCCCCAACCGGCCTCAGCGGATGGCCGCCATGGACCCTGTCAAGCCTCTCCCCGCGGTTGGCGATCCTCGCCATCTCCGCCGGAGGACGACCGGCCAGACAACCGTCGCTCGGGGGCGCGCCTCATAGCCGCCAGACACGACGGCGGCAGTGGAAAGACATGCCATAGAGCTAGCCCGACTCCCGCGGGTTTCAACGCGGAAGGGCGATGCTCACGCCCCTTCCGGCCCCTGCGGCACGGGCGCGCCCGACGACCGGGGCGTTCCGGGTTGCCACGCAGCGTGGCGGAGGGGGTGGGATTCGAACCCACGGGGGCTTGCGCCCCAACGGTTTTCAAGACCGTCGCTTTCGGCCGCTCAGCCACCCCTCCGGGTAGATACAAGTCATGTCAAGGGAAGCACTTACATCTATCCACCGGGTTGTCCGTCCGTTCCGGACTGATGTTGTGCCGGGCGGTTGCCATGCCCCGCGGCACGGCAGCGCCCGAGGAGCGGCAGACGATGGAATCTACCACCGGAAGCGGGATCCGTCAACGCGGAGGCTCCGGCGGGGGCCGATCACCTTGGGCAGGCGGGGAGCCCGGCCCAGCGGGCAGTCGGCTGATGCCGGCGGCCCCGGGCACACGCCGGATCGTGAACTCGAACGTGGCCGCCGCACGGAGGCGCCGCCGCAAACCGCGCCGGGCGATTTGCCGCCGGCGCAAAGGCCGGCTACACTACGTCCCGGCTTGGTACCGTTCCGTGAGGCCGCGTTCCGTCGCCGACACAGGATCATCACCCCACGCGCCTCTCGCCGACCGCCGTGCTCGGCGATTTCGTCATCGAGAAAGAGCTGGGCCGCGGCGGTCTGGCCACCGTCTACCTTGCCCATCAGATTTCGCTGGACCGCTCGGCCGCCCTCAAGGTGCTCTTCCCCCAGTTCTCCGCGGACCGCGAGTTCATTGTGAGCTTCATCAAGGAAGCCCGGGTCGCGGCCCAGCTCAACCACCCCAACATCGTTCAGGCCTACGCGGTCGGCGAGGACGAGGGCATCCACTACTTCGCCATGGAGTATGTGCAGGGGCACACGCTGAAGACGCTGCTGGCGAACGTCGGCCGGCTGGTGGTTGACCGTTCGCTGGAGATCACCCGTGAGGTCGCCACGGCGCTGGACGTGGCCTGGACGAGCACGCAGCTGGTTCACCGCGACGTCAAGCCCGACAACATCATGGTCACCGAGTCGGGCCAGGTCAAGCTGGCCGACCTTGGGCTGGCCCGTGCCGGCAGCGACCTGCGTGAAAGCGAGGAGACCGAGATCCTCGGCACCCCGCAGTACATCGCCCCGGAGCTGCTGCTTGGCTGGCCGGGCGACCACCGCGCCGACATCTACAGCCTGGGCGCCACGCTCTACCACATGGTGACGGGCAAGTACCCGTACACGGGGACCTCGGCCACCGACATTGCCCGCAAGCACATCTGCGAACCCCTGGTGTCGCCGCGCCGCCAGGTCTCGGACCTGCCGCCGCCGGTGGCCGACCTCATCGAGGTGATGATGGCGAAGCGGCCGGGGCACCGCTACCAGTCCGCGGCCGAGGTCCTCGATGAGATCAAGCGGATCAAGGCGCACAAGGAGATGGTGCGCAAGCCGATGAAGGTCTTCCAGGTGCCCATTGACCTCACGCGGCTGGATGAAGACATGGCCATGCCGACCCCCGACAAGGACATTGACGCCGCGCCCAAGGCCAGGCAGATGTTGCTGCGCAAGCCGGGCGCCTCGGGGCCGGCGCCCGCCGCCGCCACCGCCCCCGCGGCCGCCTCGGGGACGGCCGCCGCCGGCCGCCGGATCGCCATCCGGCTCAAGGGCAGGGACGGACAGGCGGACGGCACCGGCACGGCCGTGGCCGGGCCCGAAACCGCCGCCGTCCTTCCCGACACTGTCATCCCGCCGGGCGCCGCCGTCCCGGCTCCGGCCCGGGCTCGCCGGCGCGGTCTCTCGACCAAGGCCATGCTCGGGCTCCTGGTGGGCGGGGCTGTGGTCCTGGCGGCGGCCGCCGCCGTCGTCATCTACGTGCTGGCGCAGAGGAAGAAGGCCAACGCGTTCGAGGACGAGTTGGCGCGCCTTGGGTTGACGGCGTCGCAGTACGAAGCCCTTGGCGGGCTCGACCTGCTGATCCGCACCAACGCCGACGACGCCGACATCCTCGCCAAGGGGGCCGAGCTGGTTGCGGCCCATCCGGGGGTCACCAGCCTCGAACGGCAGGTCACCGAGCGGACGGCCGCGGCGGCGGAACGCGAGGTGCGCGCCCTCCGCGCCGACCTGCGCACCGAGGAGCTGACCGCGTGGCGCAAACGGTCGCGCGAGCTGCAGGACAAGGTTCGCCAGGATGAGCAGGCCCGCGTGGCCGCCCTCAAGGCCGAGGAGGAGGCCGAGCGGCAGCGGCAGCTCGAAGAGGCGCAGGCCAAGGCCCGCGAGGAGCGTCTGGCCCAGCTGCGCAGCGAGCAGGGCCGGCTGCGCGCGGACGTCGTGCGGTTCTGCCGTGAACACCGTTACGACGGCGCCCGCGCCCAGTTCACCGCCATGGCCGCCGCCCGCGAGGAGGAGTTCCGTGACTGGGCCCGCGGCAAACAGCACGCCATTGATTTGGCCGAGGAGGCCTTCAAGCTGGTCAGCGACTCCGGCGAGTTGCTCAAGGGCGAGCGCATCGCGGTCAAGAGCCGCCCGCAGAAGGTCACCATCGTCGCGGTCGGCCCACGGGACATTGCCGCCGAGATCCGGGAGACCGTCTACGAACGCGGCAAGCCCATCGGCGAGAAGGTGGATCCCCTCAACGTGCCGCTGACTGAGGTCGAGACCGCCCAGTTGGTCAAGCTCATGTTGGCGGCGGCCGCCAAGAAGGGGGTTGACGACGACCGCGCCCACTTGGTGATCGGGGCCTACCTGCTCTGCCGGGCTGAAGCCCCGGCCCTCATCCAGACTCACTTGAACACCACGGGGCTGGCCGACGAAGCCCGGCCGCTGCTCGACGAATACGAGGCGATGAAGGCGGCCACCCCGCCGACGGACACCCCGACGCCGTGAGCGACCGGCCACGGCCAGACACCGCGCCCGGCCCCGCCGCCGCCATGCGCATCGTCCATCTCTCCGACCTCCACTTCACCGCCCGCCCCGGCCGCTTGACGGCGGCCTTTGACAAGCGCCTGCTCGGACGCCTCAACTACCTGCTCCGGCGCCGTGGCACGTTGCACGAGGAGTGGTTTGACCTAGCCGTCCCCCGCATCGCGGCGCTGACTCCCGACTGCCTGGTCTGCAGCGGCGACGTGACCTGCGTCGGCTCCCCCGCCGAGTTCGCCCGCGCCCGCGCCCGGCTCGAGACCCTCATGCAAGCCGTGCCCGTCCCGCTCCTCTACGTGCCCGGCAATCACGACGCCTACGTGGCTGACCGCGACTGCCGCGCCGCCCTCGCGGACACCTTCCGCTTCCTCAACGGCCGCCGTTGCCGCCTCGAACAGATGCCCTTCGCCCTGCGGCTCGGCAACGTCAGCTTCCTCATGCTCAACGAGTGTACGCCGACCGGGCCGTTCTCCTCGGCCGGTCAGATCTCCCCCGCCGCCGCCGAGGCCCTGACCGGCTGGCTGTCCGCCCCGCGCCCGCCGGCCGAGCGGCGTGTGCTCATCGGCCACTATCCGACCCGGGGGCCCGACGCCGCCCCGTTACCCCGCCGCCGCCGCCTCGGGAGCGCCGGCCTGATCATCGAGGCCCTCGCCCAGGGGCGCCTCGACCTGAGCCTGTGCGGGCACCTCCACTCCCCCTACCGCCTCGACGGCCCCGGCCCGGGCATGGAAGTCTGCGCGGGCGCCCTCACCGCGGCCGGCAGCCTCAGCGTCGTGGACATCGCCGGGGACGGCCGCCTCAGCCAGCGCTTCCTCGATCTGCGCCCGGCCTGACCACCGCGCCCCCCTCGCGCCGCTTCCGTTCGACCGGGCAGCTGGCGAAGCAGCGCCCGCAGCTCAGGCACCACGCGCGGTCCGGTTCGTGGCCCGTCCGGCTGCGGAAGACCGACAGGCTGACCAGTTTCGCTCCCAGCGCCAGTCCGAGGAAGGCCCCCAGCGCCGTACACCCGGTGGCGAAGCGCGCCTGGGTGCGCACCGCCTCGTCATACAGCTGGCGGTTCGAGACGCCGGTGCCGCGGAACGTCTCGCTTTCCATGGTCGGCGGCGCGGTGGTGTCCAGGTGTTCGATCCCCATCTGGCGGATCAGGCGGACGGTTGGATGCGCCCCCGCCGCCCAGCCGTGCAACCGGGCCCCCGCCCAGGCGCCCGCCAGCCCGAGCACCGGCAGCAGCACGAGCAGCCGCGCCAGCCGGCGGATGGCGGTGCCGCGCGGTTCCGGGAGCCGTTCCGGAGTGGGCCGGCGGATGGCGTTGACCGGGCAGGCCCGTTCGCACAGCGGGCAGTTCAGGCACTCGCCCGGGGTGACCGTCGCATGCACCAGCGACAGCCGCGAGAACCACCCCAGCAGCACCCCGTACGGACACAGGTACCGGCAGTAGGGGCGCGCCACCACCACCCCGACCGCCAGCAGGACGGCCGCGCCGGCCAGCATCGCCGTCGAGGCGCTGAGCCGGAACAGCCCGACAAAGGGGTCGTAGCGGCAGACCATGAACCCGGCCCCGAGGGCCGCTAGCAGAACGCTCACGCCCAGAACTGCGTAGGGCACGACCCGCAACGCGCCGTCCAGCCATCCCGGCAGCCGCAGCGGCCGCACCGCCACCAGGTCCTGCACGATCCCCAACGGGCAGACGGCGGCGCAGAACACCCGCCCGAACGCCAGCGCGGCGACCAGCGGCAGGGCGAAGAACGCAATCGCCGACAGCGGGATCGCATACCCGTCGCCGAACAACGCCAGGGCAACGTTTTGCACGCTTCCCACCGGGCAGACACAGCCGCCGCGCCAGAACCCGAAGTACAGCAGCGAGAAGAGCATCAGCAGGACGAGGCTGCGGCGCGAGCGCCTCCGCAGCACCAGGTACGCCGCCAGGCCCAGCGCCACGGCCAGCACCGCCACATCCAACTTGTCGAAAAGGAGGATGCGCGGCACGGGTTCCGTCAGCGTCGGCAGGGGATGCTCGGTGCGGAACTCGGGACGCGGGAAGCGTTCCGTGGCGTGGGCCGCCGCGGTGAGAAGCCCCGCCGCCCCGGCCATCGCCAGTCGCCGCCGACGCCCCGCATACAGTAGGTTTGGCCGCCGTGTCATGTCGTTCCCGTCATCGTTGCCCAGCCGTCTGTCGCCGGCCCGTGCCTGCGCACCGGCCCGAACCCCGTGCTTGCGGCTTCAGGGCTTCGGCCCACTGCTGTTCACGCATTAGACGAAGGCAGAGACCAGCCTGAATTATTCACAAAGAGGAAACGGAGGCAACGAAGGGTTTGCGTTGCAGGGGGTTACCACCCTACGTGCGGTTGGGAGGCGTGGAAACCGACGGCTTCATCATTGATTCGTAGGCTATTGCGAATCAATGAGATATACCTCCGTTATCTCCGTTGGCTCTTTGTTCATGAATGGCTCGGGCCAGGGTAGAGACAATGGGTGCCGCCCCCGTGTCCTTGCCGTAGTCTTCTGAGGCGCTTGCAGAACCCCCGCGGACGACAACTGCCTCGTGCGATGGAGGGCGGCCCTCCGTGTCCGCCAGGTTATACCCGAAGACCCGGTCTGCCGCCGCGGAACCCGGACGACACGGAGGTCGTCCCTCCAGCCCGACAGACGGCAGTCCATGTCGAGGCCGGTGGAGGCTCGGGTTGCATCCCGGCCCACTCATGCCGGGGTTCTGCAAGTTTTTCTTGACCACGGTCTGCTTCGCCAAGTGAAGAGTACTGGCCTTTGGCCCTTCGGGTCAGCGGGTCTGCCCGTCGGGTTCCGCCGTCGTCTCCCGACCCTTGATCAGGTAGGGGCGTCCAGCCGGCACCCGTCGGTAGGCCTTTGCCGGGCAGCGTCGTGCGATCGCGCATTCGTTACAGTTCACGCAGCGGTCGTGCCGGACCTGCAGGTGCAACGAGCTGTTCCCGAACGCATTGCAGCCCTTGACGCAGCGGCCGCACCCCACACACAGCTCCTCGATGATCGTATACTCGAAGTACGGCTCTTCGACGAAGCGGCGCACGATCGCCCCGGTCGGGCACAGCTGGTGTTCGGCCGCGGTGGTGAACTCCGTGACTTGGGGTTGCAGGTAGCCCCCGCACAGGTCGCAGTACCCGCACAGGTCGAAGGCGTGCACGCACTTGACCGCCGAGGGCGCCAGGACGCATTCCGTCGCGCAGCGGCCGCACTGGATGCACAACTGCGGATCGAGTTGCCACACCGCGGGTTGCACCTGGCCGCGCACCGCGCACAGCCCCGTCACCGCGCCCAGCGCCAGCACGGCGGCCACCCGGAACGCGTTGCGCACCGCCCCGGGCCAGCCCGCCTTGTCATGCGCATCGGTACTCATGGCTTCGAAACCTTCTGCCTGAACACGCGGATCTGACGCCGCACGGCATCCAGGACCAGCACGTCCCCGTCGGCGTCCGCCGCCAGGTCAAGCCCGACGGTCCCCTCGTCGAAGGCGTCCGGCGGCGCCACCACCCCGCGGAACTCGCCGGTCGGGCCGTACAGTTTGACGCGCACCAGCCCCTTCTCGCTGGTGATGAACGAGCCGTCCCTCCGCACGGCCAGGTGGCTCGGGTTGCAGCATCCGCAGAACCCCTCGACCCGCATCGAGGCCTGTCCCCAGGACGAGACTGGCGTCCCGTCGGCGCGGTAGTTCTCCACCCGGTGCCGTCCGGGATTGACGACCCAGAGGGTCTCGTCCGGGCCGATCCCCACGTCAAAGAACGGACTGGGAACGATGAAGTGCGGCGGCTCGTCCCTGCTTCCCGCCTCCCCGATGACAGGCCCTCGTTTCCCCGACTTGCTGAACGTGTGCACGATCCGCTGCCCGGCGTCCGCCACCCAGACTTGGTCGTCGCCGGCCGCCAGCCCGGTCACCCGCGCGCGTTCGCCCAGGCTTTCCCACAGCCCCGGCGTCGCGCCCTCGTCCACGCCGGGGAGAACCTGGAGACGGTCGCGCAGCCCGACGAACAGCGTACCGTCGGGGTCGGCCGCCACGCACGTCGGGTCGCCCGCGAGTTGCGAACTCCGCAATTCCCGGCCGGCGCGGTCGAGCACGACCAGGCGTCCATCGCCGACGACGATGAGCCGGCCCGCCGCGTCAACGGCCAGCCCGGCCGGCTCGCGCAACGGCACTCTCACGGGATCGTGCTCCTCGAACAGAACCAGGGCCGGGTCAACGCGCCGCAGGGCGCCGAGGTCGTACTCGAAGCCCTCGCCGAGCGGATTGCGGACTTCGCACCTGGCCGGGGCCGCGGCCATGGCCAGGACGGCGCCGAAGAGGATTGCCTGCGTCCGGAATGCGGTCAGTCTGCCGACTATGCTCATGCCTGCCGATCCTGTATGCGCAGCGACTCTCGGGCCGTGGCGCGGGAGCGCGCCCGGCACCGCCTGTCCCGCACCGCGTGTAATATGTCGGTGCCGTCCCCGGTCCGCCACCCGGCAGTATCCCTTGCCGGGATGTTCGCCCCAGTATCTCAGAATCGCCTCCTTCTCCCAGTCCTCAAGCCAGAAGTCGCGCCGCATCCAGCCACCGAGCCAGGAACTGCCCGACGGTCGCGCCCCCTCCCCGAAATGCAAGAGGCCACCCCGGCTCTCCCGGAGCGGCCCCGAAGGCAGCGCGAATGCGCTTCGTTAAACGTTGCCCCTCACGGGCGCGCGGCCCCCGCGCGTACCGTGCAGGGGCTGGTTGGGCACTCCGTCTTGTTCTTTCGTTTCTGGTGAATCCGGACTGCGAACATGAGCCAGCAAATGAGGTTCACGACAAGACACCCCACCGAGACAGGCAACACGCCAAGCAGCGTGAAGGCATAGGCGCAGTTTGCCCCGGGTAGGATCGGGTGGGGATTGAACCTGAGTTCGCCAGCCGTGAAGCAGCCGAAGAGCAGGTAGGCCGTGAGTAACAGCCCTACAGCCGACAACAGGAAAGCGGCTCTGTAAATCCATCTCCACATCTCATTTCGTGCCCAACGACTATTGGACCGCAGAGGGTTGCGCGGGATCAGGGCCGGCCGGGAGGGGGGGTGGAAGGGGCATTTCCCGGTCGGGCTGACGTGGGCGGGTTCCGTCTCCGCCCTCCGCGCCGCGACCATGCGCGGGCACTGGACAGAGGATTGCCTCGTATCATGTGTCATGGCCAACAAGGATAAGGGATTATCCGGCGCCATGCCGCCGGGCAGTCCGTGTTGAACGAAGCCATTCAACGGTATTGGGCCTTGGCCGGGATGGTTCACGGACGGGTCAGGGGGCGGAGGCCGCCGCGGCCACGTCCTGGATGGCGTGGCGCAGGATTGTCGAGACGGCGTCGGCGGCGGCGTCGGCGAAGGCCTCCGCGTTGTTGCCCTCGAGGCGGGCTTTCTCGGCATAGGTCTTCTCGAAGGCGACCTCGGGGGCGCCGCCGACGCTGTCCAGGCGCACGGAGAGGGCGACATCGGCGTTCAGCTGCGGGTCGCACTCGAGGGTCAGGACGATGCCGGTCAGCCGGTAGCCGGCCGCGAGGGGGGCGGCATCGGGGAGGACCTGTGCGAAGCAGCCGGAGGTGGCGAAGGCGCGGAGGAACTCGCGGGTGAGCAGTTCCTCGGGCGCATCGATCCAGCGGTTGTCGGGATCGCGGTCGAGGCGGTGGGCGCTCTTGCGGTAGACCATGGGGGCGCGGTAGGGGCCGGCCATGACGAAGCGGGCCACCTGGAGCGCGTGGGGGAGGGCGCGCCCGCATCCGCCGGCCACTTCGGCGCGGACGTCGTAGTACTGCACGGCCCGGGCCGGGGCGCGGTACAACGCGCAGCCGGCCGCGACGGCCAGGAGCGCGAGGGCCGCGCCGGCGCACAGGGCGCGCACGCCGCGGGCGGACGGGACGGCCGGCGGCGCCGGCGG
>MVZH01000002.1 GCA_002068325.1 Lentisphaerae bacterium ADurb.BinA184 | reverse complement strand
CCCACCCCGCCCGCCGCACAGTGGACGCCATCCGGCATTCGCGCCGCTGATCACATGAGGGACAGACCCTTCAAGGGCGGTTCCCGTGAGCACTGGAGGGAGGGGGAGGCGATCCCCGAACTGAACGACGCGTCGTCGCGTGCGTTCCCCGCCCACTGTGGCGGGTACCTGAACTCGGAGAGCAGTCCCGGCTGGCAGGCGGCTTAAGGGAGCCGTCCGGAGCGTTGCCAGGGGTGTCGCCAGAACGCTGGTCTCCGGCCAGAGGCGATCACCCGCCAGGGACTGAACCGGAGGCGGATACACGACGGCACTGGCGAGACACCAAGATGATCAGGCAAGACGACGGCCCGACCGGCGGGCGGTGGGCGCCGGCAAATGTCACGGTGGCAGGCTGGCCGTGCCTCCAGGCAAGCCTGGCGGCACGCCTCGACATGGCCGAAGAGCGGTCGTTGACCGACCGCGGAGAGTGCGGGGTGGCGGCGGAATCACCGGTGCACGTCAGGAACGCCACAAGGGCATGCCCGGTACACGGTGGTGAAAGGTCGGAAGGAGCCAGTCCGCAAGGATGCCAGGCGCTTCGACGAGCGTGTCGCGCAGTTCGGCCAAGGCGTTGGCGAGCCCTGGATGCCGTTCGCAGAAGACAGCCCAGCCGGACTCGGCGAAGGCGGCCGCGGCCATGCGGCTGTCCGGGCTCCGCGTCCCGGCGATGGCTGCCAGCAATTGCCGGGCCGCCTTCACGATGGTGCTCTTGAAACGGTCGCGCCAGACCGTGCCGACGCGTTTGCCGCCCATGGCTGTCTGGTTATACCACTGGGTGAAACACTGCGCCAGATCCTTGAACAGGAAACTGACATTTCGAAGCCTGTCCGCCCAATGGGATAGCACCTCTGGATCATCGAGATCGGGAAGCGGGGCATGCTTGCCGTAGCGGGATTGGAAACGGGCCTCCACGGTCGCCCGGTCCGGGGCCTCAGCAGGAGCCGAACACACAACTTGGTAGCCTGTCGGCCAGACACGGACCGATAGAATCGCAATGACGTAGAGCTTGCCAAGTCGCCGCAGGATGGCTTCCAGTTTGCGCCGTTCGCGGGGGCCCAGTATGACTTGACCGGCACTGCCCACCACCCCATTGCTCACGCGGTAGACGGTGTTGCGGCTGTCATCACGAACTCGTGCCGTCCGCATGGCTCACCTCCGAAACACAATCGAAAACTAGCCATGTTTATGATTGTGTCAAGGTGCATCAACCATTTTTCTGGCGGGGGTGGGCAGTGTGACGGGTTGCCGGGAGGAAACCCCGGACTGCGATGATGATGCAAGGCATCGGTCTGCCCGGGAAGGGGGAGGGACAGACCCTGAGAGACTCGCTGTGGCTGGCGCAGGGGGGCACGGAGGAGGCGGGGGATGGCACGGGCCTGACGACACGGGACGGCCCCCGTCGCCGGATGCCCCCCTGATCCCGAGGCGTGGGCAGCGCGCCTTCGTCTTGGGGTCTGTCCCTGCGACCGGCATGGGGGTTGAGTGACACGCGGCGTGGGGACGGGGGGGGTGCCGCGCAGGCGGTTCACTGCCGGGTTGCCATGATGGCGCGCGCGTTCACGCGCGGGCGAGGTTCCCCGGGCAGGCGGCCGCGAGGGCACAGGCGAAGACGGTGGGAAAGCTGCCTCAACTCAGTTGCCGCGTGGGGTCTCACGCGACGCACGAGATCCGTCACCTGAACCGGCGGCACCGGATTCGCCCTCCCCACCCGGATGCCGGGCGGCGGCAGCCCACTCGGCGGCAAGGGCCTTTGCCCGACGCCAGTCAAGCTTCCCGCTGGCCAGAAGCGGCAGGTTTTCGACGGCAAGGAAGGCGTCGGCACGGGGGATCCACAGGTTGGGCAGGCCCGCCCTGGCCAAGGACGCGCGGACGGCCGCGATGTCCAAGCGCCCCTGGTAGAGCACGATCAGGTGTTCGCCCTTCTGCTCGTCGGGGATGGCGGTGACGACGCAGGCGAACCCCGCATCGCCGGCGGCGGCCCGGCAGATTGCCTGTTCGATCTGTCCGTGCGAGACCATCTCGCCGCCGATCTTGCTGAAGCGGGAGAGGCGGTCGGTGATGGTGATGAAGCCGTCGCTGTCGAGGTGCCCGATGTCGCCGGTGACGTACCAGCCGTCGCGTAGGGCGTCGCGGGTGCGGGCTTCGTCGCCGAGATAGCCGAGCATGACGTTGCCGCCGCGCACGAGCAGGAGCCCGTCCTCACCCGGCCCCCGGTCGGCCCGGGTCTCGGGGTCAACGGCTTTGACGGCGACTCCCGGCAGGGGCAGTCCGAGCGTACCGCGCCGGCTGCCGAGCTGGCGCCGCGGCCCGATGGCGACGTTGGGGATGTTGACGGCCACGATGGGCGACAGCTCGGTGCACCCGTAGCCTTCGAGCGGCTCGATCCCGAAGCGCTCGCGGAACAGGCCGGCGACGGATTCGCCGAGGCGCTCCGCCCCGGCGAACACGAAGCGCAGGCTGGCGAACTGCCCGGCCTCCACCCGACGCGCGTAGGAGAGGAGGAAAGTCGGCGAGGCCAGCAGGACGGTGGTCTTGAAGCGCTGGGACAGCTCCCCGATGGCCTTGGCATCCAACGGGTTGTGATGATAGACGGCTCCCATCCCCGTAGCCAGGGGCAGCCACAGCGTGCCGGTGAAGCCGAACGAATGGAAGAACGGCATCACCCCGAGGACGACGTCGCCGGGGCGGATTTGGAGGATCTGATAGATGCCCTCGATGTTGGCGCCGATGTTGGCGTGCGACAGCATCACGCCCTTGGGGTCGCCGGTGCTGCCGCTGGAGAAGACCACGGTGGCGAGGCTGTTGGGGTCGCCCGGTGATCCGCGTCGGAGCCGTCGGCGCAACAGGACGCCGGGCAGGATGGCGAAGGCGGCGGCGGCGAGGCTACGGTCCAGCCAGGTCGTCCGGGCAAGAACATCCTCCATGTAGACCGCCTCGGCCGGCAGGGGAACGGCGAGTCTTTCGGCCAGGGCCCGCGAGGTGTAGATTTTGCGGATTCCGCAACGCCTGACCGCCGCGGCCAGGGACTCGGCGGGGGCTGTGAAGTTGAGGTTGACCGGGATTTTCCCGCACAACGTCACCGCGATGTTGACCAAGGCGGCCGGGACCGAGCTGGGCAGGAGGATGCCGACCATTGTGTCGGCGCGGCCGTCGCGGCGGAGGGTTCGCGCGAGGGCGAGGGCGGCGACGGCGGCCTGGGCGTAGTTGAGTCGGCGTCCGGAGCTGTCGGCCATGCAGAGACGGAACGGGGTTCGCCGTGCCTGGCGGCAGAACAGGGTCGTGAGGAGGGGTGGGCGTTTCCGGCGGTGCGGGAAGGCGCTGGCGCCGAGTTCAGCCACCGCCTGACGGACCTGGAACGCACTTGACCACGCGGGCAGCGGCCGCCCAAACAGCACCGTACACGGGTAGGGCAGCCGGCTCGGCAGGCGGCGCAGGAGGCGCCCGCCCTCGAAGCTGAACAGGCTTCCCCACATGCGGTCCAAGTAGACGGGGATGATAGGGGCATCGAGGTCTCGCATGAGGTCTTCAAGTGCGGCGGAGAAGGGGAGGAGGTTTCCGGTGCGGGTGACGGCGCCCTCGGCGAACAGGCAGACGACGCGTCCGGCCCGCACCTCCTCGCGGGCCTGTCGCAGGGCTTCGCGCACGCCGCCGGGGCCGTCGGCGGCGGCGACGGGGATTGCGTTCATGATGCGGAAGAACGGGCGCAGCATGGGCAGGTCGTAGAAGGTGCGCGGCACCAGGAAGCGCACCACGCGCTGGATGCAGGCCTGGATCACGAAGCCGTCCGCGTGTGAGACGTGGTTGCAGACCAGCAGCGCCCCGCCGTTGCGCGGGATGTACTCCCCGCCCACGATGCGGATGCGGTACAGCGAGTGGGTTCCGAGCCAGATCAGGAAGCGGAGGAGGAATTCGGGCAGCAGGCGGCAGATGTAGTAGACGACCAGCATCGAGCCCAGCCCGACGGCCAGGAAGGTCAGGGGCGCGCCGAGGTGGAGGACGCTCTGCAGGAGCCAGAACAGGCCGGCCATGGCGACGATGCCGCCATTGGCTAGGAAGGCGGAACAGGCCAGCACGCGTCCCTTGGCGTCGGCCGGGCTGCGCTGCTGCACGTAGGTGCCCAGCGGCAGGTCGTAGAAGGCCGAGCCGACACCGAGCATGAACAGGACCGCCAGGGTCAGGCCGTACGAGTTGAAGGAGAAGGACAGCCAGATCGAGAACAGCCCGAGGGTGAGGGCGCCCAGCGGCACCAGGCCGAACTCGACCTTCTCCCCGGACCAGCGGCCGGCCAGCTGGCTGCCCAGGCCGATGCCGAGGGCCACCGCGGTCAGCAGGTACGCGGTGTGGGTTTCGTCCAGCCCCATGGGGTCGCGGGCGTAGAGGAGGATGTTCATCTGGAAGAGCGCCCCCAGGCACCAGAAGAAGGCGCTGCCCAGGATGCACAGGAGCAGGGCGCGGTCGGCCCGCACCTGGCGGAAGGTGTCGAGCGCCCCCTTCCAGAAGAGCGGTTCGAAGGGTTGCCGCGACCCCGCCGCCGGCACCGGGGTCACCGCAAGGCTGGTGAGTGTGCCGAGGATGGCGATGGCGACGAACACGGCCGCGCAGGCGACCCTGTGTTCGGCGAACAGCCCGGCCAGCCGTCCCCCGGCCGCGGTGCCGAGGATGATGGCCAGGAAGGTCCACATCTGCATCGCCCCGTTGCCGCGGGACAGCTCCTGGTCGGGGAGGGTCTCGGGCAGGATGCCGTACTTGCAGGGGCTGAACAGGGCGCTTTGGGCGCCCATGAGAAAGACCACGGCGACCATGAACGGCGGACTGCGCAGCCAGAAGGCGACGGCCGCCAGCAGCATGACGGCGACTTCGAGGAGTTTCCAGGCGACCATGAGGCGCTTCTTGCTGAACCGGTCGGCCAGGTAGCCGGCATAGGTTGAGAACAGCACGTAGGGCAGGGTCATCAGGCCGCCGGCCAGGGCGACATAGAGGGAGCGCGCCTCGGGCGTGGGCATGAGGCGGACGGCGGCCAGCGACACCACCAGGCGGAAGGCGTTGTCGTTGAAGGCGCCCAGGAACTGCGTCGCCAGCAGGGCACGGAAGCCGACGCTGCGGATGGCGGACGGCGGGGTCATGCGGGGGGTTGCCCGGCCGCGGCCCGCCGGAGGTCATGGCCGGGGAAGTGGCGGTCGAGCAGTGCACGCACGCCGTCGGCCGCGTCGGCCAGTCCGAGCTTGTGGCGGAGGGCGGCCTCGCTGCGCGCCAGGGTTTGCTCGCGGCTGCGCTCGTCCAGCCCCTCGCCGAGGGCTGCGCCGGCGGCTTCGACGCCGAGGGCGGGCTGGCCGCAGGCGATGGCGGCCGCGGCGCCGTCCCGGTGGGCGAACGGCGGGATGCTGTCGGGCGGCAGGTGCCGTCGCATCTGCATGTAGACCGACAGTTGCCGGACGTGGTCGAGGGCGTTGCCGGCCCGTTTGAAGGCACGCAGCAGGCCTTGCGCGGCGCGGTTGGCGTCGTGGTCGTGGTGCCACGCCAGGAGTCCGGCCAGGAGGGGCGAGTCGCGGTGCGCGGCCTCGGGGCTTTCGTCGAGGAATCGCGCGTGGCAGGTTGCGGCGCGGGTGAGGTTGCCGGCGGTGAAGGCCTGCCAAGCTTCGTCGAGGAAGTGGTGGGACGCCTCCTCGTGGTGCCGGCGCCGTCGCACCCTGAGGCTGTCGAGCAGCGTGCCCAGGCCGGCCCCGGCGGCGAAGCCGGCCACGTGCGCCCAGAAGGCGACCGAGGCCGACGCGGCCTGGGGGTCGAGGCTCTGGTAGAGTTGTCCGAGGAACCATATGCCGAGCACCGCCCAGGCGGGCAGCGAGCCGAGGATCGGGCGCAGGAAGAAGACGACCGCGCAGCGCAGCCGGGCGGTCGGCAGGAGCACGAAGAAGGCGCCGAGCACGGCGGAGATGGCGCCCGACGCGCCGATCGTGGGGATGTCCATCACGAAGGGCGACAGGGTTGCGAAGTGCACCAGCATGCTGACGATGGCGCCGGCCGCGTAGAGGAGCAGGAAGCGGCCGCCGCCCAGGAGTTTTTCGAGGGTGACGCCGTAGATCCACAGGAAGTAGCCGTTGCCGATGAGGTGCAACCAGCCGCCGTGCAGGAAGGCGCAGGTGATGAGGCTGTACGCGTGGAGGGCACAGCGGACGGCCCCGAAGCGGTAGATCACATCCACCTGGCGTTCCTCGGGGAGCCGCGCGACGGCCAGGTGCACGAGGAGCAGGATGGCGAGCAGGCTGTAGACGGCCCACGCCCGTTCCTGGGTGAACTCCCAGTCGCGGTCAGTCTCTGCGGCATAGGGGAAGATCATGGGCGGGACGCCTCACTCGAATTCGATCGTCAGGGGGCCGCCGGCCTCCGTCTCGGGGTCGGGTGCCCTGGCGGTGCGGAGCAGGTCGGCGAAGCGGTTGTTCAGGCCGTGTTCCATGATCAGGTCGAGGGTGCGTTCGCGCACGTCGTACTCGGTGAGTCCGGTCTCGGAGACCTGTTCGAGGAGGAGCGTGACGCCACCCTCGACCGCTCCGAGGGAGAGTTTGTCGAGCATGGCGTCGAGAGCCTGGGTGGGGTGGAGGGAGGCGGGTTCGGCGGTCCGTTCGAGGATCCGGCGCCAGTCGGCTACGCCGGCCTCGGTCTGTCCGGCGGCAATGGCGAGGCGGCCGCGGTGGAGGAGGAAGGCGAGGTGGCGCTTGTCGTCGGAGGGGATGGCTCCGTCCAAGGCGCGGATGGCGTTCCAGGCGGCCGCGGCATCGCCGGCGTCGGCCAGGGCCTGGGCCTCGGCGATGCGGACCTGGGGTTCGGGCGGTTCGCCGCGCCAGGCCTCCCCGGTCCGGCCGAGGGCGGTCGTTGCCAGCCGTGCCCAGACCCGGCTCTCGGCTTGCCGGCCTTGGCTCTGGAGACGGCTCACGCGGGCCCGGGCCCGCGCGGCCTGGCGCAACCACAGCACGGCGGTGCGGCGCTGCGGCCAGGGCCGGTTCCGGTCGCGCCGGCTGAGACTGTCCGGGTCGGGGTTGCCGACCCCGGCCAGGTAGGCGACCAGCGCAGCCAGGGCGAGTCCGACGACCCACAGGTAGGGCCGGGTCAGCGTCCGCACCCAGCGCCGCCCGCACTCACCCTCGGCGGCCGCCTCGCGACAGGGCACGCAGACCAGCCGGTCGTCCGCGGCCTCGTGCCGCAGGCACTCCCAGCAGTAGACCTTTTCGCAGCACGCGCACGCCGCCTCGGCCGGCCGGTCGCCGTGCCGGGTGCAGCTTGGCCAAGGGGCGGCCAAGGCCGCGCCCACGACCTTTCGGTACTCGCGCTGCAGATCGTCTGCCAAGACCGCGCCTCGCGCTCACTTGCGGATTCGGATGCCGATGACGCCGACGGGCCGGGACGTGCCCCCCGCCCGGTCGCCGTGCGCCGCCGCCAGCGCCCCCACCGTCCCCCCCCGCGTACGCGCCACCCCGACCAGCCGGCCGCCGGCCAGCCCGTACGGCTCGAAATCCAGGTCCACCGCCGCCGCAAACTGCCGCACGATGGCGTACCCGCGGCCGCCGGTCATCATCTGGATGGCGCTGGTGCGGCTGGTGTCGTTGACCTCGATCACGCCGGACTTTCCGACAAACAGGTCGCCGACGACGTTGGACGCCCGCCACAGTTCCTTGCCCGTCGTCCGGTCGAGGGCCATCAGGACGCGTTGCCGCATGAACTGCTTGAGCAGCCCGCCGGTTCCGCCGCCCATGTCCTTCAACGTATCCTGGGCCTGGTTGAGGCCGGGCGGCAGGCCGCCGCCGCCCGCGAGGGCCGCCGCCCCGGTGAGCAGCAGGCGGGTGCCGTCGGCCGCCAGCAGGTCGCCGTCAGGCTGCACGCTGACGCTCCACAGGCGCCGGCCGCTGGCCAGCTCATACACGTGGGTGCCGCTCTCGCCCTCGATGAAGACCAGCCCCTCGCCGACCACATGCCTGGAACGGTCGCCGGCGGGCACGACCACGGACCAGGCCTCGGTGCCGTCGGCCGCGACCGCACGGAACTTCCCCTTGTACTCCATCAGCAGCAGCCCGCCCGCGGTCTCGGGCCCCCAGGCCAGGTCTTCCGAGAGGCGGGAGACCCAGAGCCGCCGGCCCGTGCGGGCCTCGATGGCGACGAGGTTGCCGCCGGCGGGCTGCTGCCCGGCGGCCGCATCGTAGGCCGTGTTTTCAACCAAGTAAAGGATCGTTCCCGCGGCCACGATCCGGCTGGGGAACATGCCTGGCGCCGCCTCGGCGTGCCACATTTCGCGGCCGGCGACCAAGTCAACGCCGAGCAGCCGCCCGGGTGTGACGGCGCCGGTGCGGAAGTCGTAGTCGGGTTCGTACAGGCACCAGGCGGCCGGGAAGCCGGGCGCGTAGACCACCGTGTCGCAGGCCGCCCCGAGGTCGAGGGTGTAGAGGAGTCTGCCCCCGGCGTCCTGGCGGAGGAAGGTTCGCCCGTCCGTGCCGACGAATCCATCCGCCGTGGCGTGCAGTTCGAGGTCGCCTTCGGGATGCGCGGCCAGCTTGGTGCGGCGGCGTTCGCGGCCGCCGGCGGCATCGAGAACGTACAGCGTGTCCCCGGCCAGGACCGACACCGTGTCCTCGGTGCTGCCGACGATCTGGACGCTCGCGGCGCCTGGCGGCCAACGCCATGTCCAGGCCACCCGGCCCGGCGCCAGGTAGCGCCATTTGAGGATGGCCAGCACGATCAGCACCGCTACCAGCGCGGCCGCCGCCAGCGCGATCGTGCGGGCCTTGCGCGCGGTGGCGGCGTACAGGGCCTCCTCGGCCTCAAACGCCTGCCGCTCGGCGACGTTGACGGATGACTTCGACTTGGCCCGGCACGCCTCGCCGCAGAAATAGCCGAATGCACTCACGCACTCGCGGCAGATCGGCTGTCCGCACTGCAGGCAGTGCGCGCTGGCGGTCACCCGGGGGTGACGCTCACAGGGCGTCCTGACCGGTGCGTTCGGCTCCATGGCAGACCTCCGGAGAGCAGGAACCCTCGGCGCTCTCGTCCGGGAATATACTCGGTCATCGGCCGCCGACGCAAGCCCGCCGCCTGACCGCGTCAGGCGGTTGGGCGGTGCGGGCGCTTGCTTCCGGGCGGTTCGCTCTGTATAGTTCTGGACGTTGCCCTTGCCAGTGTTAGGCGCGGGAGAGCGCACGGTGCGGCAGGGGATGGGCGGCTGGCAGTGGGCATGATGGCCCCGCACGTACGGCAAGGGTCCGAAACAGAAAAGGAGGAGATCCGTTCATGTGGTTGTACATCGTCATCGCTCTGGCAGGTGTGGGTGCGGTCCTCGGGTTGATCAAGATGAAGCAGGGGGTTGAGTGGGGCAAGCCTCTGACCGTCGCCTGCGCGCTGGTGGCGCTGGTTCTGGCGATTGGGAGCATGTTCCGCGGCGGCGGCCCGAGCCAGCGGGAGATCAATGACATCCGCAAGCGTGAGCTGGCCTATGAGAGGATCTCGACGAAGAAGCTGGGCACGTACCTGGCGGAGAAGTTCAGCGGCGGCAAGGCGTTGGTGATCAAGTCGGTCGAGTTCATGCCGCAACAGGCGGTTGATCCGCGTTTCGAGGCGCAGATGGCGGGTTTGAAGGAGGGCCTGGGCGAGGCGGTCGAGATCGGCGCCGTGGTCAGCCCCGAGATTCCGGAGGAGTACAAGAAGTACATGGAGAGCATGCCGAAGGGGCCCGAGGGCGAGGACATGGGCTACGCCATGATGGGCCCGATGATGGACACCATGCTGCAGGCCAAGGACTTCAACAAGCTGATCAAGGAGATGCCCGAGGGCACCAACCTGATCATCAGCTTGATCGGCCTGCCGATGGATCTGAACAACCTCTCGCTGTGGACGATGAAGAACGCCCCCAAGCTGGTGCTGGTCAGCGCCATGAACCTGCCGCAGCTCCAGGAGGCCATCCGCGAGGGGTATGTCACGGCCATGCTGACGTACCGGCCGGATCCCGACATGCAGGATCCGTCCATCCCGAAGGATCCCGAGGCCGCCTTCAACAAGCGCTACCTCCTCGTCACGCCCGAGAACGTGCAGGAGCTGGCGGGCCAGTACCCGATGCTGTTCCCGCAGATGCAGCCGCCGCCCGAGCAGCCCAGCAACAACGAATAGGCTCAGCCGCCCCCATGCTCGCACGCCTGCGCGAAGCCGTCTGCGAGGCCAACCTTGAGCTGGCGGCGCGCGGCCTGGTCACCTACACCTGGGGCAACGTCAGCGGCATCGACCGCGACAGCGGCACCGTCGCCATCAAACCCAGCGGCGTGGACTATGACGCGCTGACGGCCGCCGACATTGTGCTGCTGGACCTGCTGTCGGGGAAAGTGATCTGGGGCGACCTGCGTCCGTCGTCGGACACCCCGACCCACTTGGCGCTGTACCGGGCGTTTGCCGGGGTGGGAGGGGTCGCCCACACCCACAGCCCCTCGGCCACGGCCTTCGCCCAGGCCGGACTTCCCCTGCCCTGCCTGGGCACGACCCACGCCGACCATTTCCACGGGGACGTGCCGGTCACCCGGATGCTGACCGCCGAGGAGGTCGGCGGCGCCTATGAAGCCAACACCGGCGGGGTGATCGTCGAGACGTTCAGCGGCCGCGACCCCCTGGGCGTGCCGGCGGTGTTGGTGGCCGGGCACGGCCCGTTCACCTGGGGGGAGACGGCCGCAGCCGCCGTCAAGAACAGCGTAGTGCTCGAGGCGGTGGCGGAGATGGGGCTGGGGACGCTCCAGTTGCGGAGTTCGCAACGGTCTATTCCGCAGTATCTTATGGAGCGGCACTACCGGCGGAAACACGGGCCCGGAGCCTACTACGGGCAGAGGTAGACCAGCGGCCGGTGAGCAGGCCGGCGACGGCAAACGGCAGACGGAACACGGCGAATAGAGAATAGCAAATAGCAAATAGAAGATAGAAGATGGCGGGAAGGGGGGTAGGCGCGAGCAGACATCCGCCTAGGCCCCCTCCACCGTCCACCGTCCACCGTCCACCGTCCACCGTCCCACCGTCCCACCGTCCTCCGTCCTCCTTCCACCTGCCGACCTTCGGCCGGACAGCTGGTCTCCCTCCCTGGCTCTGGTGGTTGCGGGCATGCTTTCATCGTGCTCGTGGCGCCGCCGCCATTTGCTATCTTCTATTTGCTATTTGCCATCGGCCAACTGGGCGGGGTCGACAAACCGCATCGGACGGACTATATTACTCAGTTTTTTCGCGCCTTTCGGCCCGATCCTTCGCCGTGCCGGTCTTCGGCGACGCGGCGGCAGGTCTTTTCCGGGCCGGGGTTGCATGATGCTCGTCATTGCGGTGCAACAGGTAAGAGAGGGATGATGCCATGGCGGTGAAGTACGTCTACACGTTCGGCGGCGGCACGGCGGAAGGCGGCGCCGGGGACAAGAATCTGCTTGGCGGCAAGGGCGCCAACCTGGCCGAGATGTGCCTGCTGGACATTCCGGTTCCGGCCGGCTTCACCATCTCCACCGACTGCTGCACGGCCTACTACGCCAGCGGCTGCCAGCTGCCCAAGTCGCTGGAGGCCGAGGTGCTGGCCGCCCTGCGCAAGACCGAGGCCATCATGGGCATGACGTACGGGGACGCCGCCAACCCCCTCCTAGTCTCCTGCCGTTCCGGCGCCCGCAAGTCCATGCCCGGCATGATGGACACCGTGCTGAACGTCGGCCTGGCCACCGCCACCATCCCCGGCATGATCCGCAAGACCGGCAACCCGCGTTTCGTCTGGGACTCCTACCGCCGCCTGATCATGATGTACGCCGACGTGGTCATGGAGAAGGCCGAGGGTCGTGAGCCCGCCGCCGGCAAGGGCATCCGCAAGGTCATGGACGAAACCTTGGACGCCTACAAGCACGCGCACGGCTACAAGTCCGACACCGAGCTGTCCGCCGACGACCTGAAGACGCTGGCCGACACCTTCAAGAAGCTCGTCAAGACGCACCTGCACAAGGCGTTCCCGGACGATCCGATGGCCCAGCTGTGGGGTGGGATCGCGGCGGTCTTCAAGAGTTGGAACGGCAAGAAGGCGGTCTCCTACCGCCGCATTGAAGGCATCCCCGACGAGTGGGGCACGGCGGTCAACGTCCAGGCCATGGTCTTCGGCAACATGGGCGACAGCTCGGCGACCGGCGTGGCCTTCACCCGCGACCCGGCCACCGGCGACAACAAGTTCTACGGCGAGTGGCTGGTCAACGCCCAGGGCGAGGACGTGGTGGCCGGCATTCGCACGCCGAACCCGCTCAATGACGACACCAAGAACGAGCAGAACAAGCACCTGCACAGCATGCAGGACGTCATGCCGAGGGTCTACCGCGAGCTCGATGCCATCCGCACCAAGCTCGAAAAGCACTTCACCGATATGCTTGACATCGAGTTCACGATCCAGGAGAAGAAGCTGTGGATGCTGCAGTGCCGCGTCGGCAAGCGCACCGGCACCGCCGCGTTGAACATGGCCTTGGACATGCTGAACGAGAGGCTGATCGACGAGAAGACCGCCGTCCTGCGGGTTGACCCCAAGCAGCTTGACGAACTGCTCCACCCGATCCTCGATCCGAAGGCCGAGGCCAAGGTCTCGCCGTTCGCCAAGGGCCTTCCGGCTGGGCCGGGGGGCGCGGTCGGGCACATCGTCTTCTCGGCCGAGGATGCCGTGGCGCAGACCCGCGCCGGCAAGAAGGTTGTCATGGTCCGTGAGGAGACCAATCCCGAGGACGTCGAGGGCATGCGCGCGGCGGTGGGCATTCTCACCGCCCGCGGCGGCATGACCTCGCACGCCGCGCTGGTCTGCCGCGGCTGGGGCAAGTGCTGCATCGTCGGGGCCGGCATGTTGCACGTTGATGCCAAGGCCAGGAAACTCAAGGTCGGCGACGCCGTCTTCAAGGAGGGCGACCTCATCACCATGAACGGCACGCGCGGCTTCGTCTACGCCGGCCAGGTCGCCATGGTGGACGCCTCCGAGAACCCGCGCTTCCAGAAATTCATGAAGCTGGTTGACGCCTGCCGCACCATGGGCGTGCGCACCAACGCCGACACCCCGGCCGACGCCAAGATCGCGCGCGAGTTCGGCGCCGAGGGCATCGGGTTGTTCCGCACCGAGCACATGTTCTACGGCAAGGGCGCCGACCGGCCGCTGTTCCTGCTGCGCAAGATGATTCTGAGCAACACGGTTGAGGAACGGGTCAAGGCGCTGAAGGAACTCTACCCCTTTGTCAAGAAGGACATCAAGGCCACGCTCGAGGCGATGGACGGCCTGCCGGTCACCGTCCGCCTGCTCGACCCGCCGTTGCACGAGTTCGTGCCGCAGGACGTGGCCAAGCAGGCCGAGCTGGCGAAGGCGCTGGGCATCAAGACGGCGGAGGTCCGCAAGCGCGGGGCCGCCCTGCACGAGTCCAACCCGATGATGGGCCACCGCGGCGTCCGCCTCGGCATCACCTACCCGGAGGTCACCGAGATGCAGGTGCGCGCCATCCTCGAGGCCGCCGCCGAGCTGCTCAAAGCCGGACGCAAGGCCAAGCCGGAGATCATGGTGCCGGTGACCTGCGATGTGCGCGAGCTGGACGTCACCAAGAAGATCGTCGACCGCGTCTACGCCGAGGTCCTCAAGGCCAGCGGCCTGAAGAAGATCGAATACAAGTATGGCACCATGATCGAGATTCCGCGCGCGGCGCTGCTGGCCGACCGCATGGCCGCGACCGCCGAGTTCTTCTCCTTCGGCACCAACGACCTGACCCAGATGGGGTTCGGCTTCAGCCGCGATGACATCGGCGGCTTTCTCGAGGCGTACGTCGAGGGGAAGATCCTCGACGCCGACCCGTTCCAGACGATTGATCAGGACGGCATCGGGCAGCTCATCGAGATGGCCGTTGCGAAGGGCCGCACGACGCGTCCGGATCTCAAGGTGGGCATCTGCGGGGAACAGGGCGGCGACCCGGCATCGGTCGAGTTCTGCTTCCGCAACGGCCTGACCTACGTGAGCTGCTCGCCGTTCCGCGTGCCGATCGCACGGCTGGCCGCGGCCCAGGCCGCCATCAGGGCGCAGAAGGCCAAGGGCTGAGACGCCCGCCGGGAAGGCAAGGCCAAGCGGGGGTGTCGGCTCGCGCAACAGGCGGGGCGACACCCCCCCCCACGACGCGTGGCACTCATCGTGGAGTGCGGTCGCAGGCCGTGGCGCCGGCAACCACCGCCGGTGATGCCGACAACCGCCGAACCGTGATCCCCTGGTCGTGCGTCGGCTGCCGGCCGCGGCGGATCAGGCGCTCACGCGCGCCGCGGACGGCCGGTACGTCAGCACCGGCGGAACCTCGCCGGCGACCACGCCTTCGGTGACGGTGCAGGTTGCCACGTCCTCACGCGACGGCACATCGAACATGATGTTGACCATCAACGATTCGATGAGCGAGCGCAGGCCGCGGGCGCCAGTGCCCTTCTTCCTGGCCTGGGCGGCCAGGGCGCGCAGCGCCCCCTCGGTGAAGCTCAGCTCCACCCCCTCCATGCGGAACATTTCCTGGTACTGCTTGACGATCGCACTCCGGGGCTCAGTCAGGATGCGGACCAGATCCTGCTCGGAAAGGTCGCGCAGCGCGGCGACCACCGGCAGGCGCCCGACGAACTCAGGGATCAGCCCGTAGTGGATCAAGTCCTCGGGCTCGGTGCGGGAGAGGATTTCGGCGTCGTCCAGCGCCGCCGCCTCGTTGCCGTTGGCGTCGGCCGCGCTGGCGAAGCCCAGCACCCGCCGGCCCAAGCGCCGGCGCACAATCTTGTCCAGCCCGACGAAGGCGCCGCCGCAGATGAAGAGGATGTTGGAGGTGTCCACCGGCAGGAATTCCTGCTGCGGGTGCTTGCGGCCGCCGTGCGGGGGCACGTTCGCCACGGTACCTTCGAGGATCTTCAGCAGGGCCTGCTGCACCCCCTCGCCGGAGACGTCGCGGGTGATCGAGACGTTGTCCGTCTTGCGCCCGATCTTGTCAATCTCGTCGACGTAGACGATGCCGACCTGCGCCCGCTCGATGTCGTAGTCGGCGGCCTGGACCAGGCGCAGCAGGATGTTCTCGACATCGTCACCGACGTAGCCGGCCTCGGTCAGCGTGGTGGCGTCGGAGATCGAGAAGGGGACTTCGAGGCGGCGGGCCAGCACGCGCGCCAGCAGGGTCTTGCCGCTGCCCGTCGGCCCGATCATGAGGATGTTGCTCTTGTCGATCTCGACGCTGTCGGGCGGTCGGCTGTCGGCGGTGCGCTGGTGCTGCAGCCGCTTGTAGTGGTTGTGGACGGCGACGGAGAGCACCTTCTTGACCTGTTCCTGGCCGACGACGAACTGGTCGAGATAGGCTTTCAGCTCAGCCGGCTTGGGCACGGTCAGCTTGGGGATCGGGGGTGCCTTGACGGCGCGGCGGGGCTTTCCGGCCTCCGCGCGGTCGCCGTTGAGCATGCGCTCGCAGACCTTGATGCAGTCGGCGCAGATGTGGACGCCGATGGTGGGGCTGGCGATGAGGCGCGGCGCCTCGCGGCCGGAACGTCCGCAGAAGGCGCAGAAGGCGTCGGGGTCACGGCGTCTGGGTGGCATGGACAAAGCTCTCTCAGGGGGTTGGCGGCTTGGCGGCGGCCGGGCGGTTGCGGGCCGGCAGGATGGCATCAACCAGGCCGTAGGCCTTGGCCTCCTCGGCCGACATGAAGTGGTCGCGGTCGGAGTCGGCCTCGATCTTGGCCAGCGGCTGTCCGGTGTGGGCGGCCAGGATCTTGTTGAGGTTTTCGCGCACGCGGAGGATTTCGCGGGCCTGGATGCCGATGTCGGCGGCGGTGCCCTCAGCGCCGCCGGCGGGCTGATGGATCATGATGCGGGCGTTGGGGAGCGCGAAACGCTTGCCCGCCATGCCGGCGGCCAGCAGCACAGCGGCCATGCTGGCGGCCTGGCCGACGCAGTAGGTCTTCACGTCGCAGCTCAGCATCCGCATGGTGTCATAGATGGCCATGCCGGCGGTGACACTGCCGCCGGGGCTGTTGATGTAGAATTCGATGTCCTTCTTGGGGTCTTCCGACTGCAGGTAGAGGAACTCGGCGACCAGGAGGCTGGCCACGTGGTCGTCAATGGGGGTGCCCAGCAGGACGATGCGGTCCTTGAGCAGGCGGGAGTAGATGTCATAGCCGCGCTCGCCGTGCGGAGTCTGCTCGACCACAACGGGAACCAGGTACTGAGCCTTCATCGGGTCTGACCTCATGCTGGCGGAAGGCCGTGGGTGCGGGTCACGCCTGGGCCGTGGGTGCGGGTTGCCCGTCCGGCGCCGCGGGGGCGCCGCCGGCGAATTCGAGGAGCCGGTTGAGCGTCTTGTCGTCGAGGAGCCCATCGATGAGATCGCCCAGGCGGCCGGACTCCTGGAGCCGCCGCTGCAGCGCCTTCAGCGACAGGTTGTGGGCCGCCGACATCGTTTCGAGCGTCGCCTGGATCTCGGCCGGCTCGACCTTGATCCCCTCGGCCTCGGCGATGCGGGTCAGCAGATAGTGCCGGCGCAGCCGCTGCCGCGCGTAGCTCTCGGCCTGGCCCCGCAGCTGCTGGATGTGTTCCTTGCCCGCGTCCCCCTCGGGCACGGCGCCGCGCCGGACGTCGTTCTGGTACAACTGCGTCAGAATGTCATAGGTCTCGCGGGCCAGCAGGGCGGGAGGCACGCCGAAGTCAACCTTTTCGAGGAGCTGCCCGACGACCTGGTCGCGGCGGGCGCGGTCACGGGCGGCCTGCTGGCGGGACTCGAGGCTCTCGCGGACGCGCCGGCGGGCGCCGTCGGCGTTCTCGGCGCCCAGGCGTTTGGCGGTCGCATCATCGAGTTCCGGAACGTTTGGGGCATGGACTTCGTGGACCTCGATGGTGTAGGTGACCGTCTGTCCGGCGATCGCCCGGTCGTAGAAGTCGGCGGGGAAGGTCGTCGTGTGGACGTGTCGCGAGCCGGCCTCGGCCCCGGCCAGGGCGCCGATCACGCCGGGGATGATCTCCGGCTCCCGCAGGGCGATCCACGTCTGCTCGGCGGCCAGCAGGTACTTGGCGGCCTCGGGCACGGCCACCGACTCGTCGGCCAGCCGGCCGTGGTAGGAGGCCTTGAGAAGGTCGCCCTGGACGGCGGCCCGTTCGATCTTCGCAAACGAGGTCAACCGTTCGAGCATGCCCTTGATCACGTCCTCGACCTGATCCTCCTTGACCTCAACGGGGGCGTCCTCGACCTTCACCTGCTTGTAGTCGGGCAGGGCGAACTGCGGTGCCATGTCGAACTGGACCGAGAACACGAAGCTCTCGGTGTCACTGACCGTGAGCGCCTCCTCGTTGTCCAGAACCGGGTACGTTTCCGGGGTCAGCTTCTCCTGTTCGAGGGCCCGGCGGACCCCGAGGCGGACGAGGCGGTCCTTCACCTCCTCGCGGATCTTCTCGCCGTAGTGCCGCCACAGCAGGGGTCTGGGGGTTTTCCCCGGCCGGAAACCGGGGACGCGCGCCTGCTTGCGGAACTCGCCTTCGACGAGGGCCTGGACGCTCTTGACCGCCTCGGCCGGAACCTCGATGTCCAGCTTCAGCCGGCAGGGCGCGGGTTCCTCGCGCACGACGTTGACCACGATGTCCTTGTCGTTCACAGTGGGTCATATCCCTTCTGGTGTGGTTGGCCGAGCCCACGGCAACCGGGTTCGCGCCAACGGCGGAGACCGTGCAAACCGGGTACTATACCCGCGCGCCGCCGTGAATGCCACTGCGGGGAACGGGGGAACGGGGGGTGTACGACAGAAGCGTCGGCCGGGTCCTCCCTGCGTCCGGCGTGCGCGGCCCTGTACGCGTTCACGCGCACGGGTGCCGCCCGGCAGCTCGGGCGTCCGCGGCGATGAGCAACGAGACCACGTTCCGGCCAGGGCTGCGGGTGAGGGTGAAGGTGTCGGCGAGAACGGCCGGCGTCAGGGCCAGGCAGACGAGGGATGCCGCGATTCCCCCCATGGGCATGCCCTGCGGAATGTTGGCTCCGGACACTCGGGGTTCACGTGGCAGCCGGGGCCTTCCCGGGAGGCGTATGCCGTGGCGCCGCCATCGCAGGCGAGAAACGAAATCTGAAGCGGCCGCCATGTGCCCCCGCCATGGGGCGACCGGCCACCCGGCAGTCGGGGGGTGCGAACCCGGCATCGTCTCTCTGGAGTGGCACCTTGTGAGCTACAGCCGGAAGCGCCGCTGCAGGGTCTGGCGGAGACGGCGCCAGCCCTGTTCGAGCAGGGGCTCGGGCTGGAACTCGAAACGCGCCTGGCCGGAACGGCCGTGGAAGACCGGGATGCCGGGGTCGGCGTCCAGCTTGAGGCGCACTTCGAAGAAGGGTTCGGCGGCGCGCGTCCCCTGGCTGTCCTGGGTGTCGACGGCGACCTCGCCGCCGCCCAGCCAGCCGAGGGCCGCCGAGGGCAGACGGTCCTGCTGCGCGGGAATGACCATGACCTGGCGGATGTCAAGGGCGGTCTCCGCCTGCCCGCGCAGGCGCACGGCGACCGCCCGCGGGGGCTCGGCAAAGAGCCGGGCCGCGTCGCGCTGGGAGACCACGGCGAGGAAGAAGAACGTCTCCGGGTTGATCACCTGCCCGAGGGCGGTTCCCTTCCCCAGCCAGGCCTGCTGGAAGTCTTCGAGGTTCGGCGCGATCCAGAGGCCGCGGTGCGGGGCCCGCGGCACCAGGCTGGCGCGGCGGCGTTCGAGCTGTTCGACCTGGGCCTGCACCGCCGCGATGTGGCTGTCAATGGGCCGCAGGTCGGACGCCCCCTCGTCCAGCGCCTTGCGCCGCAAGGCCTGGGCCTGTTCGAGCTGGGCGTGGACAAGGCGGGTCTCGAAATCGAGGTCTGGCGAGACCAGCTCGGCGAGCGGCTGGCCGGCCTCGACCCGGATGCCGGAACCGGCCAGCGGTCGCTGCAGGAAGCCGGCCGTTTCGTTGACGACAAAGGCCTGCTCCTCGGCCTGCACGATCCCCGGCGCGCGGAAACGGACCGGGTAGGGCAGGGCCTCGAGAAGGAACAGCACGCCGGCGACAAACGCCACCGAGACGGCGATGGCCCGCGGCCGCGTCCGCTCCAGCCGCGGGTTGGCCGCCAGGTAGTGCACCGCGGTGCCGACCGCGCGCAACACCCAGAAGACGAAACACAGCACGGCCATCACGATCCCGGCCAGCAGGAAACGCTGGGCGACGAAGAAGATGACGCCGACGAAGACCACCGCGCGGTAGACTTGGCTGAGGATGCCGAAGACGGTCAGCCAGAACGCCTCGCGGCGCGTGTTGGCGGGCGACCGCGAGTCGCGCACGCCGAAGGCGTAATGGTCGAGCAGGTGGCGCAGCTGCTGGGCGGCCTGGGAGTGGAGGTTGGGGATGTCGAGGAGGTCGGAGAGGATGTAGTAGCCGTCCCAGCGCAGGAGGGGGTTGGCGTTGAAGAGGACGGTCGAGACCGAGGCGATGAACATGATGTTGTAGGCCAGGCTGTGGAGGGTTCCGGTTCCGGTGCCGGCCCAGACGAAGGTGGCGCCGGCGGCGAAGAACAGCTCGGTCATCATCCCGGAGGCGCCGACAACCACGCGTCGCCAGCGGCTGCGGAAGGCCCAGGCCGAGCTGGCATCCACGTAGGGCAAGGGGGTGAAGATCAGCAGGGTGATGCCCATCTCGTGCACCTCGCCGCCGAAGCGCCGGCAGACGAAGGCATGGCCAAACTCGTGCAGGGCCTTGATCACCACCAGCGCGAGATAGAGCAGGGGCAGGTTGGCGGGGGAGAGGATGGCGTCGCCCTGCCGCGAGAGGTCGGGGAAATGCTCGACGGCCACCTTCACCGCCCAGCCGACGACCGCCAGCCACAGCACCGCCCCCAGCGGGCCGATCAGCGGGCGCACCAGGGGCAGGGCGCGGAGCAGGAACCGGTCCGGGTCGAGGAGCGGGAAGCGCGAGAACATGATGTTGACGATGCGGGAACGGACCTCCTGCCCGCGCCGCCGGCGGTAGCGCTCGAAGAGGGCGGCGCTGTCGGCCGGGTTCTCGCACTGCAGCAGGTTGGCGAAGAACAGCTGGGCCAGCAGGTTGATGACCTCCTGCTGGCCGGGGGCCTCGGCGGGGTGCAGCGCCAGGCACTCGTTCCACACCTCCTCGACAGTGCGGTCGCGGCGCAGCCGCGCGACGAAGGCGTGGGCGGCCGGATGCAGGCGGAAGAACTGGTTGCTGTACGGGTCGCGCACCACGTACCAGCGCCGGCCGCGGAAATGCTGCCGCTGCATCTGCACCTGCGGCCGCAGGCACAGACGCTGCCCGGCCACCCGGTACCAGGACTCGCTGAATGTCTTCTCCGCGTCAGGCATCCGCCCTCACCACCATAGCCGCAGACGCAGGAAATCCACCGTCTTGTGCGTGAACAGCCACAGCAGGCTGCGCCGGCCCGCGTTCAGCTTGCACACCCCGCTCATGCCAGGGCGGAACCACTCCTCGACCCCGCCCTTCAATGCGCACCGCACCGTGAACACATTCTTGCCGGACTTGGCCTGCGCGGCCGGCTCGATCCGCTCGACCTGCACCGGGAACTTCAGGCCCGGACGGCTGAGAAAGGCAACCTGCCCGGCGGCCGTCGCGTCGAGGCGCGGCAGGTCCGCCTCCTCGACGTCCACGGCCACATAGAGGTCTTCGAGCCGGGCGACGCGGAACAGCACGTCGCCCTGCTTGACCGGCGCGCCGATGCGCTCGCGCATGTCACCCTCGACCACGATGCCGGCGAAGGGCGCGGTCACATTGGCCTGTCCAAGCCGGTAGCGGACCTGTTCGAGGCGCACCCGTGCCTGTTCGGCCAGCGCCGCCGCCACCCGCATGTCGGCCAAGGCATCGGCGGCGCGCGCCTTCTCGGTCTCGCGGGTGTAGCGCTGCAGATCGGCCACCGCCGCCGCCTGTTCGAGCAGCAGCTCGCGGGTGTCCAGCGCCAGCAGGACCGCGCCCTCGGCGACCTCATCGCCGACCCGGACCCTGACCTCACCGATGTAGCCGTCAAAGGGCGCCGGCAGGTAGACGACGTCGGCCGGCTGCAGCATGAAGCTGCCTTGGATGCGGTAGGAGGCGCGGCCGAAGAGCAGCACGGCCAGCGCCACGGCGCCGGCCAACGCCCCGAGCTTGGCCCAGGTATGTTCGACCCCGATCAGCCGTCCCAGCCCGCGCCGGGCCGCGGCCAGCCAGCGCGCCCCGAACCAGCGGTCGTGTTTTTCGAGGTCGGTGAGCCGCCGCACGGCCTGGTCGGCATACAGGCGCAAGTGGGCGGTTTCGTCCTCGGTGAAAGCCTGTGCCGCACGTTCCAGCGTGATGGCCGCCACCGGCCTGCCCTCGGCCCGCAAGGGCACGGTGCACAGGTTGGCCACGCCCTGCGACCGCGCGTACTGTTCGTGGTCGCGCACGATGGCCGTCACCTCGGCGGCCGGCGGCCAGGCGATCTCCTCGTCCTGGTCGAGGGCTTCCTCCATAGCCTCTTCGACCGCGCGCACCGCCGCCATTTTCTTGTCGAACTTCTCGGCGTGGCTCATGGCGCGCAGGCGCACGTAGTCGCCCTTCTTCCAGCCCAGGCAGACGCGGTCGGCGGCGAAGCGGCTGGCGAATTCGTTGCACAGCAGCATGCAGGCCGCCATGAAACGGGTCTGGCCGTTGAGCAGGACCATGAGGTCGAGCACGGAGGAGAAGTGGCTGACGTCGCGCCGCGCCTGGGCGAGGAGGCGCCGGTTCTGGTAGGCTTCCGGCAGGCCGGCCGCCAGGCGCAGCCGGGCGAGCGGTTCCTGGGCCGCGTCGGGGCTGGCCGCGTCGAGGAGGAAGACACCCACCGCGCTCTCGTCGGGCTGATTCCGCAGGAGCCGTACGGCGGCCGCCATTCCGGCCTCGGGGCCGATGTCGTCGCCGGTCAGGGGCGTGCAGGTTTCGCCGGCGGCCAGGGCCTGCTCGCCGAGTCCCGGCAGGGCGGCGGAGAGCGCGCGGGCCACGGCCGGCTTCACCGGCCCCGGCGACCACTGGGTGAGGGGCCGCCACTCAGCCGCGCCCTCGGCGCCGGACACCCGCCGGATCAGCACCGCCAGCCGGGCGCCGGCAACCTGCGCAAGGGTCTCGAGGCAGGCGGCCCAGAACTCCCCCGGCGGCCCGGCAAACGACTCCAGCTCGGTCAGCCGCGCCGCGGCCTCCGCCAGCCGCGTCCCCGTGAAGGCAACCGCGCTTCTCATTGCGGCGTGGCTCCCAGTTCGACGGTGGCCGACAGCCCGGGGCGCACGCGCCCGTCGGGGTTGGCAAAGCGCACCCGGATGTCCTGCAGGCCGCTGGCGGCATCCACCACCGGCGAGATGAACTCGACCGTCCCGACGCGCCCGAGCGGGTCGCCGTCATTCTCGACGCGCACGGCCAGCTCCTGGCCGAGGCTCAGCCCCGGCGTCAGCCGGGCATCGAGGCTGGCGGTGAAGTAGACACTGGTGACATCCACCAGCCGCAGCAACGGCCGCTCCGGCCCGCAGACCTCGCCCTCCTCGATCTCGACCCGCGTCACAATGCCGTCGAACGGCGCCCTCACGGCCCGCTTCTCCAGCTGCGCCTCGGCCATTTCGCACTCGATCCGTTCGCGCTCCTCGGCGACGGCGAGCTGGCTCAGCTCGGCCTCCGCCAGCCGGAACTCCAGCTCCTTCTTGTCCAAGTCGTCCTTGCTGACCGACTGGGTCGTCTCGAACAGCCGGCGGGTGCCGTCGAGATCGGTCTTGAGCGTCGCCACCCGCGCCTTCGCGGCTTCGATCTCGACCTGGCTTTCGGCCTGCTGCCGCCGCCGCGCCACTTCGAGCTCTTCGAGGCGGCTGTCGAGCCGGACCAGCACGTCGCCCTTCTTCACCGCCGCCCCCGGCTTGACCGTCACCTCGACCACGGCGCCGGGAACCGCCGCGCTGAGGGTCGCGTCGCGGAACGGGCGCGTCACCCCGATCACAGTCTCAGCCAAGGCCGGGACGGCGCAGACCAGGGCCAGCGCGCCCGCCGAAACAGATCGAACCACGCTTGCCTTCACTGGCGTCCTCGCTCCAGTACAGGGTCGGGGGTTGGCAGTGCCGGGAGACGTCGCCGGCCGGCAACTCCCCGCGGCGGCCGCCCACGACCATTCGGAAACGGTGCAGACAAACGGCCACCGACCGCGCCATCGTCCGCACGGACGGGTGCGCGGGCGGCCGGGCGTCACAGGGATGCAGGGCCTCCGCCCGCGTCGTCGTCCAGCACGGGTTCGAACCCGAGCTTCTCGAGGATGGCCCCCTCGGTCAGTTCGAGATCAATGCGGGCCTTCTGCAGGTCCACCAGGCTTTTCAGCTTCATAAGGCGGGCCTCGACGAGGTCCTGCTCGGCCTGCAGCACCTTGCGGCTGTCGCTCTTGCCGCCGTCCAGCCGCGCCATCTCGGCCGCCAGGGTCTTTTCACGGAACTCGGCGACCTTGCCGTAGCCGGCGATCAGGCCGCGCACGGCCTGCAGGCGCCCTCGCACCGTATCGAGGGCGTTGGCCAGCTCGACCTCGATGGACTTCAGTTCGAGGATCGCCTTCTGCTTGCGCAGGCGGGCGGTCTCCAGTTCGCTGCGCGCCCGCTGCCCGCCGCCCAGGGGCACGCGCAGTTCGAGCGCCACCGACCAGGCCTCGAAGTCCGAGCTGCTGATGTCGGCGGCGGCGCCGCCCGTGGTGTCGCCCAGTCCGTTGAGGCCGTAGCTGGCCACCAAGTCGAGCTGCGGCCAGCGCTGGTTGCGGGCAAAGGCCAGGCGGACGTTCTCCTGTTCGATCGTCTGCCGCTGCGCCAGGTAGTCGGGGTGGAGAGTCATGGCGCGGGTGAGGCTGGCGGCGCGGTCGCCGTCGGTCGGCGATTCCTCCGGCGTGTCGGTGGCGCGGATCGGGGCCGGCTGTTCGGCGCAGCTGGCCGAGAGGAAGGTGCGCAGCTGGTTGACCGCCGCGGCCAGGTTCTGCTCGGCCTCGCGGGCGAGGGCCTCGCGCTGCGCCAGCCCGGCCTCCGCCTCAAAGATTTCCAGCTCCGACATCTTGCCCGCCTGCACGCGCTCGCGGTTGTCGCGCAGGATGCGTTCGGCACGGCCGGCCGACTCCAGCCGCGTGGCCAGATCCTCCTGGGCGTAGGCCGTGTCCCAGTATGCGGCCTCGGCACGCCCGACCAGGGCCATGAGCTGCTTGCGCAATTCCTGGCGTGCGACCTCGGCGTCGGCCGCCGCCATATGAATGCGCGCCAGGGTCGCCTGCGGCCCGAAGTTCCGTAGCAGAGGCTGCGTCAGGCTGATGCCGGTGAAGGCTTGGTACTCGTCCTCCCAGCGGTCGGCCGTGGTGGTTCGGGTCAGGTTGTTGGCGATCCGGTCCCAGGTGACGCCGACGCGGTACTGGGTGCCCATCGGCAGCAGCCCTTCGACGCCGGACTTGAGGCCGTCGCGCCTCTCGGCGAACAGCGACGAGCTCTGGTTCAGCGCCTGCTCGGTGTTGTTTTCGCGCTCCGTGCGCCGGTGCTCGGCCGAGGTGACGAGTTCCGGCTCGAACGCGGCCCATTCCCGCCGCACCTGCCAGACCCGCGCCTGGTGTTCGAGGCGCTGCCCGATCACGCCCAGGTTGCGGTCAACCACCTGTTGCAGGTAGTCGCGCAGGCCCAGGTCCTGCGCCGGCAGGGGCGCCGGCGGCTCGTCCGCGACCGCCGCCGGCGGGACGGTCAGGCTCACGGCCAGTGCCAGGCAAACCAAGCAAGCCGCTTGCAGAACCCAGGCGTGAGTGGCTGGGACGCCCCCCCGGCTTCCATCGGCCTCGCCCAGGATTGCCGTCTGCCGGGCTGGAGGGACGACCTCCGTGTCGTCCGGGTTCGTCCGCGTCAGACCGGGTCTTCGCGTATGACCTGGCGGACACGGAGGTCCGCCCTCCATCGCACGAGGCCGTTGTCGTCCGCGGGGGTTCTGCAAGAGCCTCAAGCAACTACTGCACATCCAAAGGTCGCCCATAGCCCAAAGCCCCTACGGCGGGTTTCGCAAAGCCGATGATCCAGATAAGTTAAGCCGACGAACACCTGTTTGCAATCCGTCCCCGGCGCAAAGGGCCCGGGGCGGGCGGCTTGACACGGCGGGCATCCCGGCGGATAGTAGCCTGCCATGGCGCACACCCTTCATCGGCGACGGGACTCGGCCCCCTTCACGCTGATCGAGCTCCTTGTCGTCATCGCGATCATCGCCATCCTGGCGGCGCTGCTGCTGCCGGCCCTCTCGCGCAGCCGCGAGTTGGCCAAGGCCGTCAGCTGCCTGTCCAACCTCCGCCAGATCCACGCCGGCATGATGAACTACGCGACCGATTACGACGGCGAGCCGCCCACCGCCCAGCAGAACGACTACCTGCCGTGGGTCGGACGGCAGTTCGCCGAGTTCTCCGCCGACGGCGAGCTCGACGGCTGGGGCGTCGCCCACAGCCTGGGCTACATCACCACCCGCAACCTGCGCTGCCCGGCCAAGAAGAGCGTCCCCGCCGGACGCGGCTTCGGCATTCACATGTACGGCTGGACCCACTACAACTACCGATGGAACAGCAACAGCGACTTCGCCGGCTGCAACCAGACCGTCTCGCGGCCCGTGCGCGTGCTCGATGTCTACAACACCGCCACCCTGCTGGCCGACGACGCCAGCTTCGGCACGAACTGGGGCGGAACCTACCCCGGAACCTTCGCCATTGAGACCGAAGCCTGGGTCGTCAACCCCAACTACTGGGCCCACAAGGTCGGCGGCAATGCCATCCGCCACGACGGCTCCGGCGTCTGGCAACGCAACTTCCGCCGCTTCACCTATCCCACCAGCCCCGACGCCTGGCCGAACTACTACCTCGGCTGGCCCTGCCAATACTACTGGTCCTTCCCCAGCTGGACCATGCTCGACAAGGAAGTCAACTGAGCCCGGTCCAACCGTGTGCGGCCCTCCCCCCAAGACCACCCGAGGTTCTTGCCGAACCTTCCCCGTGCAGCGGGGAAAGTCGCCCCGGGGCCGACGGAGGTCGGTACACCAACGGGTACGCACCCAGGCTGGCGGACCGGCTTCAACGGGCCGCGGGGTTCTGCAGGAGCCTCACCCGATTGACACCGTCCGTCCGGCCACGTATGGTGCGGGCCTGACGTCACCGAACCGCGGCCCCGTTGCGAGTGGGATATGACCGAGACCGAAATCGTGATGCTACCGTTGCGGCCGGAGTGCCGCTACGCCCTGGCGGCGGCCGGCCGTTGCGGTGCCGTCGCCATCGCCCAAGCCGGCGCCGAGCCACCGCCCGGACGGACGGCCCTGGAGGCCTGCTTCGCCCCGATGCCGCCGGACTCCTCGTGGGGGCTAGCCGTGCCGGCGGCCACGGCGGGCGAGTGGCTGGCCGCCGAAGGGGTGCCGGCCCGGATCCCGGTCGTCGTCATCTGCGAGGAGGCCGCCGAGCCGGCCGCGGTGGCCGGGGCCGTCGGGCTGGCACGCCCTCGCGCGGGGCGTGTCCTCGTCGAGTGCCATGTTCCCGAGAACGGGCCGGCGTACCTGGCGGCCGGGGCGGAGGGACTGGTGCTGAAGGCGGGCGAGGCGGGCGGCTTCAACGCGGAACTCTCCTCCTTCGTGCTGGCGCAGATGGCGCCGCGGTTCAGGGCCCCGGTGTGGATCGAGGGTGCGTGGTCGCCGGAGACCGCCGCGGCGGCCCGCGCCGCCGGATGCGGCATCTGCCTGCGCGAGGAGCTCTGGCTGGCCCGTGAGATGGCGATGCCCGACACGCTGCGCTCGCTCTTCATGCAGGCGGACGGGACGGAGACCTCCTGCCTGCACGACCGCTCCAACCGCCACTACCGCACGTGGATCCCCCGCATCCTGCCGTCCGCCGCCGCCCTCGCCGACACCGTCAGCCGCGGCACGGAACTGCGCGTGGCCGTGCCAGGCTTCCAGCCGCTGGCGTTGGCTTCGCTCTACCCTTTCGAGGTTGGGCAAGGCATGGGGCTGGCCGCTTCCCTCGCCCGGCAAGGCGCCAGCCTCGCCGGCATTCTCGAGGGCTTCCGCGGCGCCGCGGCGCGCCTCCCGGCCCTGGCCGCGCGCCAGCGCATTCTGGCCCCGGGCCATGGCGTGGCCGCCAGCCTCGGCACGGCCCTGCCGATCGTCCAGGGCCCCATGACGCGGGTCAGCGACTGCCCCGAGTTCGCCCGCGCCGTCAGCGAGGCCGGGGCGCTGAGCTGCCTTGCCCTCGGCGTGTTGACGCCAGCCCGCATCCGCGAGCTGTTTGCCCGCACGCGTGAGGCCGTCGGCGGGCAACCGTGGGCCGCGGGCATCCTCGGCTTCCTGCCGCCCGCGCTCTACCGCGAACAGGCCGGATGCGTGTGCGAAGCACAGCCGCGGGCCGTCATCCTGGCCGGCGGCCGGCCCGATCAGGCCGCCGCCTTCGAGGGGGCTGGCATCAAAGCCTTCCTCCATGCGCCCACACCGGGGCTGTTCCGCGACCACCTCGCCGCCGGTTGCCGGCGCTTCGTCTTTGAGGGCCGCGAGTGCGGCGGCCATGTCGGCCCCCTGTTCGCCTTCCCGCTGTGGCGCCACGTCCTCGACATCGTCGCCGCGCTGCCCGACCACACAGCCGCCGACCTCGAAGTCCTCTTCGCCGGCGGGCTCCACGACCGCCTCTCCGCCGCCATGCTGGCCGTGCTGGCGGCCCCGCTGGCCGAACGCGGGGTCAAGGTCGGACTACTGCTGGGAACCCCATACCTTTTCACCCGCGAGTGCGTGAAGACCGGCGCGCTGACCGCATCGTTCCAGGCGACCGCCCTCGCCTGCACCCGTACCCGGCTGCTGTGCACCGGCCCGGGACACGAAATGCGCTGCGCCGACACCCCCTTCGCCCACGCGTTCGATGAGAGCCGCCAACGCCTCATCGAGGCCGGGCTCGGCGACGGCGAAACCCGCCTCCGCCTCGAAAAGCTCACCCTCGGCCGGCTCCGCCTCGCCGCCAAGGGGGTGCGCCGCGCCGCCGCCGAGGAGGGCGCCGAAGAGCCGCAACGGTTTCTCGACGACTCCGCCGCCCTGGTTGCGGCCCCGCCCGACATCCAGCGCGACCAGGGACTGTTCATGCTCGGGCAGGCCGCGATCCTCCGTGACACGCCGCTGACGCTCGCCGAGCTGCATCACGGCCTCTGCACCGAATCGGCCGGGCGCCTTGACGCCTGGGCGGGACGGTCGCCCCGCCCTCCCCCGGCCGCACGGACGCGCCCGCCACCCGCCCCCATCGCCATCGTCGGCATGAGCGCCCTCTTCCCGCAGTCACCCGGCACGCGCGAATACTGGCAGAACATCCAGCGGGGCTTCAACGCCATCCGGGACGTCCCGGCCGAGCTGTTCGACGCCAGCCTCTACTATGACCCCGACCGCAAGGCCCCCGAACACATCTACAGCCGCAAGGGCAGCTTCCTCGACCCCGTCGTCTTCGATCCCGTCGAGTACCGGATTCCGCCAGTCGCCGTCAAGGCCATCAGCACGGTGCAGCTGCTGTCGCTGGTGGTGGCCCGGCGCGCCCTTGAAGACGCCGGCTACGGCTCGCGGCCCCTGGAGCGCAGCCGCGTCTCGGCCGTATTCACCAATTCCGGCCAGGACAACCTCGGGCTCGGCTACGGCCTCCGCAGCAGCCTGCCGCACCTGCTGTCGCAGACGGCTCTCGGCGAGCGCGCCCGTGAGCAGGTCCTGGCGGCCTTCCGCGCCGTCCTGCCGGAGTGGACCGAGGACAGCTTCCCCGGTTTCCTGCCCAACCTGACTGCCGGCCGCGTCGCCAATCTGCTCGACCTGCACGGCGAGAACCTCATCATTGACGCGGCCTGCGCCTCCTCGCTGGCCGCCCTCGCGCACGCCGTGGCCCTCCTGCGGGCGGGCGCCAGCGACGCCGTCCTGGTCGGCGGCGTCGACCGCGGCATGGGCCCGTTCGCCTACACGGCCTTCTCGCGCACCCAGGCCCTCTCCCCGCGCGACGTGAGCTGCCCGTTCGACGAGAGCGCCGACGGCATCGTGCTGGCCGAGGGCGCCGCCGCCGTCCTCCTCAAACGCCTCGACGACGCCGTGCGCGACGGCGACCGCATCTACGCCGTCATCCGCGGGGTGGGATTCTCCAGCGACGGCCGCGAGGCCAGCCTGACCGCCCCGGCCAAGGCATCCATCAAGCTGGCGTTGCAGAGGGCGTACGACGACGCCGGCCTGGCCCCCGACACCGTCGAGCTCATCGAGGCCCACGCCACCAGCACCAGCCTCGGCGACCGCATCGAGCTGCAGGCGCTGGACGAGTTTGTCCCCGCCACGGCGGGCGGGCCGGGGCGTTGCGCGGTCGGCTCGGTCAAGTCCAACCTTGGGCACACCAAGACGGTGGCCGGCCTGGCGGGCCTGATCAAGGCCACGCTGGCGCTCTCGCAACAGGTGCTCCCGCCGACGGTGAACGTGCGCACCCCCAACCCGCGCGGGCTGGCCGCAGGGAGCCACTTCTACATCAACACGGCGTTGCGGCCGTGGATCCGCCGCGGGGATCACCCGCGCCGGGCCGGCGTCAGCGCCTTCGGCTTCGGCGGCACCAACTACCACCTTGTTCTTGAGGAGTTCGCCTCCCCGGCCCAGCCGCCGCCGCCGAACCTGTCGGCGCCGCCGGTCGAACTGTTCGCCTGGCAGGCGCCGTCGCGGGGCGAGCTGCGGGAGCGGCTTGAAACCCTGAACGCCGCCCTCGCCGCCGAGGCTCTGCCCAGCCTCGAACGCCTCGCCGCCAGCTGCCATCTTGACGAGTCGCACCGCCGCCGCGCCTCGGGCAAGGCGGCCGCCGTACGACTCGCCCTGACGGCGCCGGACGTGGCGACGCTGCGCACCCGCCTGGCCGAGGTCGTCGCCCGCCTGGACGCGGGAGATCCCGGCGGCGTCGAAGGCTGCGCCTGGGGAGAGGGCGCACTGGCCGCGCCGCCATGCGTGGCGGTCGTCTTCCCCGGCCTGGGGTCACAGCGGATCGATATGTTCCGCGAGCTCGCCCTCGGCAACCGCGACGCCGTCCGCCTCATCGAGACGGCCGACGCCACCGCCGCGACCGAGCTTCCCACCGCGCTGTCGGCGGTTCTCTACCCTCCGGCCGGATTCACCCCGCAGGAGATTCTGCAGCGCATCGAGACCCTGCGGTCGGCCGACTGCGCGCAGCCCGCGCTGGCGGTGGCGGAGGCGCTGGCCTGGCAGACCCTGCGCGGTTACGGCCTGCGCCCGGCGATGGCCGGCGGGCACAGCTTCGGCGAGCTGTCCGCGCTGCACGCCGCGGGCGTGCTGGCCTTCGACGATCTGATCCGGCTGTGCACGCGCCGCGGCCGGGTCATGCAGGCGGCGGCGGCCGCGATCCCGGGCGGCATGGCGGCGGTCATGGCCGACCGCGAGACGGTGGCCGCGGTTCTTGCCGAGGTCGGGGGCGGTGTCGGCGCCGCCAATTTCAACGCGCCGCGGCAGGTCGTCGTCTCGGGGCCGGAGGCGGGGCTGGCCGCGGTCTGCGCGCGGTTCGAGGCGCAGGGTGTACGTTGCGTGCGCCTGGCCGTCAGCGGCGCCTTCCACAGTCCCGCCATGCGGCCCGCGGCGCGGCAGTTGGCGGACTTCCAGGCCGGCCTTGCCTTCGGGCGGCCCGCGATTCCGGTCTACAGCAATGTCACCGCCGCGCCGTACGAGGGGTCGGCAGGCAGGATGGCGCACCTGCTGTGCCGGCACATCACCGAACCCGTCGCGTTCGCGGCCATGATCGAGCGCATGCATGACGACGGGGCGCGGCTGTTCGTCGAACTCGGCCCCGGCAACATCCTGTCGCGGTTGATTGACGAGATCCTCGCCGGACGCCCGCACCGCTGCCTGCCGCTGGATACCGGCGACTCCGACAGCCGCATCGGGCTGGCCCGGCTGCTGGCCGCGCTCGTCGCCGAAGGGGCCGAGATCGAGCTGTCGCCGTGGTTCGCCAACCGCGGCCTCGAACCCGTGCCGCTGGCCACGCTCCTCAAAGACGAGGAGGCCGCCCGGCGCCCCACCCCGACCCGCCACGTCATCACGCTCACCGACACCGTCCCCTGGGCCGACTTCGCGGCGCGGTCGGAAGCGGGTTCCCGGCGTCCCGCGAGAGCCGCCGCGCCGGCCGGGCTGGACAGCGTCCTCGGCGATGCCGTGCTCCCGGCCGCGCCCGTGCCGCAACTGCCGGCGATCGCGCTGCCGCCGGAACTCGCGCCGTTGCCCGTTGCCCCCGCGCCTGCGCCCGCCCCGACCGCGCCGCCGCCTTCCGTCCCCGTCGCCACGCCCGACGCCGGCGCCACGCCGCCGACGGCGACGTTCCGCGCCGATCTGATCGAAGCGCTCAGCGCCCGCACCGGCTACCCGAAGGACATGCTCGATCCCAGCCTGCCGCTCGAATCGGGGCTGGGCATTGATTCGATCAAGGTGATGGAGCTGTTCGCCCAGCTCAAACCCTATCACCCTGTGCTGCTGGGCGAAGGCCGGCCGCAGGAGGACCTCCTGGTTGATTTCATGCAGCTGAAGACCCTCAACGACATCGTCGCCTACTACGACCGCCGCCGCGCCCTCTCGCCGGCATCCCCGGAGGCGACGAAACCGGCCGGCCGCGACACCCCCGCCCTCTCGCCCTCGCCCGCCCCGCCGCCGGCCACGGTGCAACGGCAAGTGCTCAGCGCCCAGCCCGTCCGGCTTGACAGCGACGAGTCCCTGGATGCCATCATCGCCGGGGCCGACGGGCGCGGCGTGCTGATCGTCGGCGACTCCCCGCGCCTGGCGCGCTTCCCCGGCTTCGAGGACGGTGCGGCCCCGGTCCCCGTCTGGCGGCTCTCCCATGGCGAGGCATTCCGGCGTGTCGGCGAGCGCAGGCTGACCGCGGACCTCCTTTCGCGGGATTCGCTGACCGCCGCCGCCGAGGCCCTGCGCAGCGATCCGGCGTTCTCGGTCGGAACCCTTCTCAACCTGCTCCCCCTTGTCTTCGCCCCGGCCGGCGGCGAGGCGCCGCCCGCCAGGCAGGCCACGGAGCTGACCGCCGCGCTCTTCAACGTGGCCGCCGTCTTCGAGCCGGAGCTGCGGCGCGCCGGCCGTCCGGCCACGCTGCTGACCGTCACCGGCCTCGATGGCACGTTCGGCCTCTCCCGCGCCGCCGATCTCCGCTGGCCGCAGGCCGCCGCCGCGGGCTTCACAAAGTCCCTGGCCCGCGAGTGGCCGGAGGCACGAGCCGCGATCATAGACGTCGCGCCCGACGCGCCGCCAGGGCAGACCCTGATCGGCCTGCTCGCCGCCGCCCGCGACGCCGCCGGAACCGAGACCGGGGTGCGGACGGACCGCTTCGTCCGCCCCGTGCTCACCGAGACAACCCCCGGCAACCGCGGGCTCGACGTACGTGCGGACAGCGTCGTGCTCGCCGTCGGCGGGGCGTACGGCGTCACCGCCACCATGCTGGCTGAGCTGGCCACGCAGGCGCCCGCCACCTTCATCCTCACCGGCCGCACCCCACTCCCGGACGGCCCGGAACCCGCGGCGACGCACGGCATCGAGGACGAGGCCAGCCTGCGCCAGGCCCTCATCGCCGAAGCCCGCGCCGCAGGCGCCGCCCCCCCGCCCGCGCACGTCGAACCCATCCTCCGCAACCTCCTCCGCCAGCGTAACATTCGACACACGATCGCGGCGCTGTCCGCAGCCGGGGCCCGCGTCGAATACCATGCCGTGGACGGCCGCGACGCCGGCCGGCTGGCCGCGTTCCTTGACGCGCTGTACGCGCGCTTCGGACGGCTGGACCTGGTCATCCATGCCGCCGGGATCCTCCACGACGGCCCTCTCACCTCCCGCCCGCCCGACGCGCTGGCCGAGGTCATCGAGAGCAAACTGATCCCGGCTCAGGTCCTGGCCGGGAGCCTGCGGCCGGAGACGTTGCGCGGCCTGGTGTTCTTCTCATCGGCCGCGGCCCGTTTCGGCAACGCCTTCCAGGCCGACTACGCCGCCGCCAACGAATGCCTCAACAAGCTGGCCGAGGCCCTCGCCGGCCGCTGGCCGCACGTGACGGTCAAGGCGATCAACTGGGGCCCGCTCGCAGGCGGCATGGTGCACGCGCCGTTGCAGGCCCTGATGCGGGCGCGCGGCATCGAGCCCCTGCCGTTGGCCGCCGCCGCCCAGGCCCTGCTGCGCGAACTGCGCGACCGCTCCGGCCCGGTCGAGGTCGTCATCGGCGCCACACTGGACAAGCTGTCGCAGATCACAGGCGTCCCACAGGATCGTGCAATGATGGAATGATGGACGAGCTGCTTGCAGAACGCGGTTCTGCAAGCGGAGCATACAGGTTTCGGGTGCTAGGGTAGCTGCTCAGGTGCCAGGGTTCAGGGTGTCAGGGTTCAGGAAGAACCGCAGTCGGGAACCGCACGATGTTTCCGGGGCTGACGCCTGGACTCGATTCCTGCCTGAACCCTGAACGCAGAACGGCGAAGTGAGGAGCACTGGGCGATGCAGGGCACACGAGGGCACAGTGGCGGCAGAACCTGGGATTTGGAGGAGCGGCTCTTGGAGTACTCGGCGGCCATCATTGACCTGACCGAAAAGCTCGTCAAGACCCGGGCTGGCAACCATGTCGGTGGACAGCTCCTCCGGTGCGGCACGAGCCCCTACTTCAACCACGGTGAGGCGGAGGCGGCTGAATCTCGCGCCGACTTCGTACACAAGCTCGGAATCTGCCTCAAGGAACTGCGCGAATCGCTCCGGGCACTGGGCCTGGTCGCGCGGGTGCCGCTGGTTGAGCCACCGTCTACCGTCGAGCCGCTGTTGCAGGAAACGGATGCCTTGATCCGCATCTTCAAGAGTAGCATCCGCACCGCCTCCGCCAAGCTGGCCAAGGAAGAGCGCGGGCTGTACGACTGCCACGACTCTCCCCCTTGCGACGTCCGGCGTTAGCCGTTCGTCGCTCGGCGTCCGTCGCTCGCCGTTCTGCGTTCTTCGTTCGGCGTTCTGCGTTCGGCGTTCTGCGTTCTGCGTTCTTCGTTCGGCGTTCTGCGTTCGGCGTTCGGCGTTGGGCGTTCGCCGTTCTGCGTTCTGCGTTCGGCGTTCGGCGTTGGGCGTTCGCCGTTCTGCGTTCTGCGTTCGCCGTTCCTCTTTTGCCCCGTCTTGCCCGGCCGCGCCGGGGTTCTCGACGCACGCAACCATTCACTCGTCTTGAGATACAGCCGTGGGCCCGCACGCCTGTCAAACTCTGATCCACGAGAGGCCCGCCCGCGCTGGGAAAACCGCCTTCGCACGCCATTTTACCAGTGTTGCGTTTGCGCAGGGCTGAGCCACAAGGCGTCGAGCCGTGCGTTTCCAGGGGTGGACCGTTGGCTCTGAGTCGTGACGAGGCGGCCACCGACATTTTGCTGGGCACTGTTCTCTCGTCGTTTCGCTGACAGGACAGGATCAGGTTTGACTGGTTGCAGAAATAGAGACAGTACACATGCCGACGCTGAACTGGATCGGAAAGGAAGCGGTGGTCAACCACCACCAGCAGGTGCCTTTTCGCCTGCTCAAGGACGTGCCCGAACTCGGGTACGGCGACCCGGGCAGCGGCAACCTGATCGTCCAGGGCGACAACCTCGTCGCGCTCAAGGCTCTGCTGCCCTACTACGCCGGCCAGGTGAAGTGCATCTACATCGACCCGCCCTACAACACAGGTGACGAGAGCTGGGTATACAACGACAATGTCAACAGCCCGCTCATTCGGGACTGGCTTGGCAAGGTTGTCGGCAGGGAGGGCGAGGACCTTTCCCGCCACGACAAGTGGCTGTGCATGATGTACCCTCGATTGGCGCTGCTGCGCCTCTTCCTCCGACGTGAGGGGGTCCTTTTCGTCAGCATGGACGAAACGGAAGAGGGTGCACTCCGTCTTGTTCTCGACGAGATCTTCGGCAGAGAGAATGCCCTGGGGACGCTTGTCTGGAAACGGCGCAGCTCAAGCGCCATGCGGGGGACCCCACTGTCAATCGACCACGAGTACGTGATGTGCTACGCGTTGGAGGCGGGAAGTGCCCTGCTGTACGGCTTGGAGAAGGGCGTCGAATCGTATCCGCTTGTTGATGCGCGGGGGAGGTATGCCAGCACGGACCTGACAGTCGGCATGGGGCGAGAAGCACGGCCGAACCAGTTCTTCCCCATCACCAATCCACGCACAGGGAAGGTGTACCAGCCGAACCCGGAACGCGTGTGGCGCTTCTTCCCACAGACCATGCAAGAGGTGATTGCGAAGGAGTTGGTCATCTGGCCCGACGATTTCCCGGAGCGACGCATGGAGCGGCCTCGCTACAAGACCTACTACGACCCTGACACTGCCAAGCCGAAACCTGTGTCAAGTTGGGTCGAGAGTGTGAATGCGCTTCAAGGTGCAGCCGAAGATGCCGCAGAGTGGGACTTGACGATTCTGGGTTCAGGCATGAATCAGGAGGGGGGGAAAGCGCTGCAAGAGATTTTCGGAACCAAGGTGTTTGCCTACCCCAAGCCCATATCGCTAGTCGCCTCGCTAATCCAGGCAGCCAGTCGCTCGGATGACTTGGTCCTCGATTCCTTTGCCGGTTCCGGCACCACAGGGCATGCAGTCCTGAAGCTCAACCAGCAAGATGGTGGCAAGCGCAGGTTCATCCTCGTGGAGATGGAGTCAAAGATTGCGCGCGAGGTGACGGCAGAGCGCGTGCGCCGGGTGGCACAGGGCTACTCGCGTGTGAAAGGTGAGGCTGTGCCTGGTCTGGGTGGTGGTTTCCGCTTCTGCGAACTGGGCGAGCCGCTGTTCGACGAGGGGGGCAGGATTCGCGAGACCGTTTCCTTTGCCGACCTCGCGCGGCACGTCTTCTTCAGCGAAACGGGCGAGCCGTTGCCGCGGGAACGCGTCACGACATCCGCCTTCCTCGGGGAGTGCCGGGGCGTCGGCGTCTACCTGCTCTACAACGGCATCCTCGGCGACAAGAGCGCCACCGGCGGCAACGTCCTGACCCGCGCCGTGCTGGCCCAGCTTCCGCCATTCGACGGACAGAAGGTGATCTACTGCGCCGGCTGCCTCCTCGGGCCTGACCGTCTGCAGGCGGAGCGCATCGTCGTCCGGCAAACCCCTTACGAGATCAGGGTGACATGATCACGCTCAAGGATTACCAGACGCGCGTGCTCGGCTCGCTGTCCGACTTCTTCCGCCAGTGCGCCAAGGACGGACGGCCCGACGCGGCCTTCCAAGCAGTGCAACTGCGCAACGGGCGCCAGCCCGTGCCGTACATCCCCGTCCACATGGCGGGGCTGACGCCGGGGATGCCCTACGTCTGCCTGCGCGTTCCGACCGGCGGCGGCAAGACGCTGCTCGCCTGCCACGCCGCCGGCATCGCGATGCAGGACCTGCTGCACGCGGAGCGGGCCGTGGTGCTGTGGCTGGTGCCGAGCAACACCATCCTCAACCAGACCGCCGAGGCGCTACGCGACCCGCGTCACGCCTACCGGCGCGCCCTGGAACTGGCGTGCGGCGCCGTCGAGGTCGTGACGATCGAGGAGGCTCTGCGGCTGTCGCGCGCCACCGCGGAAGGGCAGACGGTGGTCATCGTGTCCACGATCCAGTGCTTCCGCGTCGAGGACACGACCGGGCGCAAAGTCTACGACCAGAACGGCGCGTTCGCGGAGCACCTGCTCAACGTGCTCGCCGAGCTGCTGCCCGGCGTGGACGGTAAGCCGAAGCCGTCGCTGGTGAACATGCTCCGGCTGCGCCGCCCGATCGTCATCGTCGACGAAGCCCACAACGCGCGCACCGACCTGAGCTTTGCCACCCTCGGCAGCGTGCAGCCGTCGTGCATCGTCGAGTTCACGGCGACGCCGGCGCGGAGCAAGAACCCGTCGAACGTGCTGCACCACGTCTCGGCCGCGGAGCTGAAGGCGGCGGACATGGTCAAGCTGCCGTTGCGCGTCATTGCGCGGCACCCCAGCCAGCGCGACCAGTTGCTCTCCGAGGCCGTCACGCTGCGGGGCGACCTCGAGCGGCTCGCGGCGGCGGAGGCGCAGGCGACCGCCGAGTACCTGCGGCCGGTCCTGCTGCTCCAGGCAGAGCGGGTGGACGCGTGCGAACCCCTGCGCGAGCGGCTGGTGGCCGAGTTCGGCATCGCGAAGGACGAGGTGAAGATCTCCGTCGGCAACCTCGACGAGCTGCCCGGCGCGGAGGACCTCGCCTCGTCGAAATCCCCCGTGCGCTTCATCATCACCGTGCAGAAACTGCGCGAGGGCTGGGACTGCCCCTTCGCCTACGTGCTCTGCAGCCTGCGGGAGACGCGGTCGGCCACGGCCATCGAGCAGATCGTCGGGCGCGTCCTGCGGCTCCCCGGCGCGCGGGCGAAGCGGCACCCCGACCTGAACTGCTCCTACGTCTTCTCCGTCTCCCCGTCGCTTGGCGAGGTCCTGGCGGAGCTGCGCGACGCGCTGGAGAGCAACGGCTTCACGGCGGCCGAGGCCGCCCGCATCATCATCCCCATCCCGCCGAACACCCCGACCCTCGGCGCCCAGCCGCGGACGGTGCGGCTCGCCCCGGCGGACATCGACGCGGCGGCGGCCCAGGCGCAGGTGCCGGGGCTGGCCGGGAAGGTGCAGGTCGACGCGGCGACGGGCGAGATCACGGTGCTCGTGCCGCTGGATCAGGCGGAGACCGCGAAGCTGGCGAGCTGCGTGAGGTCGCAGGACGGCAAGGGCAAGGTCGAGGAGGCGGTCGCCGTCATGCGCGAGGCCGAGAGGGTGTTCGGCGGCACGGGCGCGACGCGCGCGCCGTCCCCCTTCGAACGGAAGGTCGACTTCCCCGTGCCGGTCCTGTGCGTGCGCGAAGGGGGGGGCCTGTTCGAGTTCGAAAGCACCTTCCTCCTCGAACACCCGTGGCGGCTCGGCACCAAGGACGCGTCGCTCCGGGCAGACTACGATCCGCGGAAACGGCCCGCGGGCTACGCCGGCCTGGTAGACGTCGGCACGAAGGGGGAAGTGCAGACCAGCATGCTCCGGGAGGTGCCGGACGCCGATTTCGTCGCCAGGCTGCACCAGCAGGTGCTGGCGCTGGGGGCGACTGGCGGGTGTACGCTGGAGGGACTCGTCGCCTGGCTCGACAAGCGCATCGACCACCGGGACATCCCGGCCGGTGAGTCTGCGGCCTTCCTGCGGAACGCCGTCCGGGGACTGATGGCGAGGCACGGCATCGAGGACGTGGGCCTGCTGGCGCTCGACCGGTTCCGGCTGCGCGACGAGGTCGAGGCCCGCATCCAGGAGCACCGGGAGACCGAGAGGGCCACGGCGTTCCAGGCGTTCCTGCTCCCGGGCACGCCCCTGGCGGTCAGCGACGAGAAGGTCATCAACTTCCGAACCATGAGCTACGAGCCGAGCTGGCTGTTCGAGGGGAGCTTCCAGTTCAAGAAACACTACTTCGGGCCGAAGCCGGGCGAGCTGGCGGAACTCACGTCGGGCGGAAACACCACGGAGGAGTTCAAGTGCGCGCAGTTCCTCGACGGGATCCCGGAGGTGGAGTTCTGGGTGCGCAACCTCGCGCGCAAGGCGACGTCGTTCCGGCTGCAGACTTCCAAGGACTGGTTTTACCCCGACTTCGTCTGCCGGCTGACGGACGGCCGCTCTCTCGTGGTGGAGTACAAGGGCGCGCACCTGTGGACCGACGCCGAGGAGAAGCGGGCGGTCGGCGCGGTGTGGGCCTCCCGCAGCGGCGGCCGTTGCCTGTTCGTGATGCCGACGGAGCGGGGCTTTTCCGCCATCACAACGGCTATCAGGGATGCCTGACCCCCAAACAGGCCGGCCCAGGCGCGGGCCGCGAACACATCCCCGGCAGCGCCGGCAACGCCGGAGCCGGGAGACGTGCGGCTCGAACTGGGCCTGGGTGTCCGCAGCCAGGGCGAACTCATTCCTCGCGGCCAGATGAACGACGAACGACAAACGGCGAGCGCCCAACGGCGAACGCAGAACGCAGAACGGCGAACGCAGAACGCTCAACGCAGAACGCTCAACGCCGAACGCAGAACGCAGAACGCCCAACGCAGAACGTCGAACGTCAAGTGCTGAACCCTGACACATGAAACCGGCGCTTGCGGGAGTTTTGCAGGCACCTCAGAGGCAGGCAGTTCCGTGTCCAACCCCAACGACAACGCGCTGGCCATCGTGGGAATGAGCGCCTGCTTCCCCGGCGCCCATGACCTCGAGGCCTTCTGGCGCGGCGTGGTCAACGGCCGTCGCTTCCTGGGGCCGTTGCCGCCGGAACGCGCCGGCGGGGCGGTGCCTGCGGCCGCTGTGACCGGCGGCTTCTTCACCACTCCCTGCCGGCTGCACCCGCGTACCCCCGTCCTCGATGACGACGGCTCCCACCCGCACCTGGCCCTGTTGCGCGACTTGGTTGTCCGCGCCCTCTGCGACGCCGGGGCCGAGTCGCCCGCCCGCCTGGCGCAGACGGATCTGCTCATCGCCGGCGAGCACGACGGGGAGGCCGACGCCGGCGCTGTCGAGGCAGTCCGCGCCGGAGTCGCCGCGCCCCTCGGCATCGGCGGGGCTGTCCGCGTGTTCTCTTTGTCTGAAGGCGCGGCCCTGGCCCCGCTGCTGCGCGCGGCGGCGCAACGGCTTCGCGCGGGTGCGGCCGGGCACGTCATCCTAGCCGGGGTCAGCGGCCCGGCTCTCCCCGCTTGGTGGCATCGGTTGCGGAGGGACGGAGTCCTCTGCGAACAGGGGTTTCCCGAGTTTCTGGCCGAAGCGCGGCCCGGCGTTCTGCCCGGCGAGGGCGGCGGCGCCGTCGTCCTCGCGCCCTACGCCACCGTCGCGGCCGGCGGCGAGTCTGTGCACGCCCTTGTCACCGGCGTCGGCGACGGGTCTGCGGAGTCCGCAGTTTCCGGCGACGGCGCCGGGAGTGGAATCCGGGCCGCGCTCGATGCGGCCGGGGCCGGCGCGTGCCCCGACTACATCGAGGTGGCCGGCGGGGTGTCACCCGGGCTTGACGACAGGGTTCTCGCCGACTTGCAGGACGCGTACGGCGGCCGCACCACGGAAGCCGCCACGACGGCGATTGGCTCCCTGACCCCCGTCGTTGGCTGGACCCTCAACGCGGCCGGGCTGGCGGCGCTGATCAAGACGGCGCGCGCCCTCGCCTGCCGCATCCTGCCGCCCACCCCGGGTTCCGCGCCCCCGGGCGAGGCCCTGTGCCGCAGCCGCTTCTACACCAGCCGGCGCGCCAGGCCTTGGCTCAAACCCCCGGCCTGCGGAGTCCGCACCGCCGCCGTCCTCGCCTGCGGCCCGTCCGGACACGTCGGCGGCGCCCTCCTCCAGGCAGCACTCGACGAGACGACCCGGCCCGCCGCGCCGGGGCTGGAACGCCCCACCGAACTGCTCGCCTTCGCGGCGGATTCGCGTGCCGCGCTCCGTACACAGTTGCAGGCCGCACAGGCGCGCCTTGGATCCCCTGCGCCGGCCGCAGAGTTCGCGGCGCTGGCCGCGGAGGCACCGGCCGCCGCCAGCGCCGGCGGCCTAGCCGTGCGCGCCGCCATCGTCGCCGCGCCAGGGAGCGCGTGCGGGTTGCTGGATGCGGCCCTGGCCAGCCTCGATGCGGACGCCCCGCCCGTTGCGGACGTCTTCCTCGGCTGGGACGCAACGCCCGCGCCGCCGCGGCTCACGGCCGTCTTCCCCGGCGTGGGCTACCCCGGACTCGAAGGCGACCTGCCCGAACATCTGCTCACACACGCCATGCTCTTCCCGGAAGTCCGCCGTTTCCTCGACGGGCAGGAGCCACGCGACCACAACCCGGACGACCCGCTGCCGACCAGCTTGCTGCTCGCCCCGCCCGAAACGGCCCCCCCCGGGCTGGCCGCCGGCCTGCGCGCCCGCTTCTCGCTCGCCGCCCCGGCGGACGGCGGGAACCTACGCTTCGACAACCTGCCGCCCGACCGCCGCAGCCTCGTGCCGCCGACCGTACTCATGGCCGACTGGGTCGGCTGGCTCCTGACGCGCCGCCTCGGCGTCGAGCCGGACAGCTTCCTCGGCCAGTCCATCGGCGACCTCCCCGCCCTCGGCGCCGCCGGACACCTGGATCTGCCGGAGGTGCTCGCCGACCTCTGGCCGGTCGCCGCCGCCGAGTACCACCTGTCCACACTCGGCACGACGGCGGTCTTCCAGGGGCGTGAGGCACAGCTCGGAACCATCCTCGACCAGCATCCCGCGGTCTGCATCACCCTTTACATCAGCCCGGTCACGTTCTGCCTCGGCGGGCCGGCCGCGGCGATTGACGCCTTCGTCGCCGACGTCCGGGCCGCCGGCGCGGGTGTCGCGCTCCGGCTGCCCTACCCGCCGATGCACAGCGCCCTGATGATGCCCCTGCGTGAACGGCTGCGCGCCCTCGTGGCCCGCCACGTCCACCCACGCCCCGCCGCCCCTGCGGTCGTCTCTTCGGTGACGGGCAGGCCGTTCGACGTGCAGGAAGACGCGCTGGCCGAGACCGCCGCGGACAACCTCATCCGGCCCGCCCGCGTCTGGCAGACGCTGCGCACGGTCCGCGACCAGGGCACGCGCCTGTTCCTGCACTGCGGGCTGGGCTCGTTCAGCACAACCGCCGTGGACGACGTGACGCCAGACCGCCGCGGGCCGACGCCAGACGCCTCTCCCGCCCCCTTGGGCGATGCAGCACCGGCCAGCCGGACCGCCCCCACCGCCCCGGCGACCTTCGTCGCCCTCGACTTGGACGGCGTGCACCCCCTGACCCAGTTGCAGCGCGCCGCGGCCGAGCTCTTTGTCAACGGCTGCCGCGTGAACCTGGCGGGACTCCTTGAGACCGCGGTGCCCGTCGCCGCGCCCTCGCGGCGCAGCCCGGAAGCCCTGATCCCGCTTCACCGACAGCCGTGGCCGGGAGACGCGGCCGGAACCGCGACAGCCTCCGCGGCGCACGGCGGGCGCGCCGCCGCCCGTGAGCCATCGCCGCCGTGGATGCCCTTCATCACGCACTGCCTCGGCCGCGCCCCCGACGGCTGGGTCTCGTTCGCGTGCCCGTTGCGGCTCGCCGATTTCCCCTGTTTCGTTGACCACGCCTTCGCCCTCGTCCACGACTACAAGCCGCCGGCTCAGTGCCTGGCCACCGTCCCCGCCGCATTCGCCCTCGAAATGCTGGCCGAGGCCGCCGCCTTCCTGGCCCGCGGACAGGGGCTGACCGGCTTCCGGCGCGTGCGCGCCCTCAAGCTGTTGGCGTTCGAGGACTGCGACGAGATCATGCTCACGCTCCGCGTCCGCCCCGCCGAAACCGCCGACGGGCTCACGCTTGTCGCCGGCGAAATCCAGCGCGACGGCCAGTCTGCCTTCAGCGCCGAATGCCTCTTTGGCGAACGCTACCGCCTGACCGTGACGCCGCGTTTTGCCCGCCCCGCCGACGACTCGCCGTCGCCACTGCGGGCGCCGGACATCTACACCGGCGGGCTTCTCTTCCACGGTCCCCTGCTGCAGAGCCTCTGCCGGATGGTGACCGCGGGGCCGGAGACCTTCCGCGCCGAGCTGCGGTCCCTGCCGGCCGACGGACTCTTCACGCGGGGGTCGGCACCTGCACTGCTGACCGACCCGGTGCTCCTCGACGGCGCCTGGCAGGCCGCCGGGCTGCACGCCTCCGCCGTCCCGCCCCGGCTCGCCCTGCCCATGGCCATGGAAGCCATCGAGTTCTACCGCCCCCCGCCACCCCCGGGACGCCTCCTGCCCGTCTACGGCGAACGCACGTCTTTCACACCCGGCAAGGAGATGACCTACGACCTCGAGATCCAGGACGGGGACGGCCACGTCTGGGCGCGCGGCCGGGGATGGACCCTCGCCATCCTCTCCGAGTCCGCCGCCCTGGTGACCTCGCTGCGCGAGCCCACGCAGATGCGGCTGGCCACCCCGGTGCATTTCGCCGGGCAGCCGGAGGATGTCGCCGCCTGCTGGCTCAGCGCCGCCGACGACCTCGCCAGCCTCGGCACGGCCCACGTACGCAGCCTCTTCCTGTCCGTCCGCGAGTCGGCGGAGATGCCGCCGGCCAAAACGACGCCCGTCCGTCGCCTGCAGTGGCTGTGCGGGCGCCTCGCGGTCAAGAACGCGATGCTGGACGCCCTCCGCCGCCGCGGCGAGGGACGGCACCTTCCCCACCCGGTCGAAATCACCGTTTTCAACGAGGCCAACGGCGCCCCCGCGGTGACTCTGGCCGCATCCGCGGACGCGTGGCATCCGCCCCTCGCCGTGAGCCTGGCGCACTCGGGGCATGCCGCCGCCGCGGCGGTCGGCCCCGGCCCGGTCGGCATTGACCTCGAGCCCCTTTTGCGGACTCCGCATTTCGAGCCGGGACAGATTGCCACGCCCGTCGAGATGAAACTCGCGGAAACCGGATCGGTCGAGGGCGCGGCGCCGCTCCTCCAGCTTTGGGTGGCCAAGGAGGCCGCGGCCAAGGCCGCCCGCGTCGGCCTGACGGTCGGAGCCGCCAACTGGCGTCTCACCGCCGTGCAGCCCGACCGCTCATGGATCATCGCCGACGCCGCCGGCGGCCGCCGCCAAACCGTCCGTTTCGCCGTGCACCGCGACTGGCTCCTCGCGCTCGCGACGTGACGGGCCGGCTCGGGGTTGGCCGTTCCCGGCATGACCGGCGGAGACCGTTGGCTCCGGGATCCACAGCAGACGATCCACGATCGTTACCACCCGCGCCCGCTTTGGGGCGCTCGGCATGGGGTGACGGGGCGCCCCCCCGGTTGCACCGGGGGCTACATACCACGGCCCCTTCGGGGCCCACACGACCCACGATCGACGGTGCCGTCGTGCCTTCGTGCCTCGTTGCCGGCATCACCGGTCACGGGTCACCGATCACCGGTTCCGGGCATTACCGGCGGAGACCGCCGGCTCCACGCCCCACGGGTCATCGGTGATCGGCATCACCGGCGGGGTCCGCTACGACCCACGACCTACGGTTTTCGGTTTCCAGTTCCGCCTTCCGCACTCCGCGGGCTCGCTTGCAGTCGTCGCCCGCCGCCCTATAATCCCGCCGTATGCTTGACCAGGCTCTCAGCCATCTGCCCGGCATTGGCCCGGAACGCCTGCGCCGCCTGCACGACGCCGGCATCTGGACGTGGGCGGATGTGTGCGCCCGGCCGCCGCCACCCACCGTTCGCCTCGGCCCCGCGGCCTGGGACGCCGTGCGCTGCGAGGCCGAGCGTTGCCAGCAGGCCTGTCAGAACGGCGACCTGCGCTACCTCGCCACCCGCCTCAACCCGGCCGACCGCTGGCGGCTGCTGGCCGAATACCTCGCCGACGCCACATTCGTAGATATCGAGACCACCGGCCTGACGTGGTCGAGCCAGATCACCGTGATCGCCGGCTGGCAGGACGGCCGTTGCCATACGTTCGTGCGCGGCGAGAACCTCGACGCCGCCCTCGACCTGCTTGAACAGGCGCGCCTGCTGGTGTCGTTCAACGGCAGCTCCTTCGACGTCCCGCACATCCTGCGGGCCTTCAACATCCCCGAGCTGCCCTGCTCGCATCTGGATCTGCGTTGGGTCTGCTACCGCGAGGCCCTCCGCGGCGGGCTCAAGGCCATCGAACGGGCACTCGGCTTCAACCGTCCGCCGGAGCTGGTTGGGGTGGACGGCGCCGAGGCCGTCCAACTCTGGCAGGCCTGGGAACGGCACCACGACGCCGCGGCCCGCCAGCGCCTCGAATCCTACTGCCGCGCCGACACCCTGGCCATGCGCCGCATCGCCGTCGAACTCCTCCGCCGCCGAGGCTGCGCCATCCCGCCCGAAACGACGGACGACGGCTCGGCAGGCGCTACGCCCAGCCATGCGCAGAACCCGCCGGGCGGGGAGCCCGTGCGCGAATACGGCCGGGACACGGTGCCCTCCCCCTCTGCAGACTCCGCAATCCCGCGGTCGCAACCCGACTTCGCGCGCCTGCGAAGGCTGCTGTTCGAGCAAAGAGGCAACGCCGACCGCTGACCCGAACTGTGCACAGCGAGGGAACAAAGGCAACGAAGGGTTTGCGTTGCAGAAGGTTACCCCCCCACGTGCGGTTGGGCGGCGTGGGAACCGACTGCTCTCTCAGTGGTTCGTAGGTTATTGCGGACCAATGAGATATGCCTCCGTCATCTCCGTTGCCTCTTTGTTGATGAATCGCTCAGGCTGAAGGTGCGACGCCAGGCGGCCGGTGTCGGACGCGGGAGGGGCGGCATCCTCACCAGTTCAGCACGCGCCACAGCGGGGTGTCGCCGGTCGGGCCATACTTGGAGTCCTGCATGTCCGCCTGGGTGATGATGCGCACGTGGCCGTCGAGGAATCCCGCCGGCAAGGCATTGCCGTGGTCGTTCTGAGCCGTGTCGTAGTAGGGGGTGTAGCTGCACGAGGTCCAGCCGTTGGCCGCCTCAAGCTGCCACCACACGTTGGCACGGCTGAAATGCCCGAACACCCCGGTGTTGGACGGGTTCGGACTGCTGGACAGGATGGTGCCCAGCAGGAATGCCGCGGCCTGCGGACGGTCTACCCGCCCGCTGTCGTCGAACGGATCGAGCGGCTGGTTCCACCAGTGTTTGTTCGGATCCCCCGACCAGCCGCTGGTGAAGATGCCGTAGCTCGAGTAGTGCCACCACGGCATGACGTCGCCGTTCGGGTACGTGTCGCTGGTCTCCCATCCCGCGGTGGGGCAGTACAACACGCTGCGCGTGACCGGCCCGCGGTTGGGGATCAGGTTCACGTAGGTGGCGTGCTGCCCGCCGGCCCCACCCGTCTTCGGCGCCTCCGCAATCTCGTCGAACCCGACGTAGACCGCCAGTTGCACGAAGTAGATGTACTCGTGTCCCCAGCTATACGGATAGGCGGGGTGGTCGCCGGAGCCGCCGGGGTTGTGGCCGTCGTTGTCGGCGAAGTACAGCGACAGCGCCGTCAGCACCTGCCGTTCGTTGGAGCTGCACATGGCGCGCGAGGCCAGTTGCCGGCCTTTCTTGAGGGCGGGCAGCAGCAACGCCGCCAAGATGGCGATGATCGCCACCACGACCAGCAGCTCAATCAGCGTGAAAACGTCCCGCACCCCCTGCCGTCCGTCACGTAGGCGATCCATCGTTCGGGCCCTCCTGGGCGGTGGCGGCGCACCGGCTCGTCCGCCCGGCGTGTCATTACACTGTACGAACATGCCTAACCGTAACATGCCGACGCCTCAACGGCAAGCCGCGCGCCGCGTTCCGTGCCATACGCAAGCCCCCGCCGGCGGGGCGCCGCCCCACCCGTCCGGCAAGAGGCCCCTCGCGTCCGCCGCCGCCCTACTCGAGCACCGCGCGGGCGCCCTGATCAGGGTTGCCGAAGGCGGCGTAGGTCACCGGCCAGGGGTAGGCTTCCTGCACGTCCGAGCCGGGTTCATCGTTGTCGTCAACAAAGAAGCCGAACCAGAACTCGGTGCCGCTCTCCATCCTGACCGGCAATTTGCCGTCCCAGGCATACGTCATCGGGATCTTGAACTCGGTGACGATGACCTTGCAGCCCGACAGGTCCACCCCCATCGTGTCCTCGATGAGCGCGCGTTCCTCGACGTCCCTCGCGCTGTCGAGCACGCGGATGACGCGCGGGGCCTTCGCCGCCTCGAGGTTGAGTTCCTTCTTCATCAGGAACTGCTCACGGTAGAGGACGTCGCCAGCGTCGGTCGTCCGCGTGATGGCAAACTTGTACCCGCCCATGAAGCCGCCGATCAGGGCCAGTTCCGTCGAGTCCTGTTTGTAGTGGAAGCTGAGCGGCTGGTGGAAGCTGACCACGTCATCGAACTTGATGACCTGCACGTAGAGATCGTCGCCCTGCCAGGCCATACGGATGAGGGCGCTGACGTCGTCCGGCGGCCGCGCGCCCGGCACATGCACGATCTGCGGGGCAATGCCGAGGTCACGCCACTTGGCCAGATCGCCGTCAACGGTCATCGGATTGGCCAGCTTCCTGACGACGATGCGGGGGGTGGGCGGGGCTGGGCTGCTCGCCATGGGGACAGACCCCAAGAGGGAAAGCGCGGCGGCGCGGGCCTCATCGATGACGACTGGAACGGCGGCGTGACGGATGCTCGCCGCACCGGCGATGGCAAGCCAATGGTAGCCCTGGCAGGTGTAGTCGCCAAGAGTCAGGAACGGCTGGCCGTCGGGGCCGGTCACGCCCTGCATGGACCAGTCCTGGTCGTGCCAGAACCCATTCCAGTTCATGGCCTTCGGGACACCCATGACCCCCAGGCCAAGGCCGTCCTGGTCGATCGCCACCAAATCCAGTTCCTCGGTTGCCATGGCGGTGACGATCGTGGGCGCGGGGCCTCGGGGGTCGCCGACCGATCCCGCCGCTCCATGCTCCCCGCTCCGCGCTGCGAACACCCGCAGGCTGCGCAGGGCGCCGAGGGTGCAGTGATGATCGTTGTGGTATTTCCAGCGCACCGTGCCGTCGGGGTTGTACGCCGCGAACGTGGTGAATCCGCCGCCGAATCCGCGTCCCGGGCCCTCGTCGCGAATCCAGGCACCGTTCGGCAGGACGTCAAAGTTGAACTGGCCCTGGCCGCCGCCGCCCTCGCCGAACGGCTTCGGCTTGGGCACGCAGGCCGTCCAGTCCCACTGCGGCGCGCCGTCAGGGGCAAGGCCGGTTCGCGGAATCAGGCATCCGCCGGCGAACAGGCGCCCGTCCTGCTTGAAGGCGAGCGCCTCGACCTTGCGGCCGTCAGGCGTCAGCAGCGGCGCCGCCCGGTCGCCGGCGGTCTCGACGAAGCCCCCGTTCGGCTTGTCGCCGGCCCAGACGCGGACAAGGCGACCGGCCCAGTCGTCGAAGCGCAGGACGTGGAACGTGGTGCGGAAATCGTCGCTGTAGACGGCGAAGTTCGCGCCCTTCGCCGTGAACAGACAGACGAGATGCGGCGGCGTGCCATCCGGGAGACTGAACCGGACACCGGGGCGCCACGTCCGAGCCGCCACATCGAGCACCACGGTGTGCTGCGCATGCATCCCCGAGAGGTGGAACTCGGGCTTCCGGTCGGCCCCGGTCCACCAGCCGCCCGGCGTGAACTGCCCCCAGAAGGCGGTGTGCCAGCGCAACAGCCTGCCGTCCGGGCCGAAGAGTCGCACATTGCCATCGGTCGTCGCAACCCGGCCGTCGCGGTCGATCGCCACCTCGCCCTCGCCGGTGAGGTCGGTCGGGCCGATGGGGCCGAGGGCGCGCGGGTCGCGGCCGCTGCCGACCGTGTAGAGTGCCTTGAGGTCGGCCGGATCGGTACAGTCGAAGATGTGGATTCTGCGGGTGGCCGCACTGGCGACGGCCAGCCGCCCACCGCAGACCGCGACGGACCACGGCTTCTCGACGGGCCGCGCCGTGCAGCGCACCACACCGGTCTTGGCATCGAGCGCGACCAGCCGGTCATTCTCCGCCACCACCCACAGCAGCCCGTTCGCCAGGTCGGCCGCAGGCGAGACGGGACGGGTGACGCTCCACACCTTGTCCGCCGCGAAGTCGAGAGCTGCGGAGTCCGCAAAAAGGATGCGGTTGTGCTCGGGGTCGGCGACGAACAGCCGTCCGCCGAGGGCCGCGAGCCCCTGTACTTTGTCGGTGAGGGGTCCGCCCACCGTCCGCCGGAACACGCCGGGCCGGCCTTCAACGTTGATGCGCCCGGTGGCGGCCTCGACCTTGAGAACCTCGCCGTTGCCAAGGCGGAAGAAGACGCCGTTCTCGTCAACCGTGGCGCCCTGGCAGCCGCCGCCTCCCGAGACGATCCAGCGGTGGCGGGCGAGGTCACGGTCAAAGCCGCGCACGTGCTGATGGTTTTCGATGCCGGCCTGCACAAGGATGACGTTGCCGTCGGCGTCGAAGACGATCCACTCGGGCGACAGCGAGGCGCAGTTGCGGACGTCACTGTCGACGCCGCCGTTGGCCGCCATGCCGACGTACTCGAGGGAGAGGTCGCTCTCGCTCGTGCGGAGTTCGCAGCGGCCGGCCGGAATGGGCGTGCCGTCGTGGGTGCGCGGCGGCAGCCAGAAGTCGTGCCTTGCCCTGGCCAGCGGCAGATTATGGAAGAGATAGGCGAGGAGTGTGCCGTCGGGGGTGAACAGCCCGGCGCTGGTCACGCCGCCGCCGTGGACCGTGAAGGAGCCGTCAGGCGGCCGCGGCGCGGTGAGGGTCGTTTCGAACGCGCCCAGATCCATTCCCCCGGAGCGGGCGTTGCCGTTGATGTCGGCCGGCGGTGCGGCAAACCCAGCCAGTTCGGCCGTGCCCCAGTCGGCGGTGGTCGCCCGCGCGAGGCACCACGGCAGTGCAAGCACCGGCCGGTAGTCACGTCTTGCGGGGTCCGCAAACTGCACGGGCAGTTCCACCGAACGGCGGTCGAAGCCGGTCAGGGCGCGCCAGGCCGCCAGCGATTCGCGCGTCGGCTGGCCGGCCAGGCCGCCGACGAAGAGCGCAACATAGAGGTTGCAGTCGACCGCGAGGCGCTCGTTGCCGCCGCCGTCATACATCCCCAACTGACTGTTGATGAACAGGTTGTTGAAGACGGCGCCGCCGCGGTTGCCGGCCAGGCTGATCGCCAGATCGCGGTTGTCGGCGGCCGTGCAGTTCGCGAAAACGCTGTCTTGGCACTCCCGGAGCACCCCCCCGGTGCCGTTGCCGGCTATGACCAGGTTCTCGAAGCGAGCTCCGCTCACCCCTTCCGCGCGCAAGCCGACGCCGGAGTCGAGCAGGCGCAGCCGCGCCGCGGTCAACCCGGTGCCGCCCTCGACGTGCAGCGCCGCCGCCGTCGCCCCGCGGAGGGTGAAGTCGCTGACGGTGATCGCTTCGCCGCCGGAGACCCGCAGCCCGACCCTGTGGCCGGCGGCGTCCAGGATCGTCTTGCCGTACCCCGCCCCGCGCACGGACACGCCCGCGGGGACGACGAGGTCGCCGGCCGCGAACGTCCCCGCCGGCAACGTCACCGTCGCCCCCGCCTTGCCGGCCGCGAGCAGGGCGGCCACGTCCTGCGCGGCGACATCGCCGGCGCACAGGATGGCTGACAGCACGAGCACCCCGACGGCACCCCGCCTCATTCGCCCGCCGGCCCTGCCCCCACGCCGGAGACCATGCACCAGTCCGAGTCCTGCAGGCTCTCGAAGCATGTGGAGCCGCCTCCCACGTTGAACGGTCCGCTCAAACCTGGAACTTCAGCCGGGTGAGCCTCCGCCGTCCGCGGCGGCGAAGGCTGACGCTCGTGGAGCCGGGCACGGTCCGTCGGTCACCCGCGACGGCGGCGCGGCAGAAAGACCAGCCCCAGGCCGAGCAGGACCGCGGAGACCGGCTCGGGAACCACAACGGAGAAGAGCATGACCTCGTTCACCCGTGTCTCAGCCCCGCCGCTGTAGTTGTAATAGAAGCGCAGTTCGCTCACATCCGGCACGGAGGCATCAAACTTCACAGCCACGACCTCGCCCCCAAGACTGTTCGTCACGCTGGTGATTGTAGTCCACCCGCCCAGGCCGTCAGGCCTCTGAATGTCGAGGGTCTGAACCGTGGCCGGCATGTCGGTGACTACGGCCCCGATCGTCTTCGGGCCGCCAGTGATGTCGAGAACGAACCAGTGCGGGTCGGTGGTGCTGCGGTTGATGTAAGGCGTGCTACTTTGCAGGTCGACGACGTTGCCCCCCTCATAGGTGCCAAGGGTGCCCGGGCTGTTGTGAGCGGCGTCCGTGCCACTGGTGGCGGACAGATAGACCAATTCGTCCGGGATCACCAGCAGCTTGCCGATGTCCGTGAACCAATAGGAGGGATTGTACCCGTACAGTCTGCTCACCTCGACCCGTAACGTATCGGACGTGACGGGCACCCCATGCGTCACCAGCCACGGTGAGTTGGTGGGGGCGCCACCGATGTCGACGCCGTGGGTGAGGAGAGCAGGGCTGCCGATGCCAACCGAATACGTGGTGGAACCGCTGTTGTACCCGGTATAGCCGGTGCTGACGATGGTGCCCGCTTGGAACGGGGTCGCGGTGGTGACCTGCGCCCAGCCGCTGACCGTGGCTCCTACGGCGGAACTCATTCGCATGTATCCTGCGGTCTGATTCAGCGGGATAAGCGGGCTGGCCATGGTAACGTCGGTGCCACCCCAGACATAAGCACTGTCGGGCATTCCGGCAAAGGGGTTTGCATACAGAGTCGCGGATCCGGAGATCGTAGCGGCGCGGGATGTATCCAGGGCTAGGAGGGCAACGGCGGCGGCGAGGGCGAGGATGGTTCTCATCGTGGCGGTCTCCTTGGGGTTGGGGGCATCGAGGGCGCGGGCGGGGTGGAACGCATGGCTCATGGTTGCGGTCTCCTGGGTTGCCGAACGGCCTTGGGGCGGTTGCACCTCATGCACACGAATGCTATCGTACGCCTAGAGAACGGAATCGAAAGGATGGGTTCGATGGCTGGCGTGCCGGTGAAGAGGCAAGACGGGTTCACCTACTCCGACTACGCGTCGTGGTCCGACGACGAACGCTGGGAACTGATCGATGGCGAACCCCGCGCCATGGCCCCGGCACCCCTGGTGCGGCACCAGGCCGTAACGAGTGCCCTGCATGCGGCGCTGTTCGCCCATCTCCGCAAAGGCCCCTGCCAGGTCTTTCCTGCGCCCATCGACGTCAAACTCTCCGAGACGAACGTCGTCCAGCCCGACCTCGTCGTGGTCTGTGATCCGGATCAGATCACGGAGACGCACATCGAGGGCGCGCCAGCCATGGTCGTCGAGATTCTGTCGCCGGCCTCGGTCTGCCACGACCGGGTGACGAAGTTCACGCTCTATCAGCGCTTCGGCGTGAAAGAGTACTGGCTGGTGACGCCGCACCCGGCCCTCGTCGAAATCTTCGTCCTGGAGAACGGGTATTTCCATCTCGCCAACGGCTTCCGTAAGCGTGACACCCTGACCAGTCCGGCCTTTCCGCGCCTCAAGCTGCGCCTCGACCAAGTCTTCACCTTCCCGATTCCGCCGGAAGAGGAAATCCGGGAGGTCGAGGCCCGGCCGCCGCGCAAGGCCAGGCGTGCCTAGCCCTGCGTGATTCACCTCGAAGGCTCGAAGGTTCCAAGGCGGTTGTCGCCTCTGGGCTATTGCCGTTGGCGTCGGCGGAGCAGGGCCAACGCGGCAAAGCCCAGCAGCGCCGCCGAGGCGGGCTCGGGAACCCTACCGAAGAAGAAGGTCCCGTCGCTGCCGGCCGTGTTGCCGTTGGTGCCCACGGGGCCGCCGTTCACCGTCACACCGGCCATTGTGTAGGCCAGGATCAGTTCCGGGAAGCTGGAAGGGTCGGTGCCCGCCATCAGGGCAGACTGAATGGCTCCGGGCAGTTTCTTCCACACGGCGATCCGGCCGCCACCCCCGCCGCCGCCATAGCCGGCGTAGGCGGAGACGCTGTCGTCGCCGCCGTTGGCCGACAGCGAGCCCGTCAGCGAGAACCCGCCGGTCCCGATGTTGATGAAGATGGAGCCGCCGGATCCGCCGCCGCCGCGATTCCCGTCGCCGTCCTGTCCGTTGGCGCTGATCGCGCCGGCAATACTCACGGTTGTGGCGGTGATGTAGACGGCGCCGCCGCCATCGCTGTAGTTGCTGGTCAGATCCCACTCATGGCCGCCACCGCTGCCTGCACCGGTGGGGTAGGCAAGGAGTCCATAGGTGGCGTTGTTTACGGAGTCCCACGTCGACCTCCCGCCAGCGCCGCCATACGCGCCGCCGGATCCCGCGGTGCCTGATGACCCCGCCCCCGGCCCCGACATGACCCGGCTCGCGGCGATGTCCTCTACGTGTGCCCAGTACCCACCCTCCGTCGTTCCACTGTAAGTATACCCTTGCCAGCCCCCGGCATCGGCGGTGATCCTGCCGCCCAGCTCGACCAGCACGCTGCCGACCTGGATGTTGACCCGGTTGACGCCGTTCGCGGCTCCGATGCCCGTGTTGTAGGCCCCGTTGGCCGTGTGGGTGATCGTCCCCGTGCTCTTCACGTCGAGGACGTAGGCCACGAGCTGGGTATCCCACCCGTTGAAAGTCAACGTCCGGTTGCCGCTGATGGTGACGGTGCCTAGGGCGGGAGTGGAGGATGACAAGGCGACGTCCCGGCCCGCAGTGCCGTCAATGACGACGTCGTCGCCCGCCTGCGGGACGCCGGGGCCGCCGGTCCAGTTGCTGCCCGTCGCCCAGTCCGTACTGGTTGCTCCTGTCCACGTAATGGTCGCCGCGCCTGCCCACACGCCGACACCGAGGGCTGCCATGGCCACCGCCGCACCGCACCGCGTCATCCTGTTCGTCTTCATGCCGCTCGCTCCTTTTCCGGGTTTTTGCCTGGGGCCGGGACGCTGTCCTCGGTCTCCTGTCGTTCTCGCATGGCGTCACGAACGTTGCTGACAGCCGCTGTGTGACGCCGTTCAGAAGAGGATTGTCGGTTGGCTCCTTGTCCGCACCGAGCCGTCGCGGAACCAGTAATTGCGTTTGCCGGGGTCGGCGGCGACACGCTGATCCCACTGGCTGCTGCCGGGTGTCGGGATCCACCGCGGGAAGTGCGGCCAGGTGCCAATCTGCCAGGTGTAGTACGGTTGCCAGAACGGGCAGCTCAGAACCGGGACGCTGCCCTCGGGATGCGTGGCACCCATGCCATGGTTGCCCGATCGCCCGGTCCATTCGGGGATGAAGAACTCGCGCTCGCGGGGGGTGGCGTAGGCCTGCGCGTTCCAGCCGACCGCCCCGTTGCCGGTCCCCGTGTACCAGTTCTCGCCCGCAAAGGGCTGGTAGTGGGGCACCGCGTCGAGGGCCTCGCCGTTGCGGCCGAACCAGCCGACATAGCCATAGCTGGCGGAGGCCGGGCCGCCAACCTGGGTCATCCAGCCGTTGTTCATGGTCACCCGCCAGTAGTTGTAGTAGACGAAGCCGGGGGTGGTTGGCACCTCGCTGACCCGTGCCGGGCAGTCCAGCACCCGGGCCGGGGTTGGGCCGACGTAGTCGTTGCGTTCGAGAATGCCGGCCGCGCCGTCGGCCTGCTGTGAGCCGCCGATGCCGACCGAGTAGTACTGGTAGCCCGGCTCGGACGTGCTGCGCAACTGCCCCCAGCCGTAGGGAAAGGCGCCGTCATAGTCTAGCGTGTACGACGTGCAGGCCACCCCCGCCTGCCGAATGCTCGACTGGCACGCGGCGAGAATCGCCTGCTCGCGCGCACGCTTCAGCGCCGGCAGCAACAACGCCGCCAGGATGGCGACAATGGCCACCACGACCAACAACTCGACCAGCGTGAACGCAGCCCAGGCTGGCCGTACGCGGCATCCACAGCCCATGCGAAGACTCTCTACGGATATCCGCCAGAGACCGCTCGTCGGCCCCGCCCCGTCATTGCACTGCGCAGACACTCTTAATGATAACATGGCAACGCCCGCAGAGCAAGCCCGATGCGGGGTGTACAGAAAGAAAAATGCGCGACGGCATGACTGCGTCGCGGTCGTCCGCCGGCGGCGTTGCCAATCGTTCCATGGTTGCCTGGACAAGATCGTCTGGTACCGGCGGAGACCGCCGGCTCCAAGGGAAAGGTCTTGCCTGTCTGGGGACGATGGGCAAGGCGGGTCAGGCCGGATCGGGCTCGACATCCCAGGCCAGGATGTGGCAGGACGGCGCCCCCCAGGTGCTCTCGGGAACGAGGCGCAGGGCAGTCGCTTCGAGCCCGAGGGGAACCCGCACCAGGCGCTGGTGGTTGTCGGCGACGCGCACCACGGTCCGCCAGCCGCCGGCCCCGTCCGCGGCCTCGATCCGGAAAGCCTTGACCAAGGTGGGCGGCGGCGCCAGCCGCGGCTGAGCCAGCGGGTAGTCGGCCCGTGTCCCCTTGGCGGTACGGCTGAGGTCGCTGTCGAAGACGAGGCGGGCCTGGCGCAGCGCGCGCGACGTCTCGAAGGTGTATTCGGCCCGTCCGCCGGGCGGGCAGGCCCAGCCGTTGTCGTCGTCGCCGACGGGGCGGTCAATGCCATTGCGCAGGGGTTCGGGGTCGCCGTGCGAGGCAGTCAGGCTGGCGGTGCGGGAGAGGTCGGGGACGTGGCGTCGGAGCCCCGGCAGGTAGGCGTCGTCGTCCATGAGCTGCTGCTGCAATTCGGCGAGGCGGGTTTGGCCGACTTCGCGCGGGTTCAATCCGTGACGGACGGCGAGTGCGGCGGCGGTGCCCACGGCCTGGCCGAGCAGGGAGCAGGTGCCCATCACGCGGGTCGAGCTGAGGGCGGCATGGGTGACGCTGATGTTGCGGCCCGCGCAGAACAGGTTCTCGAGGTTGCGCGCGTACAGGCAGCGGTAGGGGATGCCGTAGGGCGAGGGGGCGGGGTGGAAGATCGTGGGGGCCCCGGGGTGGAGGATGCCGGCGG
>MVZH01000001.1 GCA_002068325.1 Lentisphaerae bacterium ADurb.BinA184 | reverse complement strand
CCCGCCGTCGCCGCCGCGGGCCTCCGCCAGGCCCATTTCACCCTCGAAGCCAGCCTGTGCATGAACCTGCTCGGGGACCGCGAGCCCGCCGCCAGCCAGGCCCTGCTCGACGGGCTGACCCAGGCCGGAAATGCGGACCTCGCAGAATTCGTCCGCGCACGCAAGGAGGCCCTGCCATGAGCGCACGCAACCTCGACCCGCATGTGATGTTCATCGAGATGGCCCGCCACCACCGCCCGAAGTACCATTTTGAGGGGAGGACGCCGGCGGACCATGCGGCGTGGCGGGCGGCGGCGCGGCCGGCGGTGCTGGCCTGCCTGGGGCGCTTCCCCGAGGCGGTGCCCGCCAACCCGGAGCTGGTTGTCGAGTGCACCGCCGACGGCGTGCGGCAGCAGCGCTGGCTGCTCGACGTGCAGGCGCACATGGCCGCCAGCCTCCTCGTCAACTACCCCGCCGACCTGGCGGCCGGCGAACGGCGGCCCGCGATCTTCTGCTGGCACGGACACGGCCCGTTCGGCAAGGAGGCGGTCATGGGCAACCGCACCACGCCGGCACTCGATGCCAACGTGCGCGCCCACAACTACGACTACGGCTGGCAGATGGCCAAGGCCGGCTTCATCACCTACGCCATCGACTGGATCGGTGCCGGCGAACGCCACCCCGAGCACAAGCCGAACAGCTGCAACCTGGCCGGCGGCCGCGACTGGTGCAACCTGCTCTACCTCAATGCCACCATGTTCGGCATGACCTCCATCTCGGTCAACGTCCAGCACGGACGCGCCGCCACCGACTTCGTCTGCACCCTGCCCGGCGTGGACGGCGCCCGCCTCGGCGTCATGGGCCTGAGCGGCGGCGGCACCATGACCACGTGGACGGCATTCTGCGACGAGCGCTTCCGCGCCGCCGAGGTCATCTGCTACTGCGACCAGTGGGAGGCGTTCGGCATGCGCGACCTGAACTACTGCGGCATGCAGGTCGCGCCCGGGCTCTACGCCCTGGTTGACCTTCCGGACGTGCTCGGGCTGCTCGCCCCCATCCCGCTGCTGGTTGACATCGCCTGCCGCGACACCTGCTTCCGCATCGATACCGCGCTGCCCGCCTTCCGCCAGGTCGAACGCATCTACGCGGCCGCCGGACTCCAGGACCGCCTCGAGCTCGATCTCCATCCCGGCGAACACGCCTGGGGCGGGAACAGGTCGCGCGCCTTCTTCAAGCGGCATCTCGGCCGCTGAGGCGAGCGCTCGCGGCATCGAGCGGCGGCGGGCCGGGGCCTGCCGCGCCGAGGCGTCTTCGCGCGCAAAGGCGGGGCGCCGCAGCCGGCTCCCCTACCGCAGCGTGAAGGCGAAGGCTTCGCGGCCCGGCGGGAGGCGCAGGGTGACACGGCCCGCCTCACGGGTCAGCGGCACCGGGGCGCCCTCGCACGTCGCCGCGGTGATCCGTTCGGAGACTGGGCCGGCGAGGACGAGTGTCGGTGTCGCCTCGGCGGCCGAGGCACGGCCGGGCGCCTGATTGCCCTGGACGCGCAGCTCGCAGGGGGTGTTGCAGGTCAGCGTCAGCCCTTCCGCCGTCAGCGTCCCCTGCCGGTCAAGCATGTAGTGAAGTCCGTCCTGGCGCTTCGAGAAGCTGCCGGTGTGCCCCTCGAAGCGGACGCCGTCGGCTTCGAGCGTGGCGCGTGACTCGGGCAGGAAGACCCAGTCGGTGCGCGGGCCGGCGGAGAGGCGGACGACCGCCCCGTCGTGCAGCGGCGTCACCTGCGGCGGCGTCTCGGCAGGCAGGGCGGGGTAGAGGACGGCGAGCGTGCCGCGTCCGGCCGGGCGCAGGAGATGGATCAGGGTTTGTTTCGGCCGCGCGTCCCAGGCGGGTTCCGCGCTGAAGTCCAGCCGGCCGGTGTTCACCGTGCCCTTGTCGGCATCGAGCAGGTAGACGAGCAGGTCGACGCCGAACTGGCCGCGTGCGCGGATGGGAGTCGCCTGCAAGTCGGCGACGGCGCCGTACGCCCACAGCACCCATTCGGTCGGCAGCTCGCCGCGGACGGTGTCGCGCACCACGAGGTAGTTCGGCCCTTCCGGCACCGGGTCTTTCATGAAAACGATCCGCCGCCGCCAGTCGGTGCGCAGCGAGCGCCCGTTGATCGGCTCCGGCTTGAACGGCCATTCCTTCACCCAGGCGTGCTCGCGGAGGCTGAGGCGCGAGAGCGTGATGTCGCCCTGCACGAACGCCCCGCCTTCGCCCGCGAAACAGGCGGTGACCTCGCCGAGGTCGTCGTCGTACATGTGGTTGACGTTGACGCGGCTGTGGAACCACGGGTGGTATTCGCCGTAGCCGTGATCCAGCACCAGGGGCGCGCCCTTTCCCCAGAAGACGATGCCGCCCTGGTCGGCATCCCAGTGCGAGTAGTAGGCGCCTTGGCGGAGGTAGAGTTTGGTTTCCTGGCGACCGCCGAAGTGGCTGTTGAGTATGGCGCCGAAGCCGCGGAACCGCCCCCCCAGGCGCAGGCCGGGGTCGGTCGGCGCGACGGCTTCGAGGGCCGGGTCGTTGAGGGCGATCTCCTTGTACGGCGGCAGGCCGCGCACGCCGCCGAACCAGTGGCTGAAGTCGGCGCCCGACGCCCGGTACAGCGTCCGCCCCTTCATCTCGGCCGAATTGCCGAACCCAAACTCCTTCCACATCCACTGCAGGGCGCCGGAGAGGGCGGGGTCGCCGTCCGCCAGGCCGCGCGCCCAGACGTTGAACTCGTCCACCGCCTGCATACCGAAGACGTGGCCGATGATCGCCAGCGTCCGCTGATACCCGCGCTCGGGGTGCGGCGGCGTCTGGGCGGTGAAGTAATAGCGGAAGAACTTCTGGACGCGCGGGTCGCGGAAGTAGTCGCGGCGGCCGGTGTGTTTGAGGGCGGTCATGAGCATGGAGTGTTCATGCCAGGCGGCGCGGACGTAGCCGAGGGACTCGATCCAGGCGCCGTCGTCGGAGATCCAGCCGGCCAGTTCGCGGTCGATCTCGGTGGTGCAGGCGCGCACCCAGTTCTCGGCCTCGGGGTGGTCGGCGAGCAGCAGGCCGAGGAGTCCGACCGCGTCGTAGCAGAACGAGGTCATGTTGGGGTTGGCCGCGTAGCCGAGCTCCGGGGCCCAGTAGCCGCGCCAGTTCAGCCGGTAGGCCATGTAGGCGAGGCGGGCGCGCAGAAGGTTGCGTTCGTCGGGCGACAGCGCGTCCGTGCCCAGCAGCAGGTCGGCGAGGTTGGCGGCGGGGTAGACGACCTGGGTGACGTGATGGGGCGGCCCGGGGTTGACGGCCATGCGCTGGACCGCCTCGTCGGCCAGCTGGAGGACTGCGTCCTTCAGCTTCGCCAGCGCGGCGGGATCATCCAAGGCGGGCACGGTCTTCTGACCCTCCCAGGCGTTGTACGTCTGCCGCCGCGCCTCGAACTCCTCACGCGAGTAGTAGAGGTGCGGGTAGGCGACGTCGGGAGCCTCGGGCCAGGCGAGGACCCAGTCCTTGACCCGGTCGAGGGGATTGAAGGCGTAGTGGTTGACCTTCGCCTTGAAGTAGTCGCGCGGCGCGGCGGCGTTCTGCCTCGGCTCGCCGGTCTCGCCGGCCTTGGCCGGAAGCGGCGTCGTGCGCGGGAACGGCCCGCCGACGAAGAACGCCCACTCGCGTGCCCCCGTGGACAGCGGGAAGTGCGCCACCAGGCCGCCTCCGCGGCCAACCGAGAGACGGACGTCCTTGATCCTCTTCATGGTGAAGAAGGCGTGCGGGTTCTGCACCAGCCGCCAGCTGTCGTCCGGGCTGATGTAGGCGATGTGGTCCCACGCCTCCGGTGCCGTGATCATCACCCCCGCCATCTCGGCCTCCGCCCCGGCCGCCTCGCGGTAGCAGCCGAAGTGCACCCACGCCTGCGGATGCGCCGACCACGGGGTGAGCGAGCCGACCGTGTCGTCGCGGTCGTAGTGCAGGGGGAACATCGGCCCCTGGTACGGCTGCAGGTCCCACGAGCTGCCCACGTCGAAAGTCGGCCCTTCGGCGCTCCAGGCCGGCCGGCACACCGAGGTGTCGGGTTCGAAGCCCGGGTAGAAATCAAAGGCGAACTCCTGCGGCGCCAGATCGGTGAAGGGGAAGGAGAACGATTCCTTGATGCGCACCAGCTCCTCGCCGCGGCACAGCGTGACCTCGACGGCGTGCAGGCACACGTCGCCGACAAAGGTGTTCGACTTCGCCCCCTTGACGTAGGAGCTGGTCACCATGACGCGCTTGACAATCGGGCCGTCGTCGCTGACCGTCACCGTGCGTCCCTGCAGCCGGAAGCTGCTGTCCAGCGTGATCCAGCCCCGTCCGAACCAGTTGCGGCGGCCGGGGATCTCGACCGCCGCCAGCGGCGAGGCGAGCACGAGCGTGTCGGGGCCGCGGGTGAGGGTGAGGGTGCCGTCGTCGGGCGGTGCCTGCCCGGAGTCGTCGAGCGTAAACGACTTGTGGGCAAGCGGTTCCAGCTCAGTGAGGAAGCTCACGCGGGCGTGGCGGACCGACCCGTCATCCCAGCCATCCATCGCCTTGACCTGCGCGGCCAGCGCCTGCCCGGCGCCGTCGCGCAGGGTGCAGCGGGCGGTCTCCTTCAGGGCCCCGCGCGGGATCTCGACCGTGCCGTGAACCGGCTGCGCCGCGTATGTGAGGCCGAGGCACTCGCGCAGCTCAAACCTCGCCAGCTCCCCGCCCGTCGCCTTCACGATGAACACCCCCGCCAGTGGGATCAGCACTCGGGCCGTCACTCGGGCCGCCACTCTCCGGCGATCGCTCGACATGGGGTCCCTCCTTCTGTGAGCCTCGGGGTCAGTCCTAATAATCGCCTTTATCCACCCTGCGGGGCGGGGCCGTCAGTCCCGGCAAGTGGCGCTGTCCGTCGCACGTGTCTGACGGCGGGTATCGCCGGCTCCAGGCGACTTGGAGCCTTGGCAGTCAGTCGAGAGGGTTCCGGGACGATCAGCAACTCTCTGGGGGGGGTGGGTAGGGGGCCGTAGCTATCCCTCGGCGGCGAAGATGCTGACTTCCTCGCTGACGCGGAGGGTGGCGGTGGCGGCGACATCGGATTGGAGCTCGGGGATGACGGCCAGCGGATAGGTGGCATCGATGGCGGCTTCGAGGTGGCCGTCGTCCTGCATCTCCCACTCGACGGAGATATGTCCGTAGCGGGTGGGGATCTTGGCCTGTGCCGAGCGGACGCGCTGGTAGAGGGGGTTGAAATAGACTGCCGTGAAGCCGGGGATGGCGGGGCGTATGCCGGCGACCTCGCGGATCAGGAAGGCGCTCGGCGAGGCGCCGTAGCCGTGGCAGCCGCTGCCGGTGCTGTGCTGGCCGGGCGCCGCCTCCGGGTCGAAGAGTTCCCACCAGGTTCGGGCGCCGTGTTCGATCATGCTGTTCCAGTACCACCGCATGTAGTCGAACGCCCACCCACGCCGTCCGAGGGCAAAGGCGGTCTCCAGTACGAAGTACTTGAAGTAGGGGTTGTTGGCGGGTCCCGGGGCCTCCCTCTCGAAGGGCGGCTCCGCGGTGAAGAGGGCCGAGAAGATGCGGTCGTATTCGGCGGGGTCGGCGAGTCCGCCGTAGAGTGCCAGCACGTTGGTCTGCGGGGAGTGGCGGGCGGCGCGCTCGCCGTCCCAGCCGTCGGCGAAGAGTCCCAGCTCGGGGTTCCAGGCGAGGGTGCGCAGGCTGGCGACGACACGGGTGGCGCGTTGCCGCAGGAGTTCGGCGATTTCCTCGCGGCCGACGGTGTCGAAGAGCCAGACGCCGCTGAGGAGTGCGCGCACGTAGAGGGCATTGAGGCCGGTGACGACGCCGTGCCGGTCGATGGGGCCGTGATCGAGGAAGCAGTACGCCTTGAAGCGGCGGCCGAGGTCGCGCAGGGCGCCGGTTTCCGGGTCGGTGATTTCGGCGAAGTAGCTGAAGAGGTTTTCGGCGTTGGGGAGGAGGCGGTCAAGGAGTTTGCGGTCTCCGGTATAGAGGTAGTGTTGCCGCAGCCACACCGGCCACAGGAGGGCGTAGTCGGCGATGTTCCAGTAGAGGCCGCTGGGGCAGGCGGCGGGCATTTCGCCGGTTTCGAACTGGGCGCTGGCGAACTCGACGAGGCTTCGCGCCGCCAGGCTGAAGTCGCCGTAGACGTGGTAGCTGGCCCACGACTCGATGAGGGCGTCGGCGATGTACTGGGTCTGCTCCTTGCCGGGCGCGTCCATGAAGGTCTCTTGGACGGTGGCGTCGAGGGTTCGCCGGCTGTTGCGCCAGATGGCGTTCAGGGCGGGGTCGGCGCACTCGAAGCGCCCGGGGTTGGGGAAGCTGTAGCGGCGTGTCTTGACCATGGCCTCGGAGAGGCGGACCACGCTTTGCGCCTGGCGGGCGACGACCATGACGGCGCTGACGGCCTTGGGGAAGCCGCTCATCCACTCGGTCGGGGCGGCGCCCAGGATCAGCGTGTCGGTGTGATCCCTGCCCTCGCGCCAGGGCGGCAGCTGGCCGCCCGCCACCTCGGTGCCGGTGATGACATCGACGAGGTCGCCGCGGCTGCCCTCCAGCCGCAGGCGCGGGCAGCCGAAGACGGTCTCCTCGATTTCGAGGATGACGTACTGGCCCTGGCGGAGTTCGACGCCCTCCTCGAACGGGAAGGCGGCGGGCTGGAAGGCGGCGTCGGGTGTGAAGTCGCAGGCCATCAGCTCGGGGCCCTCAGCGACCGGACGGTCGCCGACCGGAATATGGAACTCCTTGCTGTCGTCACCGGCCAGCGTGAGGTTGCCGAGGATGTTGACCATGGGTGTGCGCAGGGGGCCGGACACCGACCAGCCCGGCAGGGCGGTGCGGTCGGGCACGCGTTGCAGGTGTACGGCGTCCGCAGCCCGCTGCGGAAAGATCATGGTCATGCCGGAGGTTCCCGGCTGGACGTCGAGGAAGAAGGTGAGGCGGTTCCAGCCCTCGACCAGGTGCATGACGCCGTCGGGGCCGACCATCTCGCCTTGGCGGAAGCCGCCGTCGGGGCGGGGGGGGTACGGGTCGCCGGCGGTCAACGGTCGCAGGCCCTGTTCCTTGATGGCCTGGCCGTTAAGGAACAGGCGGTAGGGGTTGTCGGCGTACAGTTCGAAGCCGAGGTCAGTCTCCTCGGGTGAGAAGAGGTGAGTTTCGGCGACGTAGGCGCCCGGGCCGCGGCGGGCGGCGAGGTTCTCGAAGGAGACGTTGGTGGCGGCGCGGGAACGGCGCCAAGTGCCGCGCAGGGCGGTCTGCTCGAAGCGGCGGGGTTGGACGGTCAGCTCGGGCCCCGGGCAGGGCAGGAGGATCCAGCCGTCGCCGTCGGGTTCCGGGCACAGCTCGGGGGCGATCCAGTGTGCGTCGCCGAAGCCGGGGTCGCGCCAGCCGGCCGGGAACTCGCCCAAGTCGACGCGCTCGGTGAACGCCTCGGACACGGAGCGGCGGGGACGGTTTCCGGCGTAGGCGGCGGGGATCAGCGTCTTGAAGGAACGGTCGCTCCACACCAAGGGTTTGTCGTTGACGTCCAGCTGGCACCACAGGCCGCCGGGCTGTGCGAAGCAGGACGAGCGGGCGACCTCGGTGTTGTGGGCCATGACCGCGAGCACGTTGGTGCCGGTGGCCAGCAGGTAGGCGACGTCGTAGCTGCGCACGTAGGAGGCCCGCCTGGGGGCGGTGCCCAGGGCGTAGCCGAGATGGTGGCCGTTGACGAAGAGGTGGTAGAACGAGCGGGCGGCGATCCACAGTTCCGCCGAGCTGGGGATGGCATCGAGGGTGAACTCTCGCCGGAAGAGGATGTGCGTCTCAACCTGGTTCTTCAGGTCTGGCCGCCAGATCCACTTCCCGCGCGCCTCGGCCGGGAGGGGATTCGGTTCCATTGCGCGGTGTCTCCACACGCCGCGGCGCCGGCTGCGCACGCCGCCGATGCGGGGGACTTTCCCGAAGCGCGCGCGTCACGTCGCCGTGGCAACGTCGGCTAATATGCACGCAGACGGGGAGACTGCCAGTCGCGGGCGGCGATGGGGAATGCGGGGCGGCGGATGGGGTGCGGAGCGGCATGGCAGGGCAACCGTCCCGGTTTCCATCAGCCTTGCCTCGCTCGTAGAAACGTGGGGATGAGCGGGGGACTGAGGGCGGAGGATGCTCTGAGAGGCGAAGGCTTGGCCGCGGGCTGGCAGGCGCGTGTCCTGCCTTGGTGCCCAAGCCATCGCCGAATGCACGGCCGGAGAACCGCGGCAAAGCCGGGCCCGCCGGACTATATTGCCGGCCAAGCCCCGCGCCCCGCGCCCCACGCCCAGGAGCCGGCCATGAAACCAGCCCGACGCAACGGCGGCACCCCGCAGGACATCGCCCGCAACCTGACCCTGCTGCGGCGCAGCCGAACCCCCTACCCCGAAACCCCCGACGAGGCGCGGCTGGAAACCTTCGCCAACCGCTACCGCGACCGCGACTTCTGGGTCACCTTCGACTGCCCGGAGTTCACCTCCCGCTGCCCGGTCACCAACCAACCCGACTTCGGGCGGCTGCGCATCCGCTACATCCCGGACTGCGAGTGCGTCGAGAGCAAGTCGCTGAAGCTCTACCTGTTCGCCTTCCGCAACCACCCCACGTTCCACGAGGAAGTCGTCAACCGCGTCATGGACGACCTGATCGCCGCCTGCGCCCCGCGTGAGATCGTGGTCGAGGGCGAGTTCAACCCGCGCGGCGGCATCAGCATCAGCGTCGCCTGCCACTACCGGAGAGCCGACCCCACGAAGGGCGCGGAGCCGGCGAACCGAGACGCTGAGACGGCGACCGGCAGGGCGGGGCCCGGCGGGTCGAAGGGCCGGCGGACGGAAGGCGGCAGGGCTTGAAAGACGGGCAGATTGCAGGGCTGGTGAAGGCGACCGCAGAGCGTCTGCGGCACGGGGGGGTGACGAATGCCCGGCGCGAAGCCGAGTGGATCGTTCAGGAGGTGATCGGCCGCGACCGCTGGCTCAGCGGGGTCTGCCGCCGGACGCCGCTCTCCGCGGACGAGACGGCCCGGGTCACCGAACTGGCCCGCGAACGGGCCGGCGGACGGCCGTTGCAGTACGTCCTCGGGACCGTTGAATTCCATGGCCGCACATTCAGCGTCGGCCCCGGCGTCCTCATTCCCCGTCCGGAGACGGAGCAGCTGGTCGAGCTGGCGCTGGGCCTGTATCCGGGGCACGGCGAGGTCTGCGACCTGTGCACGGGTTCCGGCGTCATCGCCATCAGCCTTGCCCTGACTCTGCCCGGCCCGCCGCACGTCTTGGCCACCGACATCTCGGAACCGGCCCTGGCCTACGCCCGCCGCAATGCCGCGGCCCTCGGCGCCGCCAATCTCACTCTCGTGCAAGGCGACCTCTTCGGGCCGCTTCCGGCGCCACGCCGCTTCTCGCTGATCACCGCCAATCCGCCCTACGTGTCCGCCGGCGAATATGACGCCCTGCCCTGCGAGGTCCGCAACCATGAGCCGGCGACGGCTCTGCTGGCCGGCTCGGAGGGACTCGACATCATCCGCCGCATCGCCGACGGGGCGCCGCGCTTCCTCAGCCCCGACGGCTGGCTGCTGCTCGAAATTGGCGAGACCCAGGGCGCCGCCGTCCGCGAGCTGCTGGACGCCCGTGGCTACGCCGAGGTTGCCGTCCGCCCGGACTACGCCGGCCGCGACCGTTTTGCCTTGGCGCGTTCGAGGGGCGCCCTGCGCCGGCTCCCCCACGGGGCGGCGGACGGTCGCCCGGCCGGAAGCCGGTTGCGCTGTGGGGGGGGTAAGCGGTGGATGGAGGCTGCGGGGGGCGTCGTCCGGCCGGTCGGGGAGGCTCGCGGGGCGGCCGGCGCCGGCGGAGGGGCGTTTTAGGGGCTTTTGGGGCGTGGCGGACGGGGATCGCGGGCAGGCGGGACGCTCCGGGCCGTGCCCGGGTCGGGAGCCTGGGTCAAGCCGCCGGGGCTACCGGCGGCGCAGCGCCTCCTGGACCTTGCCCAGCCCCATCGCGCCGAGGCTGCCGGCCGGCCGCCCGCCCCCGGCCAGCACGGTGGCGAAGGCCAGGTGCACCAGCATCACCGCGTCGACGTAGGCGTGGAAGCGGGCGGCGCCGCTCAAGTTCCCGTCGTCGGCGCCCCAGAACATCTTCAGCCGGCCGTTGACGCGCTCGACGGAGGTCCGGCCGCGGTACAGCCGCTCGAAGGCCTTGGTCGCCCGGGGGATGGGCGGGAAGCGGCGCAGGTCGAGTTCGCGGCGGACCCGTACGGTGAGTCCGTAGGTCTTGCCGTGGTTGCACTTGCGCTCGCAGCCGCAGCGCCATTCGCCGGTCATGGCCGGGCAGCGGTACTTGAGGGTGCCGCGCGCCGGCTCGTGCCCCGTGTAGGCCATGCGGCGGCGGACCGGGGCGGGGCCGGAGTCGTCCCAGCAGTGGACGGTGCCCAGCTGGTCGTAGGTGATGCGCACCGGCAGGTGCCCGTGCCCGGGCAGCGGGCGGTCGGGGCTGCCGGTCCAGAGGTCGCGCATCTGCACCACCGGGCGCACGCCGCGGGCGTGCAGCGCGGCGTGGAACGGCTGGCTGTCGGCGGCCAGGTCGTAGGCGAGGGTCTTCATCCGGCCCTCGGGCAGCCGTCCCAGCGCCGCGTCCAGCAGGCCGGGCAGCGTCTCGCCGTCCCCCGCCTTGGTGTCGGTGACCCGGTAGGCCAGCGCCACCTCATGCCGGGCGTCGACGACCAGGTGCAGCTTGTAGCCGAACCATTCGACCACGCGCACCACCTTGCCCCCGGCGTCGGTGTACTCCTTGCGTCCGCCGGTCGGCGGCGGCAGCCCGCCCTCCGTCCCGGGCCGCCCCTTGCGCGCCGACAGCCCGGTGGAGTCCCCCGCCGTCGCCGCGCCCAGCGACGGGACCGCCTCGCCCAGCCGCCTGACCATGGCGTCGAACGCCGCCTCCTTCAAGCCGCGGAACGGCTCCTCGCCGAGCAGCTTCATGAAACGCGACAGGTTCCACGGCTTGGGCACCCCGGCGGCGGTGCGGATGCCGATCAGCAGCCGCAGCCCGCTGTTGCGCTGCAGCTCCGACAGGCACGCATCGATCGAGGTGTGCCGAAGCGCCACGGTCAGCAGCAGCGTGCCCCACAGCGTCTCCACCGGGTACTCGTTGCGGCCCCGGCCGCGGTGCGAGCGCAGCGCCGCCAGCAGCCCGTCGTCGGGGATGGCCTCCAGCAGCTGCCGCAGCGTGTGCAGCGACGGGTTGTCCTCCAGGTAGGCCCAGGCGAACAGGGGGGCGGTGTACGGCAGCTTCATCGTGGCCCTTTCCGGTTTCCGCGGCGCCTGCCTCAGGCGCGCGCCGGGGGGGTAATATAGCCTGCAAAGCAACAAATACCCGCCTAGGCAAGCGGCTGGGGGAGATTTCTGCAGATTTTTCCTGGAAACCGCCGGCCGCCGGGGTTCCGCCAAGGGGAGCCGCCCCTGTCCGGGGGACGCCCTGCGGGTAAGCCGGCCCGCCGCCCGCCTCCCCCGCCCTATGGCGCACCCACAGCGCAACCGGCTTCGGCGTGGCGGTGCGGGCATTGCCGGACCGGGCTTCGGGGGGTATGTTGCGGGCATCGGGGAAGCGAGGGAGAGACAACTCATGGGCGCGAGGTCCGATGGCGTCAAAGAACGGAAAGCCGAGTGCGAGGCGAGCCGGCGCGGGGGCGTGTCCGGCCTGCGGGGCGGCGGTTGCCGCGGCGCCGGCGACGAGCGTGGTGCGCCCGCACACCGCCGATTTGGAGGCGTTGCTCCGCGGCTCGCTCAATCGGCGCGAGTGCGCGGCCTGCGGTCAGGCGTTCGTCCTCGACGCGCCGGTGGTTTTCCGCGACGACGAGACGCCCTGCTTGATCTACTTCCTGCCCGAGGCCGACGCCGGCCGGCGCGCCCGTGCGGCCGGCGAGATGGCGGGGCTGGCGGCGACGGCTTTCGCCGAGGCGGGCAATGTCCCCCCGGTGTGCCGGATCGCCTTCACGCGGCGCCAGTTCATCGAGAAGGTGGCGTTGCACCTGCGCGGCCTCGACGACCGGCTGATCGAGTACATCAAGTACCAGATGTTCCGCAACCCGCAGCAGAAGGTCAGCGCGGCATCGAGCGAGCTGTTCTACGATTTCTCGCCCGGCCATTCCGACCGGCTGTCCTTTCTGGTCTTCGAGCGCGGGACCGGGGCCGCGACGGGCGTGGCGCGCCTGCCGCTGACGGTCTATGACGAGTTGGCCGCGGGGCTGGCCGGCGACGGGGCGCTGGGCAAGGAGCTCGGGCGGCTGTTTCCCGGCCCGCACGTGAACGTTGAGGATTTGCTCGCATGAAGTTCATCTGCCGGCCGTCGCGGCTGTGCGGCCGGGTGGCGATCCCCGGCTCGAAATCCCATACCATCCGCGCGGTGGCGATCGCGGCGCTGGCCGAGGGCGAGAGCCGGATCGAGTCGCCGTTGGTCTCCGCCGACGCCGAGTCCGCGGCGCGGGCGGCGGCCGCGCTAGGGGCGGACGTTGTGAAGGAGCCCGGCCTGTGGCGGGTGACGGGGGTGGGCGGGCGGCCGCGGCCACGGGCGGCGACGATTGACGTGGGCAACTCGGGGACCACCCTGAACGTGATGCTGGGGATCGCCGCGCTCCTGCCGCCGGGAGAGACGGTCGAGCTGACTGGCGACGCGCAGATCCGGCGGCGTCCGTCGGGGCCGCTGGCGGCGGCACTCAATGAACTCGGGGCGTCGGTGACGTCCTTGGGCGGCAACGGCTGCCCGCCGTTCCGGGCCGGCGGGCGCCTGCGCGGCGGCTACACCCGCATCGCCTGCCCTTCAAGCCAGTACTTGACGAGCCTACTGCTGGCCTGTCCCTTGGGCGACGGCGAGACGACGATCGAGGTGCCGCTGTTGCACGAACGGCCGTACGTCGAGATGACGCTGGACTGGCTGGCCCGGCAGGGCATCCGCCTGGAGCGCGAGGGGCTGGAGCACTTCCGCATTCCCGGCGGGCAGTCGTACCGGGCGTTCCGGCGCGCGGTGCCGGCGGACTTCTCGTCGGCCACATTCTTCTTCGGGGCCGGCGCCCTCGGCGGCAACGACGTCACCTCCCTCGGGCTGGACATGGCCGACAGCCAGGGCGACAGGCGCGTCCTCGAGCACCTGCGCGCCATGGGCGCGGACGTCACGCTCCTGGCTGACGGCGGCATCCGCGTGCGCGCCGCCCGTCTGCACGGGGCCGAGATTGACTTGAACGAGACCCCGGACGCGCTGCCCGTGATGGCCGTAGTCGCCTGCTTCGCCCGCGGCACGACCGTGCTGGGCAACGTCGCCAACGCCCGCATCAAGGAGACGGATCGCATCGCCGTGATGGCCTGCGAACTCCGCAAAATGGGGGCGGTCATCGCCGAGCGCGAGGACGGGCTGGTCATCCGGGAGAGCCCCCTGCGCGGCGCCGCGGTCGAGGGGCACGGCGATCACCGCGTGGTCATGGCCCTGGCCCTGGCCGGGCTGTGCGCCGACGGCGAGACTTGCGTGAGCACGGCCGAGGCCGCCGGCGTCACCTTCCCGGAGTATGCAGACCTCATGCGCCGGCTGGGCGGGGAGATCGCCGCGGAGTGAACCGCCCCGAACCCGTCGGCTACGGTGGCCGGCAATCCGGAGAGGCGCTTGCGGACCCCACCGCGGACGACAACCGCCTTGTGCGATGAAGGGCGGACCTCCGTGTCCGCTGTGAGCGCCGTCGGTTCCCACGCCGCCCAACCGCACGTGGTGGGGGGGGATAACCCCCTGCAACGCAAACCCTTCGTTGCCTCCGTTTCCCCTATGTGAGGAACCTGGGTTGGGCGGACGGATGGACCCGGTGAGCGCCGAGGCCGGCCCTCACCGGATCGACTGCTTCTCGTTGAGCGGCTCGATGCGGAAATGGAAATCCACGGTCTGGCCGCCGACGTCAAGGGAGACGAGGGTGTTGAGGCGCGTCATCAACAGCCAGTAGGGGATCTTGACTTCGCCCATGGGCGTGGTCACGGCGACGTTGACTTCGCCGAGCAGGTCCTGCGCCTCGCGGACCGCGGCGATGAGGTTGCGCAGGCGCCGCAGCTTGTCAAGGAAGACCTTGTCGAAGGCGTAGCCCCGCCGGCAGCCCGGACAGGTGACCTCGCCGTGGGACGCCTCCAGGTCCATCAGGTTGAATGCGACGACAGCCTTGCACTCGCTGTCCAGGCAGACGAAGTCCACGGTGGCGCGCAGGGGTTCGCCAGGGGAGTCGGGCTTCTTGGTGGGCATGTTGCCGGTGTCCTCAATGCGGCTCGGGCATGGCCCGAATGTAGGCCGACGCCGGCGGAATGCAATCGGGGGGGGGCGCGCTTCGCGCGGGCGGCTTTGTTTTCCGCTGTCCGCCGCTATATTTCACGTTTAGCCAAAGGGGGCATGCGCATGTTTACAACCGCTGCCAAGATCGGCACCGCCGAACTCCGCTACGGGGACAAGACCCTCACCCTGCCCGTGCTCGAAGGGACCGAGGGCGAACGCGCGATTGATATCCGCACCCTGCGCGACGAGACCGGCCTGACCACCCTCGACTACGGCTTCAAGAACACCGCCAGCTGCCAGAGCAGCATCACCTACCTGGACGGCGAACACGGTATCCTGCGCTACCGCGGATACCCCGTCGAGGAGCTGGCCGCCAAGTCGCGCTTCGTCGAGGTCGCCTACCTGCTGGTCCACGGCAAGCTGCCCGACCGCGGCGAGCGCGACCGCTTCTCGGCGCTCCTGACCCGGCACTCGATGCTGCACGAGGACATGACGCAGTTCTTCAAGAACTACCCCGAGCACGCCCACCCGATGGCGATCCTCTCGGCCATGGTGGTCTCGCTGTCCACGTTCTACCCCGAGCTGGCGCGCGAGCGGCTGCACGAGGAGGAGGAGCTGGACGTCACCACCACGCGGCTGCTGTCCAAGCTGCGCACCATCGCCGCCTTCTCCTACAAGAAATCCATCGGCGAGCCGTTCGTCTACCCGCGGCATGACTTGAAGTACTGCGCCAACTTCCTCAACATGATGTTCTCCTCGCCGGTGCGGCCGTACGAGATCAAGCCGGAAGTCGAGCGGGCCATGAACGTCTTGCTGATCCTGCACGCCGACCATGAGCAGAACTGCTCGACCTCGACGGTGCGCCTGGTCGGCAGCGCCAAGGTCAACCTCTACGCCTCGGTGGCGGCCGGCATCTGCGCTTTGTGGGGGCCGTTGCACGGCGGCGCCAACCAGGAAGTGCTCGAGATGCTCGAAGGGATCCTCAAGTCCGGCGGCGACGTCAAGCGCGTGATGGAACGGGCCAAGGACAAGAAGGATCCGTTCCGGTTGTACGGTTTCGGCCACCGCGTCTACAAGACGTATGATCCGCGCGCCCGCGTGATCAAGCAGACCTGCAAGGACGTCCTCGCCGCGGTCAAGACGCAGGATCCGCTGCTGGCCATCGCGCTCGAGCTGGAGGAGCGCGTGCTCCAGGACGACTACTTCCTCGAACGGCGGCTGTACCCGAATGTGGACTTCTACAGCGGGATCATCTACCGCGCCATTGGCATCCCGGCCAACATGTTCACTGTGATGTTCGCCATTGGCCGGCTGCCGGGCTGGATCGCGCAGTGGAAGGAGTCGCAGGAGGACCCGGAGTTCAAGATCCAGCGGCCGCGGCAGGTCTACACCGGCCCCCGCGAGCAGCACTACGTGCCGATCTCGATGCGCGACTAGCGGGGGCGGCCCCTTCACCTCGAAGGCTCGAAGCGGCCACCGGCCGGCGCGATCCCCGAAGGCAGGCGCGTCGCCGGGCCAGGCCTGCCGCGCAGGCGAACTGAAGGCTGACCGGGGGACACTCGCATGGCATTCCGCATTCACCGGGAGGTGGCTCACGGCGAGATTGACAACACCGTCCGTGGAACGATCCGCGGCCGGGTCTGGCTGGCCGGCCAGGACGAGCCCCTGATCCTCGACCTGAAGGGCAACTGCCATCCGGACATCGCCGGCTGCCGGGTCGAGTTCCGCAATCCCAGGCCGGCGCCCTGCGCACGTACAAACACCAGCCTGGCCACGGATCAGTCGGGCGAAGCGGGGGACATGACGGCGTCCCGCAAGGTCCGGCTGACCGACCCGTCTGCCTTGGCCGACTCCGGGTCTGACCTCGATGTGAAGCCGACGCCCGAACGCTGGGGCAACTGCCTGTACCTGGAGTGGTACAGCGGCCGCAACGGCCGCGTGGTCATCGAGAGCCCCGATTACGACGTGACGGTGTCGGCCCCCGAGTGGCGCCTGACTGACGACGAGGCGGCGAACATCCGGGAGCAGTCGGCGGCCGCCTTCGCCGCCTTCCTGGCGGCCGTCGAGGAAGCCCTGCCCGGCCCGCGGGAGACGCCCGAGCCGCCGGCCAGCCGGCCGATGGACGAGTTCGAATGGGAGCAGTTCCTGAAACACAGCGACAGGCGGTCCGCCCGGCTGGGCGAGCTGACGGAGAAGTTCATGGACGATCCGGCCCGCGACCGCAAGACTGCCGAAGCCATGGGATGGAAGTGGTTGGAGGAGGTCCTTGACGAGGCGGGGGCCGACGACGTTGGCGACGTGCTGGCCAACCAGCCCGACCAGTCCGGCGATGACGACGGCGACGAGCCGGACTGGCCGCCCGACTCGGAGGACCTGCCGGAGCTCACGCCCAACCCGTTGACCCGCGGCAGGTTCTGGATCGAGGACGAAGGCGGCCACGTCTGCCACCCCCTCGCCAAGCGGGCAAGCGCCCTGTGCATCGCCATGTTCCACGCCTGCGAGGCGGCTGGCCTGATGGGGGAGAACGGCGACGAGGACATTGACGAGATGGTCTTCAAGACCCAATGCATGGGCGCCAAGCTCGCCGGGGCGCTGAACCACCTCGCCTATGAGGAGCTGCCCCTGCGCGACCCCGGCTTCGTCATCGCCTGCCTGAAACGCGGACTCGACCTGCTCAAGGACGCCCTCAATGCCCATCAGCGCGTGGTCGAACGCAGGCTGGTCGCGGAACACAGCGAGGCGTTCGGCCGCGAGCTGTTCGCCATCCGCGAGGAGATCCTCGCCCTCAGCGCCGAGCTGCGCGGGATGATGCGCTGAGGCCGCGCCGGCCGCCGCGTGCCTCTGAGCCTTGGCGCCTTGGCGGGGAGGCGTGCGGGACTGGGCGCAGGCGTTACTCGGCGGCGGACTCGGCCGGCGCCGCGAGCTCGGGGATGACGCGCACGACGCGGAAGCCCAGCATGTTGCCGTGCGAGGTCGAGCTCAGGCGGGAGCGGGCCGCGCTGCGGCAATCCACCGCGGGCAGGTACCAGTTGCCGCCGCGGATCACCCGCCAGCCGTCGAGCGCCTCGGCCGGCTGATCCTTGCCGGTGTAGCCCGGATAGTTGCGGAAGGGGTCGGCGCACCATTCCCACAGGTTGCCGTGCAGGTCGTGCAGCCCGTAGCCGTTGGGCAGGAGGCCGCCGACGGGGTGCGGGCGGCCGGCGCTGTTGACGTCCACCCAGTCGAACCCGCCGAGTTTGGCCGGGTCATTGCCGTAGTGGAACGCCGTCCCCCCGCCCGCCCGGCAGGCGTACTCCCACTGCACCTCGGTCGGCAGCCGGTACGTCCATTTCGCCAGCCCCTCCCGCTCGGCCAGTTTGCGCACAAACTCCTGGCACTGGTACCAGGTCACTTCCTCGACCGGACGGCTGTCGCCGGTGAACCGCGACGGATTGCCGCCCATGACCGCGCGCCACTGCTTCTGCGTCACCTCGAACGCGCCCATGTAGAACGGCGCGTCCACCACGGCCACGTGCTGGACCTCGCCGTCCCAGCGGCCCGTCTCCTCGGCCGGGCTGCCCATGAGGAAACTGCCGTTCGGAATCAGGCGGAACCGCATGCCGATGCTGTTCTCGACCTCGATCGGCAGCCGGTTCTCCTGGCTGACAACCTTCTGGGCGGCCTGGGCGCTCACCGCCTCCGGCCCGAGTACGCTCAGCGGCGCCAGGAAAGCGGGTGTGACCTCGCGCAACCCGCGCAGCGACAGCCCCTCCGCTCCCAGCGCCGACACCGCCTCGCCCGGCGGCACCGCCACGGCCTGGGAGACCGCCTGCCTGCCCTTCGCGCCGAAGCGCGGGCGGAACACCCGGATTTCGAGGAAGGCCAGCAGGGCCACCAGTGCGACCGCCCACATCGTGAGGCGCAGCCGGGTGAGCCTCCCGCGCCGGCGGCGTGGGGCAGTCTCCGGCGGCGGCACGGCGTCCGGGGCATCCGGCCGGTTCTGTGTGGCGGCGCGCGCGCGTTCGGCGAGGCGTTGCAGATCCATCGTCGTCGCTCCTTGAGGCATCGGCAAGACCCTGCAAGTGCGGGCCGCCGCTGGGGTCAGGTGTCAGCGTTCTACGTTCGGCGTTCTCCGCGCTCCGCGCCGCGTTCTTCGTTCTTCGCTCTTCGCTCTTCGTTCGGCGTTCGGCGTTCCACGTTCGGCGTTCCGGTGTCCGCATTCCGCGGTGGCGGCGTGCAGGGGCTACCGCCGCCGATGGAGCCGGCGCAGGCCGTCCACCGCGAACCCCGCCGCCGGCAGGATGCCCGCCAGCAGCGGCGGCAACCCCCCGTGGCGCCCCAGCAGCACCGAGACTTGGCTGACCAGATAGTACAGCACCACGCATCCCACCGCCAGCCCGAACCCCCGGAGCGCCCCGGCCCGCTCCCGCCCCAGCGACATCCCGACCCCGTAGAGGGCGGCGATCAGGCACGACAGCGGCATCGTCAGCCGGTACCACATCGTGGTCGCCAGCAGACGCGAGGTGCTGGACGGCAGGTCGCGTTCCAACCACAGCACGCGGGCGATCTGCCAGGCCGACAGTTCGTGAACCGGCCGCAGGCTGCTGAAGATGTCCGCCGGCCGTTCGTCCAGCCCCGGCTCGGTCAGGGTCTCGAACGCCTCCTCGGCGGTCGGCAGCAGTTCGCCGTTGTCGTAGCGCCAGCGGCTGCCGCCGAGGAACGTCCACCGTCCATCGGCATAGACGGCCTCCCGCGCCCGCAGTTCCCAGAGCACGGGCTGGCCGGCGTCGCCGAGCTGCTTGACCGTCAGGCCGTACTGCCGTCCGTTGGGGTCGAAGCGTTCGAAGAACCAGTCGCGGCGGGCCTGGCGGTTGCGGTAGGCCAGGCAGACCCCGGCCGGCCGGGGCTGCTCGTCGCCGCGGGTCACCCGCTCCTTCAGCGCCTCGGCGCGGGCCAGGCAGCGCGGCCCCAGCGATTCATTCAGCCAGAACAGGGCTCCCGCCAGCAGCGCGGCCAGCAGCCACACCGGCATCATCACACGGCCGATGGACAACCCCGCCCCCCGGATCGCGGTGATCTCCCGGTGCCGCGTCAGCCCGCTCATCATGAAGCTGACCGCCAGCAACACCGCCATCGGCACGACATGCACCAGGTTGCGCGGCACCAGCAGCAGGTAGTAGGACAGCGCGTCAACGACCGAGGCGCGGGCTTCGAGGAACTCGTCCAGCGAGTTGAAGACGTCGGCAATCAGGAACAGGATGCAGAACCCGGCCACGCACCCCAGGAGGGGATGCAGAAAGGAGCGGGCCATGTAGGCGAACAGCGTCGGCGAGAACCGGCGCCGGGGCGACGGCGGCGGCGTGAATGCCGGCGCCGGCAGCCCGGCCTTGCGTGTGGTGGCGTCGGAGCTCAAAGGAATCGCAGGCTTCCCGTTTGCACAGCCTCGTTTAGTGGGTACTATATCCCCAACCAATGCCTGCTGCGACCTTGGCGCAGACCCGCTCCCGGACGTGTACGGCCCCGACGCCGACGCCACCAGGACAGGCGGCAGCCAAGGAAAGCTCAGGAGTGTGGTAAAACCATGCTGGAATGCCCTGAAAATCTCCTCTATAACCTCCGCCACATGTGGGTCGAAAAACTGCCGGGGCGGAAGAAACGCGCGCGCGTCGGCATGACACACTACCGCGAGGAGGAACTGCCCGAGATCCTCAGCCTCGACCTGCCCATGGTCGGCGACGAGGTGGAGATTGATGACGAGTGCTTCCACCTCCACCTGCCGTCCGGGGTCATCGAGCACGTGCCCATCCCCCTGACCGGGCGCATCCTCGAAATCAACCGCGAAGTCCTCGACCGGCCCGACCTGATCCACGTCGATCCCTACAAGCACTGGCTGGTGGAGATGGAATACGACGAGCCCGCGGAGTTCGAGCTGCTGATCGAACCGCGCCGCTACGTCGCCTACGTCGAATCGCTGTGACCGTGCGCCTCGCCCAGCCCGGCCCCCGAGGCCCCGGCCGCCGCCCCGGCCCGCAACGCAACCGGATTGCCGGGCACCCACTCCCGGACGCCGTGCGACCCTCCCCCTGCGCCATGCCGACGCCTCCGACCGCATGAACGACTTCGGCCACCACCATGCCCGGCGCCTGGCCCTGTGCCTGACCCTCATTCTGTGCGGGCTGACCGGTGTCGTCCTGGTCGTCGCCGACGAAATGCGGCACACCGTCATCCTGCCGCCGCCCCCGACCCTCTTCGCCTTGATCCCGCTGGCCGCCGTCACCGTCGCCACCCTCGCCCTGCCCGCCACGGGCGGCGGCGCCCCGGCCGCCTGGGGGCCGGCCGTGCGCTGGCTGCAGGTTGACGCCCTGGCCGTGCTGGCGATGGCCCCCTTCCTCGCGTGGCAGGCCCGCCTGCCCGCGAACCTGTACGTGTCCGTCGTGGCCGCCATGGCGGTGGGCCTGGCCGCCGTCTACTTGTTCCGCCTGTGCGGACTCCTCGCCATGCTCTTCGCCGCCGCCGGGGACCGCGCCGCCGTCGGCTGGACGCGCCTCGCCCGCATCCTCATGCTCTACGGCAACCTCACCGTCGTCATCACCGTGGGCCTGCTCATCCTCGGCGAACAGGCCCTCTTCCGCATCAAGGCTGTCGAGTCCTTGCGCGCCCTCTGGGGCAACGTCCACGGCGGCCTCCGGGCCCTTCTCATGACTGCCGTGGCCGCCGTCCTAACCCTCCTCGCCGCCCTCCTCGCACGCGCCATCTGCGACTGCACTGCCCTGCCCGCCACCCCGCCCGACGGCCGCCCCGACCGCGAACCCGCAACCGCACGGAGCCAACATGGCCAGCCGGACTGAACTCATCGTCGCCCTCGACGTCGCTACCCTGGACGAGGCCGCCGCCGTCGTCCATACCCTCGGCGATGCCGTCACCTGGTACAAGATCGGCAAACAGCTCTTCACCCGCTTCGGCCCGGCCGCCGTGCAGACCGTGAAAGCCGCCGGCAAACACGTCTTCCTCGACCTCAAGTTCCACGACATCCCCAACACCGTGGCCCAGGCCGTCCGTTCCGCCGCCAGCCTGGGCGCCGACATCACCAACGTGCACGCCAGCGGCGGCCGCGCCATGCTCAAGGCCGCTGCCGACGCCGCCCGCGAAACCGGCCTCATCGTCCTCGGCGTGACTGTGCTGACCAGCATGGACGCCGCCGAGCTGCGTGCCGTTGGCATCACCGCCTCCCCCGAGGAGCAGGTCGTCCGCCTCGCCCGCCTGGCCCAGGCGGCCGGCGTCCCCGGCGTCGTCTGCTCCGCCCTCGAAATCGCGGCCCTGCGGCAGGCCTGCGGTCCGGACTTCCTGCTGGTCGTGCCCGGCATCCGGCCAGCCGGGGCCGCCCACGACGACCAGGCGCGCGTGATGACCCCGGCCGAGGCCGCCCGCGCCGGCGCCAGCTACATCGTCGTCGGCCGCCCCATCCTCAAGGCCCCGAGCCCGGCCGAGGCCGCCCGCGCCATCCGCCGCGAGCTGAACGGCTAACGCGATCCCCCCGCTCGGCCCCGCATCCTCTGCGGCCAGAGAAATTCCTCGGCGACTCCGTGGACACCGGGCCTGCCCCGTCCGCAGTCGGTCAGCCAGTCGAAGCCCGCCGTGCGCCACGGCTGGGCCGGCGTCGCAGGAACCCGCACGGCCTGCGCCGGCGTGACGGCGGCGGGGGAGCCGTTGCCCGGCGCACTCCCCGTCGAAACGGCGCGGGGTGTGTCCGCCGTCATCACCGAAGGCTCTCCCACGGCGGCGGGGGCCGCCACGGTAGTCGGAGCGCCGTCGCCCGTCTCACGCGGGAGCGCTGCGGCGGCGGCCTCCCGCGGGGGCTCGGGCTGGGCGGGGATATCCCGAGTGCGGCTGGCGTTGTAGTTGGTGTGGAAGCGGCGGAGGTCGAGGAAATCCACGTCGCCGTCGCCGTCGTAGTCAAAGCGCGGGTCGTAGTTCTGGCTGGCGGCGGTTGCGAGGTTCGCGGGGGCGAGGGCGGTGGCGTCGCGGACATCAACATCGTGGTCGCCGTCGCCGTCGCCGAAGAAGCGGAAGAGGTCGGAGGCGTAGTCGTCGCCGTTCCAGCCGTCGCCGTTGCCGTCGAGGGGATTGCCGAGGGTGTCGGTGATGTCGGCGGCCTTGAGTTCGAGGCGGAAGGTGCCGTCGTCGAGGCTGCCGGCGAGCAGGCTGGGGAAGGTGCAGGTCGCCGTGTGTATGGCGGCGTCGTACACGAAGGCGAGGTCGGCGGCGGGCAGCGCGACGCCGGTCTCGATGCGGGTCAGGAGGATGTCGGAGGCCGAGAGCGTCTGACCGACGTCCTCGCTGAACACGATGTCGAGGCGGCTCACCATCGAGCGTTGGCCGGCGCCGCCGTTGACGATCACGTCGGTCACCACCGGGCCGAAGATGTCGTCCAGCGGGATCACGGCCACGTCCGTGACGGCCACCTCGGCCTCCTCCGCGCCGAAGCCCAGCAGGTCGAAGAAGACCGTGACGGCGACGCCGGCCGGCAGCCCGTCGAGGCGGACGGTGGCGGTGAACGCCGTCTCGCGGCCCAGCGTTCCCCCTGACGCGTCGAGTCCGGGGATCGTCACCCGCGGGGCGAAGAACAGGCGCCCGTCGGGCTGCACGTTGATCAGGGCGTCGCAGAGCGTGAGCCCGGCGGCCGTACCGGCAAGAGGCAGCAGGCCATCGGTGGTCAGCAGCGCCACTTCGAAGGCGTCGCCGGCGCGGGTGTCCACGGCACCGCCGAGCTGGCGGAGTGTGACGGTGAATCGCAGGCCGACGGGGCCGCCCGGCAGCACAAACGTCTGCGCAAGCTGCGAGTGGAACTGGGCGTCCTCGGTCAGCACGGCGGCGCCGGCCTCGACGGCCACGCTGCCGCGCGTCATCCAGCCGAAGGCCGGATTTGCGGGGTCCGCAACCGCGAAGTCGCCGTTGACGAGGGTGGTTCTTGAAGAGAGGTCTGCGTCTGTGCTCTGCATAGCTCCCGCCAAGAATGGCGAGACCACGGTGGTGCGGCCTGACGGACCGTCCTCGGCGGCGAGAGTCAGGCTGCGCACCGCGCCGCTGCGGTCCACGAAGACGAGGCGGGGCGCCGCCGCGAAGGCGATCCCCGTGGGGTTGGCGGGCAGTCCGAACAGGGTGAGGGCATACTCGCCGGCAATCGTGCCGTCCGCGGGATCCACGCGGCGCAGCTCGCCGCCGGCCTCGGAGACGATGAGCAGACCGCCGCTGTCCGGGGCGACGGCCACGTCGCCTTCCCCGGCCCGCGCGCCGGCGGGGGTGAAGCGGGCGACGACATGGCCGTCTTCAGGATCAACCCGGTAGACATCGCCGTCGCTGCCCAGCACCATGAGCGTGCCGCCCATCACGGCGATCCCGGCCGGGCTGGCCGGCGCGGCGAGAGCGACGCGGGCAATCTCGGCGCCGCGGGACGGTTCGAGCGCATAGACCTTGCCGCCCGTGCCCAGGAGCAGACTGCCCGACGGCACCGGCGTGCCGCCGAGCGAGAGCGCGCCGTCAATCCACGCCAGACCTGCGAACTCCGCAAGTCCGTCGGGCAGAGGCGCGAGCGGTTCGACGGTGGTGCCGTCGCCGGCATCGAGCCGCAGGATCTGCATCGAGGTCACGGCGAAGAGCGTGCCGGACAGCGGGTCGCAGGCCAAGTCGAGAACCGGGCTGTACCCCAACATCACGGGGGCGGTGATCGCCGTGCCCGAGACTGCCGCCAAGGCGTGCTGTGTGACCGTCGCCTCGCCGTCGCTGAGGGTGACCGCAACCGTGTAGAGGCCTTCGGCGGCGTAGGTGTGGGTTCCATCAAACGTGCCCCGGAGGCCCTCGCCGACTCCGCCGCGCCAGTCGACCGTCGCGGCGAACGGCCCCGAGACGCTGCCGTCGCCCCAGTCAATGGTGGCGGTAAGGGCCGGCTCGCAGGCGCTGTCGGTGAAGCGGCCGAAATCCACCACGCTGAACGGCATACCGGCGGTGGCGGCGAGCAGATCCGGCAGCAGCGCCAGCACCGGCGGGACGTTCCTGACTTCAACCTGGAAGACGCCCGTGTCCGTGTCGCCGTCGTCGTCGGTCACGGTCACCGTCACCGTGTAGAATTCGCCCGCCGGCCGTGAGGCTGTCCAGGCGTGTCGCAGGTTCAGCCGGCCGTGGGTCTTGACGTGCGGGGCGCCGGGGGTCAGGTCGGTGACGTCGCCGGATGCGGGCGCCGTGCCGTCACCCCACTCGACCGAGAAGGTAAAGGTCTCGCTGTCGCCGAAGCCGGGATCGTCGAAGGTCAGCATCCCGGCCAAGTCGAGGTAGGTGCATTTCGCGACCGTGAGCGTGTCGGCCGGCACGGTGAGGTCGGGGGCGACGTTGCGCACCGTCACCGTGAACTGCGCGGTGGCTTCGCCGCCGTCGTGGTCGCTCACGGTGACGTCAACCACGTAGTTACCGTCGTCGGCATAGACCTTGCCGAGGTCGCCGGCGAAGCGGCCCAGCGACGGCGTGCCGGCCCGGCCGCGCAGGCAGTCGAGCACCGCGCCTTCGGCGGTCGTCCCGTCGCCCCAGGCGATCGTGTAGGACCAAGTCTCGGTGCTGGCGAAACCGGGATCCTCGAACGCGATGTCGGGCATGGTCAGCACCGCGCCCTCGTTGACCGTCAGGTTGGCGGTGGGGCGGAGGGTGGGTTCGACGTTGGCGACGCGGATGGTGATCGCGACCGTGGCGCGGCCGCCGTCGTCGTCGGTGACGGTCAGCTGGGCCGTGTAGGGTTCGCCGGCGGCGCGGTTGTCGCCGTAGGTGTGGCTGGCGCCGATCCAGCCGTCGGAGTCCAGGCCGGCGGCGCCGGGCTGGGTGTCGGTGACTGCGCCGCCGTCGGTCGTGCCGTCGCCCCACGCGATGCTCCACGTCCAGGCCTCCAGCGGGCCGAAGCCGGGATCGGTGAAGTGCCAGGCGGTGTCGCCGCCGAGGGTGAGCGTCTCGCCTTCATCGAGGACGATCTCGGCGACCGGATCGAGGGTCGGGGCCACGTTGAGCACGGTGTTCTCGACGCTGGCCGAGGTCTCCGAGACCCCGTCGCTGAGGGTCACGACCGCGGTGAAGCGCCCGGTCGGGCTGTCGTCGGCAAAGACGTGCGGCACCGTGACCGTGCCGGGGGCGTCGGCGGTTCCGGAGACCGGCGGCGTGCCGTCGCCGAAGTCCACACTCCACGTCCAATGCTGGGCGTCGGGGTCGGTGAACGAGAAGACGAAGCTCGCGGTCTGGTTCTCGTGCGCCGTCATGGGGTCGGCGCGCAGGCGCGGCGCCTCATTGATCTCGTCTCCCGGCGGCGGGCAGGTGTCGGTGAACGCGATGTTGTCGAGGAAGAACATCTGGCTCACGGTGTCGCCGAGGATTTTGCCGGCGAGGAAGTCCGGGATCGGCTCGTCGAGACCCTGCACGCGGAGGGTGAAGGTGCCCACCTTGCCGCGGAACTCGGCCGGCACCGGCACGCTGTAGGTGCGCGCGTTGAACAGGCTGAACTGCAGGCTGACCGAGAGCGGTTCCGCCATCGGCGCCACGTCGTCGCTCTGGAACAGGACTTCGATGGTCACGTCAGGCGACACCAGCAGCGGCGCGTAGACGTCGAACTTCAGGCAGTGGGCGTCGGGCGGGATGTAGAGGCGGTTGTGGGTGATCGCGTTGAAGTCCGTCAGCCGGTCCATGAGATCAAGGGTGCTGAGGGCGTTGAGCAGCTCGGGGCAGGCGCCGCTGAGCCAGAAGTAGTCGGGGAGCTGATCCCACTGCGTGTAGAGGCGGTCGGTGAGGGCCTCGCCGCCCATGAACAGCGCCTGGCTGTCGTGCCACCAGTTGTCGGCGATGGCCTCGCGGGCCGCGCGCACCATCTCCTCCGCCGTGACCCCTTCGCCGCCGAGCAGGCTCATCAGGTACTCGGCGCCGCCGCGCCACTCGGCGGGGATGGCGTCCAGTCCGCTGGCCAGCACTTCGTCGAGGATCGCCTCGGTGAGCGGCTGCCAGAGGTTGTCCCACATCCACACCGTGGCCGCCGTGTCCTCGGCGGACATGACCTTGCTGAGCAGGCCCTTGGGATCGAGATTCCACACGAACAGGTCGGTGATGTCAACCGTGGCGAGGCCGAAGTCCAGCACCAGCCCGCGCCCGCCATGCAAGGCCCAGCCGGGCATCTCGTGGGCGAACGGGAAGCGCGAGCGCAGATTCTCGGTGCCGGCGCTGAAGTCGCCGTTGAAGACGCTGGCCACGGGGCCCGCCTCTGCGTCGTCAACCTCGACGCGCGGTGCCGTCGCCCCCGCGGGGCGCCGTTCGGTGACCCCGCCCAGCACCGACCACGCCCAGCCCAGGCCGATGCCCTCCCACGGGGTGGACGGGAGGATGGCGTCCATCTCGGGCGGCACGTACCAGGCGTCGTCGTCGGTGAACTCTTCGAACATGGCCAGCGGCTCGCCGGTCTCCGCGTCGTAGACGTCGGCGGCGCGGCGCAGCAGCACCTGCCCGTCGTCGCCGGTCACCTCGAACTCGGCCAGGTTCAACCCGGCGGTGCCGGCGTAGTAGCGCCAGACCCGCTCGTGCGGGGCGTTGATCCCGAAGTTGACGAACACGGGGTTGATGTCGAGCAGCTCGGCCAGCACGGCCGGCACCGGCAACTGCAACGACAGCAGGTCGCTGTAGAAGCCGGCCAGCCCGTTGAGTTCGAGATCGAAGTCGGCCGAGGCGATCGGGCGGCCGTTGTGGGTGAGGGTGAACTCGACTTGGGAGGGCTGCTCCTGGGCGCCGAGCGTCTGGTAGTAGTTGTCGTGGAACCCGACGTTGCTCCACGTCTGCACCCGCGGATCCTTGAAGTCGCCCCACTTGATTGTGTCGAGGGCGACGCCGAGTATCCGCGAGAGCAGCTTGGTGTCCCCAACCAGGCTGGCGAGGCCGCGCCTGATCTTGACCGCCAGGCCGCCGGCCGGGCCGCCGGCGAGCATCCCGGCGATGTCTTCGAGAAGCTGGATCGCCTCGCCGACCGGCAGGTTGAGCGCCTTCTGCTCGAAGTCGTGCGGATCGAGCGTGGTCATGTGGATGTCGCCGACGCCATCGAAGTACACGCCGAGGCGCTGGACGATCTCGCTGTTCACCACCGCCCCGCGCCCGTGCCCGACGAAGTGCAGCGGCGCACTCAGCAGCTCGCCGCCAAGCTGCTGGTCGAGCCGGACCATGGCGGCGAAGAAGGCATCGGCCGCGGCCTCCGCAAACCCGGAGTCGGTGATGTCGGACTCCTTGATCCAGTTGGGCAGCAGGATCACCGGCTTGCCGGACTCGGGCACGACGCGGTTGGCGACGCGGAACTCGCCGCTGTCGCGGTCGTAGATCATGATCGAGCCGCCGCCGCCGGCCTGCGCGACGGTCTTCGCCAGGTCGCCGACCCACTCGGGGAGCTGGTCGCCGAGCGAGAAGGCAAAGTCGTGCGTGATCACGGTCACGCTCGAGTAGCGGCCGCTGACCGTCGCCGGCGCCACCTCGAACCACTGCCACTTGCGGTGAACCGTACCGTCGCCCAGCCGCACCTCGATGCCCCACCAGTAGCGCTGGCCGCGCGTCAGCGGCAGGTCGTCCGGCAGCGTCACGCGCGTCGCCTCCCCGGCCGCCACCGTATACTCGTAGATGCGATGCTCGTGCGCCGGGTCAACATCGTCGGGGAACAACCCCTGCCCGCCCGGGTAGACGCTGACGTAGAGCGTGCTGGCCGCCACCCGTCCGCCGAGATCCCAGATGAACTCGGGCACGTTGGGCGCAATCGTCCCGACGCCGGGGGCGAGCAGGCGCAGGAAACTCTGCTGCGACGACAGCCCGTGGGCGTTGGGGCCGGCGACGATCGGGCGGCGCGGATTCAGGTCGCCGCCCGGCACCTGGAAGATCGGCAGGCCGCCGGGGCCGTCGTAGATCGGGCGGTAGTCGGCGCGCACATCAATCAGCGGGTTCGTCCCCGTGCCATAGCCGTCAACCAAGTCGTTGACCGCCACGACGTCGAGGACGTAGCCCTGGTCGTAGGGCACGTCGAGCGAGGACTCCAGCTCGGCAATCATCGCCGCGACGTCGTAGACCATGACCGACCGCAGGCCGGAGTACGCGACGTACAGGTAGGCGCCGTCGGGCGAGAGCGCCAGCGACTCGGTGTACGAGAACGGCAGCGAGCGCGTGGCGGCCACCAGGTTCTTGCGGCCCTGCATCTCGGGGAACAGCAGGAAGGGGTCGCGGATGATCCCCACGTTGCCGCCGGCCGGCAGGTACGGGTTCAGGTAGGGATCGTGCGAGTAGACCCCGCGGATGTAGGTGTTGGCCGCGGCGATGAAAGCGTAGCGCAGGTCCGCGGTGACCACGACATCTACGGCGTTGTTGACGTCCAGCGAGTCGTATTGGCTGCCCAGCTGCAGGCCGACGTGCTCGTGGTACTCCCAGAGGTCGCCGACCTTGCGCAGGATGGCGAAGCCGCCGGGGTCGTACTCGTCGTCGGTGTAGACCATGAGGTCGGCGCGGGTGGTTGCGGACAGGCCGACTGGCGAGCGGCCGACGCGCAGCACTTGGGTCGGCGGTTCGAGGGCGCCGCCGGCCACCGCGTCCTGATCGGCGAGGTCATAGATCATGATCGTGCCGGGCTGGCCCCAGTAGTTGGCGAGGGGGGCGAAGCGTTCGAGGGCGGGCGCGGCGACGAAGAGGTAGCGGCCGTCGCTGTCGAACGCCAAGTCGCGGCAACCGTTCGCGGCCAAGTCCGTTCCCAAGTTGAGGGTGCGCACCACGGTGTGGTAGGTGGGCGACGCCGGGTCAATGTCGAGCATGTAGACCAGCGGCTGCCGGTAGTCGCCGACATAGGCGTAACGGCTGTCCGGGCCGATTGCCACTTCGTAGGGCTCGGCGCCGGGCACCACCGCGCGCAGGTCAATCACGTTCAGCCCGAGCGTCGCCGGGTCGTCCGCATCATCGGCATAGGCGTCGAGCTGCTGCAGCGCCACGGCATCAACGACCGCCACCGCGCCGCTATAACGCAACGTGACGTAGACGCGGCTGTTGTCGCCGGTCGCCGCCGTGTCTTCGGGGCACTCGAACGGTACCGCCGGATCGCCGACCGGAATCGTCGCCACCAGCTCGTTCGCCCCCGTGCCGCCCGGTGTGGCCAGGCCGGTGATGACCGCGATCTCGTCGCCCCAGGCGTCCGAGCAGAAGAAGACGTACCGCCCGTCGCCGCGCAGCTGCGCCGGGGCACTCAGGTAGAAGCGGCTGTGATCCCAGACGAGCTCGCCGTCGGGGCCGGCGGAACGGCGCGAGGCGCGACGGGCCACGGTCACGTTCGCCAGACCCAGCGCCACGTGACGCGGCACCCGCACACGCAACTCGCCGCGGCCACCGCCCAAGTCCGTGAACGCGACGATCTCCCCGGCCCAGCGCAGATCCTCGGACGAGGTTGTGGCCGTCGCCGGCTCGAACCAGACGGCCAGGTCCCCGGCCGCCGTACCGAGGCGGTGACCCTCGACCAGCGGCGCCTCGTCCTCCGCGTAGAGGAAGCGCTCGCCGGTGATGATCAGCAGGGGCTCGCCCGACTCGAGCTCGACGCGCATCGAGCCGATGGCGGGGGCCGGCTCGTCGAGGTCGAAGTCGTTCACGAACACGGTCTCGAAGGTGCTGGGCCCGCCGGGGACGATCTCGACCTGGCTCTGCAGGACGGTCAGTCCGCCCTCGGGCTGAAGCAGGCGCAGCTCGAAGGTGCTGGCGCCGTAGGGCAGGTGCAGCATGAGAACGCCGCGGGCAAAGGATGTCAGCCCCTGGGCGATGTCGAGGCCGGTGCCGAACCCGCCCGGGATCAGGTCCACTGCGCCGCCGGTGCCATCCCAGGGATTGATCGGGTTGAAGGCGACGGCGATCATGGTCGCGCCGGCGATCATGTGCGCGCCGGCCAGATAGACGTAGCCGGTGCAGGGCATGCCGCTGTATACGTTGTAGTAGTCAATGCAATACGAGCCGCCGCGGTACGGCCCCGGGTAGGGGGGGGAGGTGGTGCGGGCGACGCCGTCGTCGCCGACCTCGCCGGCGTCCACTTCCATCCAGATCTGGCTCATGGTCCCGTCCGCCGCGGGGAATTCGGCGGCGCGGTAGAAGACGACGCGCGCGCCGGCCGGCACGCCGGTCAACGGCACGGCGAACTGCGCGGGCTGATCCATGACTGCGCCCCCGACGTCGAGATCGAAGAACGCCACCGGGTTGTGACTGGCCCCTCCCGGCGCCGCCATCGGCAGGTCGCCTTCCGTAGCCCACTCGATGCTGACTGCCGTCGCCTCGCCCAACGCGCCGGGCGCCAGCGCCACGCTCAGACCGTCCGCCGTCGAGACCACACCACCCGCCGCCCCCACACTGCCGCCGCTGGCGATCGGCTGAACCACGCGGACGCGAACCCGCGCCTCCGCCATCCGATAGACCACCGTGACGACTGCCTCGCCCTCTCCCGCCGCCTGCACCACCCCGTCTGGCGTCACCGTCACCACCCCCACAACGCTGAGGAAGTAGCGCGTGCCCGCGGCCGCCGTGTGCATGTCCGGCGTGTCGTTGGCCGTGTCCTGCCCGACGAGAATCTGGCGCGAGCCGCCGGCCGCCGGCAGGGTGACCGCCTCGGGGTAGACGACGATCCCAAAGATGGCGAGCGCGGCGTCGGTCACGGTCGCCGTGTCGCCGACCAGGAACGCCGTGGTGGCGGCCAGCCCGCGGGCCGTGATCGAGACGGCTCCTGAGCCCGCCGTCAATCCGAGCAGGACACCCTCCGAAGACACACTCGCCACGGCCGGGTCGTGACTGGTGAAGGCCAGGTAGGACGGCGGCAGCCAGACGCCGGCCTGATCGGCAAAGTCGCCGACCGCCAGAAGCGTCACCCCCTGACCGACGTCAATCCGCGGGCGCCGCGTCGTGATGTCGAGGGCGATGAGCGGCGCGTCGCTGACCGTGACCGTGAGCGTGGCCGGGGCCGAGGCGCCGTAGCCGTCGCTGGCCACGTACGAGAACGACGCCGTGCCGCTGTAGCCCGGCTCGGGCAGGAAGATCACGGTCGTGCCGTCGGCGGAGAGGTTCGCCGTGCCGTGCGTCGCGCCGGTGACCTGGAAGACGACGGTGTCGCCTTCGGCATCCGCGGCCAGGCTGGTCATCGCCCAGCGCAGTTCGAGGTCGGTGTGCGTCATGGCGGCGCTGTCTTGGGTCACGGGCGGGCGGTTGGCGGCGAAGCCGAACCCCGCGTAGAGCAGGTCGGCATCGTGGCGGGCGATGGCGCCGTCGCGGTTGGCGTCGGCGGCGGGGACGTAGCCCGGATCGCCGGTGTGCGTGCCCATGGCGGTGGCGAGGATTTGTGCATCGGTGCCGTCCACACGCCCGTCCTCGTTGGCATCGCCGGCCACGAAGAGCGCCAGCCGGTAGTCGCCGTTGCCGGTGGCGGCGGTGACGTCGAGCGCGAACAGCCCCGGCGTCGTCAATGCGAACAGGGCCACGGAACGGCCTGCTTCCGCCAGGGTCCAGACCGGCATCATCCCCAGGATCGCCGGCACGGCCGGCACAAGACCGCCGGAGAGCGCGCCAACCTCGACGCCGAGATGGACGGTGCCGGTGACGCTGGACAACACTTCGGACGCGCGGATGACGAAGGTGTAGCGGTCAAGCTCGCCGGCGGCGATCGTGCCGGTCACGGGGTGCCCGGCAAAGTCCGCCGCCGGGCCGAGGTTCGCCGCCAGGGGCAGCGTGTCGTGCCCGCCGTCGTCGGTGATGGATTCCCCGGTGCCGTCGGGGTTGGCCACTAGGAGGAGCCGGTGCGGGTCGGCCGGATCATAACCGAGCAGCGTCGAGGCCCCCACCCACGACGCGTGTACGCGGACCAGATCGCCAGCGTCGTCATACTCGTAAGTCACTCGCCGACCGTCGGTTGCAGCAAGGCTCATGATGCGGCCGGCGTCGTCCCGGGGGACGCTCACGGCGGTGCCGCGGCCGTCATCAATGGCGCCGCCGCTGAAGGCCAGCGGCCCGGCGCCGGGCCGGGTGACCGCGGCCAGCGCGCCGTCGGCGGCCAGGTCGTAGCGCGTGCCGTCGGGAGCGGTGAGCGTGAACCAGGCCCGGGTGTCCGCGGCGAACTGCGCCGGCTGATAAGGCTGCCCGGTGCGCAGGTCGTAGAAACGCGTGCCGCCGCGGGTCAGGAGGGTCGCCACCGAGGCCAGCGACCAGCCGGCCGGAACTGCGGACTCCGCAACCCAGGCCGGCGTCCACCACGTCAGTCCAGGCACGCTGTGCTCGGACGGCGCGAAGCGGAACGCGGCGCGGGTGCCGTCAGGGAAGGTGACGAAGAGGCGGGTGCCGTCGTGGAACGGCAGCTCCACGGTGTCGCCCTCGACATTGAACTCGCAGCCGGCCAGGCTCCAGCCGTGGCCGAGCGTGCCGGGCATGTCTTTGGCGATCGAGTCGAACCTGTGACCGAGTGCCAGTTCACCGCCGGCGAAGGCGACGGTGAGGTCAGTGTCCGTGCGCCGGCAGCGGCCGGGCTTGGCCGTCCCCGCGATCTCGATGACGGCCTGCGCCGACGCCGAGCGCGAGGTCACGTCGGTCGCGGTCAGGCGCAGCGTGTAGAAGCCGTTGGTCAGCGAAGCCGGATCGAGCGTGGCGGCCGCCGCGTGCGCGAGCGGGGTGCGGCCGGAGCCCGCGAACACCACGGTGTCGCGGCCCAGGGGCGTGACCTCGAGGCGCCACTCGAGCAAGTCGGTGTCCTCAACGGTAGCCAGCAGCGGGGTCGCGTCCGTGAGCACTGCGCCGGTGAGGCTGGCATCGAACGACACGCTCGGCGGGGCGTTGCTCGCGGGATCGCGCACGCACAGCGTGGCCGTGCCGCGTCCCACCAGGCCGTCAAGATCCGTGACCACGGCTTCGACCGCGTGCGTCCCCACCGCGCCGGCGGCGATCACGGCGCGGCCGGTGGCATCGAGTGCCACTTCCTCGCCGTCAACGAACAACCGCACGGTTGCGAGGTCCGCAACTGACGCCGCCAGCGGCCGGATCGAGACCGCCGCCCCCGGCGTCACCGGGAAACTGGGCGTAAGGCTGACGAAGACGGCGGGCGGCGCCGGCATCACCGCGGCGCGCACAAGCATGGGCAACGTCGTGGTGGCGATGCCGTCGGAGACGCTGAACTGGACGACGAAGTCGCCGGCCTGACCGGGCCCCGGCGTCCACGCGAAGGCACCAGTGGCCGGATCGAGGGTCGCGCCGCCGGGCAGGGCGGCCGCCGCGAAGGTGAGGACAGTGCCAAGGTCGGCATCGGTGGCCTGCAGCGTGAAGGCAAGCGTCGTCCCGATGGCGACGGAGTGATCGGACACGACGAGCACCGGCGCGCGGTTGACGTTCTGCACCTCGAAACGAACCGTCATGGTGTCGGTCATCCCGCCGGGATCGCTGACGACGAGGCCGACTTCGTACACACCTGCCTGCTCGGAGTGCGGCGTCCACGCAAAGGTGCCGGTGGCGGGATCGAGCGTGGCACCGGCCGGCAGCGGCGCCGCGGTGCTGAAACTCAGGGCGTCGCCGTCGTAGTCGCTGGCGGCCAAGGTTGTGCTGAAGGCTTCGCCTTCGCGGATCGCCAGGGCCGGCCGGTAGGCAAGCCGCGGCGCCTGGTTCTGGTTGAGCACGCGGATGGCGAACGTCGCCGGCGTCGAGCGCGTCCCGTCGCTGGCGGTGATGTTGACCGCCGTGTAGTTGCCGGCCTGCTGGCGGTTGGGAGTCCAGCGCAGGACGCCAGTCGCAGGGTCGAGCGTCGCCCCCGGCGGGAGGCTGGTCGAGCTGAAGGTCAGGGCATCGCCGTCCGGGTCGGCGGCGACGACGGCAAACTCAAGGAGGTGCTCTTCGGTGACTTCGAGGGGGGCGGCCGGCTCGATGGTCGGGGCGGCGTTCGTCGCGCGCACGACGATCTGAAGCGACAGCTCGTCGAAGGCAATCAGGGCCGGGTTGCCGTTGCCGCTGTCGGTGACGCGGAAGGTCACGGCGTGGGAACCGAGATCGGCCTCGGCCGGCGACCATGTCACCAGCGCGTGTCCATAAATGACTTGTGGCGAAAGGGTTGCGCCGGCCGGCAAGCCGGTGGCGGAGAACGTCAGTTCATCCTCATCGGGGTCGGTGGCGTAGAGCAGGAAACTCAGCGTGTCGCCGACGGCCACGGCCTTGTCGCCGGTGAAGGACAGGACCGGGGACTCGTTGGGGTGCTCGACGGTGACGATGAAGGTGAAGCTGTCGCTGAGCGCGGCGCGCCGGCCTTCGAGGTCACCGTTGTCCGTCGCGACGACGGTGAGGGCGTAGTTGCCGCGCTGGCCGTCGGCAGGGGCGAGGTCGAGGGTGCCGGTGCCGTCGCCGTGATCGGTGAAGGCTGCAAAGGCCGGCAGGCCGTCCACGGCGAGGACGACCGGATTCCCGTCGGCATCGGTCGCCGCGACCGGCACGGCGAGCGTCGCCCCCACCGGCAGACTGAGGTTTGCGAACTCCGCAATCTCGGGGGCGCGGTTGCGGTTGGTGACGGTGATGGTGCAGGTGGTCTGCACGACGGCGGGCGTGCCGGTGCCGCCGCCGTCGTCGGTGGCGGTGAAGGTCACCACGTGTGTGCCGGCGTCGGTGTAGGCGGGGGTCCAGTCGAAGTACAGTGCAGTCGGGTCGAACCCGGCGCCGGCGGGCAGTCCGTCGGCGGCGACAATGACGGTCGGGTCGGTGCCGAGCAGGTCGGTATAGGCGCCGTCGCCCGTGGGGTCGGGCGGGATGAAGTCCGGGTTGTCGGGGTCGAAGGCGAAGGCGCGGAAAGCGAGCGGCTGGCCTTCCTCGACGGTGAAGACGCCGATGTCGTCGAAGACGGGCGCGCCGTTGGCGTTGAGGATGGTGAAGGCGACCGTGGTGGTGCCGATGCTGTGGCCGTCGCTGGCCGCGAACGTCATGCTGAACTGGCCGGCCTGGGTGTAGCCTGGCGTCCACTCGAAGAGACCGGTGGTCGGATGGAGCGTGGCCCCGCCGGGCAGGATCGGGCAGTGGAAGCGGAGTGGGTCGCCGTCGGCATCGTCGGCCCGCACGAAGAGGCTGACCCGGTCGCCTTCGCGGACGACGACGTCGGCGATGGGCGTCACCTGTGGCGGCTGGTTGCGCGGCTCGACGACGATGGTGAGCGAGGCCGACGCCTGGCGAAGTCCGTCGGAAGCGTGCACCATGACGTTCTTGTAGGTGCCGGCCTGGTCGTAGCCGGGGGTCCAGCGGATGACGCGCGCGGCGACGTCGAGCACGGCGCCGCCGGGCAGGTTGTCGGCGCCGAGGCTGATGGCGTCGCCGTCGGCGTCGGCGACACTGATCGGGAGCGTGAGGGCGACGCCCTCGCTTGCCTGCACCGGGCCGGCCGGCAACGTGATCTGCGGCACGTGATTGCCGCCGGCGACGACGACGGTGAATGCCTGCTCAGCATGGCCGCCGCGGCGGTCGTACGCCCGCAACACCACCGGCGCCTCGGACGGGCTGTCGGCATCGGGACTCCAGGCGAGCAGGCCAGTCGCCGGATCGAGCGTCATTCCGGACGGAGCCTCGAACAGGACGAAGCTCAGGTGGATGCCGTCAGGATCTTCCGCCGTGACGGCGTACGCGTACGGCGCGCCAGCGGTGGCCGCGGTGACCGGGGCGGAGGCGATCACGGGACGCTCGTTCGGATAGGGCAGGGCAAGCACGCCGTGCGCGTAGTCCGTGGCGACGCCGCCCGGCACGTTCAGGCTGACCGGTTTGAGCACGGTCGAGGCGCCAGGTTCGAGCGCCGTCCCGTCAAGCGCGGCGCCCAGGTCCAGCAGCCAGCAGCCGTTGGCGTCCGGGCCTGTGGCGTCGGCCGGCTCGCCGCCGAAGAAGACGTCGGGCGTGAGCACCAGCATGAGCGGCGGCCGCAGGTCGAAGTCGCCGATGTTGGTGACCTGCACGTCGTAGGTGATGGCGGCGAGGCGGCGGTCGTAGCGCGTATTGAGCAGCTGCATGCTGACTTGGCTGGAGAAGTCCGAGGCGGCGGTGAATGAGCTGGCGTAGTCCTCGCCCATCGGCAGGCCGGCCGCGCTGGCGACCGCGGCGCGGATCCGCACCTGGTAGACGTCCGGTTCGAGCGGCGCGAGAGTCAGCTGGACGGTGCGCGTAGCGGCGTCGTAGGCGATCGCGGTCACGGTGGCGGGGCCGAGCGTCTCGCCGTAGACCCAGTAGTTGTCCGGGTTGAGGATCGAGCCCGCGTCCGTGGCCGGGCCGGCGTTCATGTCCGTATCGAACGTGATGGCGAGCGTCGTGAACGGCAGCGCGACGATGACCTGGTCGGGCGGGTTGATGCTTTGCACGTGCGGGGCAAACAGCGGACGCAGCACATCAACCTGATGCGACTGGCTGACCAGCACGCGGCCGTCTCGGGTCACGATCACGATGTCGCCGCGTGTGCCGCCGCCGGCCGCGACCACCGAGCGCAGCGTCCGCAGCTCGACCACAATCAGGGCGCCGCCTGCGCCGGACAGCCCGGCCCCATTGGTGGTGACAAACAGCAGGTCCGCGAGGTCGGTGCCCGGCTGTCCGAAGGCGAGCGAGTCAATCGCCTGATCGTATTCGAGTTTGAGCGTGGGGCTGCCGTCCTCGCCGATGACCACGACGCCGCCGCGTTCCGGCCAAAGGGCGGCCCATAGCTCGCCGGCCGGCGAGAAGGCGAGGCTGCCGACACGCGTGCCGCTGACCATGGTGAAGGTTGCGCGCTCCGGGTCGAACACGGCGATGCCGTCAGCCATGGAGACGAAGAGGCGGCCGGTGGCGGGTTCGATCTCGACCGACTGGGTGACCCCGTCGCCGTAGGCGTTGACGACGCTGCCGGTGGCGGCGTCCAGCCACAGCAGCGGCCCGCCCCCGGTGGCGGCCCACAGCCGGCCGTCGGCATCGAGCGCAAGGTCGTAGACCGGATACGGCAGCTCGGCGAAGGGCGCTTCCGCGGCGCCGCCGAAGCGGGTGAAGCGGTACAGGGACGACCGGCTGGGGCCGCCGCTGACCAGGACCGACTCGTCGGCCAGCTCGACAATCGCCAGGGGGCCAATGCCGGCGGAACTCGAGGGGATGCCGGTGGCGAAGGCCTCGGCCGTCAGCGGGGCGAGCACGGCGGCGTACTCGGACGGTGTCGCGCCCGTGGCGGCGGCGGGGATGCCGGCCTCGAGTTCGGCGAAGAGTGGTGAGTTCGACGGCTCGTAGCTCGGGGCAGGCGCCTCGCCGAGATCGCTGGACGGGGATCCGGTCTGGACTTCCGGCAGGCTCCCGAGGTTGGGTTCGGGCTGGTTCGGGACCACGACGCCAGGGCCGGCCTGCTCGTTGTTGCCGGCGGCGTCCGTGGCCAGGGCTAGGAACTCGTACGCGCGCCCCGTCTCGCCGACAAAGACCCCGCCGCTACCGCTGCCATCGTCCACCAAGTCCGCCGCTTCCCACGCGCCGCCGTCAACCGACACATACACGCTGACCGCGGCCACGCCTGAGCCGCCGGCATCGTCGCTGGCCAGCCAGTGCAGGTGCAGCTCGTTCGCGTCGGCGGGCGACGGGGTGACGGTGAGCTGCGTGACCGGGGCGACGGTGTCGAGCGCGTAGGTCAGCGTGTTCGTTTCCTCGGGCGAACGGTCGCCGACGAAGACGCGCGCCTGCGCCGTCACGGCGTCGCCGGTGGCCGCGGTCGGGAGCGGCTCGATCGAGTAGGAGACGAAGCCGCCGCCGGCCCCGGTGCCGTCCTCGGGCGGCAGCAACCCGGCGTTGCGATCCTGCAGGACTTCGCCGGTCGCCGGATCAATCGCCTGCACCAGCCACGTCGCGATGCGGGTCTGGACATCCATGCCGGCGCTTACGCGCAGCACGAAGCCGCGCTCGTCGGTGAAATCGAAGTCGCCCTGGAAGTAGCCGCGGCCGGCGGGAAGGTGGACGGCGACGTCACCGATCTGGAGGTCGCCGAGGGTGAAGGTGCGCAGGCCGAGGCTGTCGTCAATCTCGCTGACGATGCGGATCTCGTTGGCGGTGTCGACCGCGGTCGCCGGGTTCTCGAACGAGACGGTGAAGGGCAGCGGCCAGCCGGTCGGGAGGAACTGTTCGAGTCCGGCGCCGACCGGGCCGTCCATCCGCGCTGTCCGGTTCGCCGAGGCGGTCATGGCCAGATAGGCCTCGATGTTCAGCGGCATCGGTTCCGGCAGGAAATGGCGCCCGGTGCTGTTTGACAGGTGGGCCCAGATGCGGAAGGCGAGCAGCGCGGTGTCGGCGCTCAGCCCCGGCCCGAGATCGTCGAGGTTGGGGAGGACGATGCGCTCCACCCCCATCGTCGGGTCTTCGGCGTACCCGGTCCAGTCGGGGTCGTCGGGGTGGAAATCGGTCCGGTAGAGCGAGTCCGCGTCGTGGCCATACCAGGCGCGCAGCTGGGTGAAGAAGGCCGTCAGGTCGCCCTCTGCGATGAGGGTTTCTCCGGCCGGCCCGGCCAGCACGCCGGCGGCGAGGACGGAGAGGAGGCTCACCATGGCGGGGGCGTCGCGCAGCTCGGTTGGCAGGTCCTCGGAACGCAGCACGCCGGACTGTTCGAGGGCGAGGAGGTAGGCGCCGGCGAAGGTGTCGGCGTCGGAGGCCAGGCTCTTGAGCGGCTCCGGGGCGGCAGTGTCTTCAAGGATGGCCAGGCGGAGGACCTCGGCCTCGGCGCGCTGCTCGGCGAGGAACTCGGCGGCGGTCATCGGTGTGGCGGCGGCGACGACGAAGTACTCGAACTCGGGCGGCGGCGGGACGATCATCATCCCTTGGGCGACCAGCGGCACCAGATCGGGCCAGATCTCGGTCCACAGCGTGGCGCCGGTGGTCGCGCCGGCCGCCAGTCCGGTGATGTAGCCCGGCGCCATGAGCAGTCCGTCGCCCTGGTTGGCCAGGGCATCGAGCTCGGCCCAGGGCACACCCTCGACCTCGGGCGCGCCGCCCACGGTGGTCGTCGAATGCAGGTAGCGCCCATAGAAGCCGTCAACGATTCCCAGCTCGGGGACGGCCACCGTGAAGCTGACGTACGGCAGGTCAACGTTGCCGGGGTTGCGGATGCTGAACGCGAAACGTCCGGTCGTGTAGAAGGGCACGGCATACGGGCCGCCGAGGCCGACGACCACGCTGGGTTCGAGGGCCCGTTCAACCAGAAAACGATAAGGCACGACGGCCTGTTCGCCGCCGGGGTTGGTGACGACGAGGTCGTACAGCCCGTGCACGGCGCCGGTCAGGTCGAAGGTGGCCTGGATCGTCACCCCGCGGAGCACGCGGCTGCCGACGGCCTCGCGCTCCTCGATGCCCGGGCGCACCAGCTTCACCTGCGCGCCGTCCTTGAAGCCGGCGCCGGTGATGGTGACGGTGACGTAGCGCGCGTCGCCGCCCTGGTCAACCTCGACGTCGTCAATGGTCAGGGGCAGCAGGTCGGCCTGCAGGGTCGCCGCGAGCGTCTGACTCGTCGCCGCTTGGTTGCGCACCAGCAGCAGGTACGTGCCGGGGCGCGTGTCACCGACGGTGAGCGTCTGGCTGGCGGCCAGGCCGCCGGTGTAGACGGCGTCGTACAGGATGGCGTTCGGCACGTCGCCGTAGCGTAGGAACAACTCATTGGCGGCATTCGGGTCGGTGGCGGTCAGGCGGACGCGCAGCGTCTCGCCCTCGGCGACGACGATCTGGTAGACGCGGTCGCCGCCGCGGGCCAAGGTCACGTCGAGGGGAACGCCGGGCACCAGCTCATCAACGGCGATGGCCACGGTGTCCGCCGACGGCGTCGCGTTGTTGGCGTCGTCCGGGTCCTCGTAGACGTAGCCGGCGTTGTCGGTGCGCACGATGATGCGGTAGCTTCCCGGCGCGGCGGCCGTGAGCGCGGCCGTGAGCGTTGCCGCATACGTTTCGCCGGGCTGCAGCGTGTAGTCAATCTTGGCGTTGCGCACGAGGCCGGGGAAGTCGGCGCGTCCGATGAGCGCGTCGCCGACGTCCCAGACCGCGTCCTTCGAGAGGTAGACCGCGTCGGTCCAGCGGGCCGCCGCCTCGTTCTCGCCGTCGTTGCGCACGGTCCACGACACGGTGATGGGGTCGCCGACGCGCGCCGTGGCCGGCACCGTGATTTGCGTGACGACAAGGTCGGAGGGCGGCGGCTGTTCGATGACCAGCGGTTGCGCCGAGGCGCGGGTGTTGTTGTACTCGAAGCCGCCTTCAAGCACCTGGCCCTCGGGCTGGTTCCGCGGGGAGACGATGGGGTCGGTGATGACGATGACGTAGTACTCGCCGACCAGGTCGAGCGGCGCCTCGAAGGTCTGCGTCAAGGTGTACGAGGCGCCGGCGGCAAGCGCGGACGGCCGCGCCGCCGAGAGGGCCGAGAGCGTCCTCGGCTGGCGGTCGGCGTCGAGTTCGAGCAGGGCATCGCGGGACAGGTAGATGCGTTCCCCCCACGACGCCTGGCCGGCCGTCGTGTCGCCGCCGAGGTTGCTGACGATCCACGTCACGGTGAACGCCTGGCCGGCGGTGACCCGCTCGGGGATGTCGAGGGCGGTGACCTGGAGGTCGGGCATGGGCACGTGCACCACGGTCACCGGCAGCGCAATCGTGTTGTTGAACTCGCGGTCGAACTCGTCCTGCCGGCAGAAGACGCGGCTGGGGTACGCCTCCCACCCCAGGCCGCCGGCGTTGGGCCAAAGGTTCCCGTAGAGATTCGAGTCGGTGAAGCCGATCAGGTGCAGCTCGCCCTCGACGTCGTTGGGGATGGTGAGCCGGACGGTGCCGGTGTAGCTGCCGCCGGCGGGCAGGAAGAGGACGGGCAGGAACGCGGTTCCGAGACAGCGGTCATCGAAGTCCAGCGTCGCGTCCGCCGAGAGGTAGAAGCGGTCGTACCAGTACTCGGCATCAACCGGGCGCAGGGAGTAGGCGTCCCAGTCGCGGAGGCCCTGGTTTTCGACGGTGTATTCGATGTCCACCGTCTGTCCGCCCAGCAGCGGCCCGGCCGGCAGAACGACCGCGGTCATCACCAGGTCAATCTCGGCGCGGGTGATGTGCAGCGGCGCGGTATTGGCGTTGTTGAGCTCGCGCGGGTCGAGGACGCGCTCCGTCCCGCCGTTGACCTCCGGCTCGATCCAGCCGCCTTCGTAGACGATGCCGCCGTCACGGGCCGCGACGACATAGCCTTCGCCCAGGGGGTCGTCGGGATCCAGATACGAGACGAACCCGTCGGGCGAGTCGGCGACCACGTGGATGTAGTAGTCGCCGCCGATGCCGCCGGGCAAGGCCACGGTCACTTGCTGTTGATAGCTGGCGCCGTGGTTCAGGCGCACCGGCCGCCGGTATTCGCCGAGGGTCGTGTTCGTTCCAGAACCGGCCGCGCCGAACACGGGCGACTGCGAAAGATAGATGGTGTCGGACCACCCGCCGCGATGGTAGCCGCCGTCCCACACGTCGGCCCCCAGGTTGGTCACCGTCCAACGCACGGTCAACGCCTCGCCTGAGAACGCCGCCGGGGCGACCTCGACCGTGCTCACCACGAGGTCGGAGGCGACCGGCGTCACCACCGTCGCGGCGACGCTCACGTTGTTCTGCCAGGCCGGATTGGACTCGATCTGCGGGCCTTCGTACGGGCTGCCGTAGCTCCCGTTCTCCTGCCAGGTGTCGTAGCCGGTCCCGACCAGGACGTAGTGCGCGTGGTCATCAGGGGCCAGGTCGAAGGTCCGGGTGACGGTGTAGCTGGCGCCGGGTTCGAGCGCGCCCTCGTGGACGCGGTCAGGGTCGAACAACTGGCCAGTCCCTCCCCCGTGGTACTCGAGGTCAGGATCGTCCGTAATCCAGACGAGGTCCGTCCACCGGGTGCGGTCGGTCGGCGCGTTGCCCAGATTGGTCACCGTCCACGTCACGGTGAAGGGATGCGTGCAGTCGCCGGTGGCGTCGGGCACGATCGCGGTGACGACGAGGTCGGCGGCCGGGCGCAGCATGACGGAGATGGGGCGGGCCTTGAAGTTGTTGTTGTCGGGCGTGTTCGGGTCGTCGGGGTTGATCCAGTCCGACTGCGTGTCCTCGAACTCGCGGCCGTAGGTGTCGGTGTAGGGGGTGATGAAGCGCTCGCCCGCCAGGTGCTCCGGGAGCGTGACGGTGAGGGTTGCGCGGTAGCTTTCGCCGGGGGCGAGCGAGCCGGTGTGCGAGGCGCTGCCGAGCAGGAAGTACCGCTTCGCCTCGGGCGGCACGTCCCAGCCCTCAGGGTTCTTCAGCAGCAGGGGGCTGGTCGGCATCACGGTCAGCCACACCGTATCGGTCCAGTACTCGCTCACGGTCGGTCCGGGGCCGCGATTGGTGACCGTGAAGCTGACCTGGATCGAGCGGTTCTCGAAGGCCTGGGTCGGCGCCACCACGTCGCTGACCACCAAGTCGGGCGGCGGCAGCGGAATCGCCTCGATCGGGCGGACCAACACGTTGTTGTCCTCGTTCGGGTACTCCTCGATGACGCTCTCGTCGTCGGTGCGCAGGATCAGGAAGCCCTCGCCCCGGAACGAGAGCGGCATGGTGAAGCTGCCGGTCAGCGTACGGTAGCTCTCGCCAACGTTCAGTGCGGCCTGATTCGGGAAACGGCCGAGGAGCAGGTCGTCGTAGCCCCACTCCGCGTCGGTCGAGAGATAGACCGCGTCGTCCCAGTCGCCGAGGGCGGCGGCCGATCCTTGGTTGATGACGTCGAACTCGACGGCGAAGGTGGCGCCGGCGGTGACGGAGTCGGGGGCTGTGGCCTGGGCCACACGCAGGTCGGGCCGGTCGGGGAGATCGAGATGGATCGTCGTATCGAACGCCGGGTTGTTGCGGCTGTCGTTGTTGCTTTCGTCGGCCTCGTAGACGGCACCGTTGATGTCCAGGCGGATGGCCAGGCGGTAGTCGCCCGGATTGAGCCGGCCCAGGCCGCTGTAGGTCTCGGGCAGGCGGATGCGTTCGGTGCGCGTGTAGGACAGCCCCGGCCCCAGGGGCTGCTCATAGTCGAACCGGTCCAGCCACGTCGGCCAGGAACTCGGCGGCGCGTCGGGGTGGATGAACTGCACGCCGTCGCGCCACGAGGGGATGGCGGTCGCCTCCCCGAGGTTGGTGACCGTCCACGTGACGTCCACCCACTCGCCGACCAGCGCGTCGTGCGGCACCGTGACCGCGGTCACCGCCAGGTCGGGGGCCGGGCGCTCCTCGATGGTGATCGGCCGGTAGAACCACCTGTCCCCGTCGTTGATGTACTCCCAGTGGGTGCACTCGACCCCGATGTAGAACTCGCCGGCAATGCCCCAAGGGATCTGCATGGTCGCGGTGACTGTGTACTGCCCGCCGGGCTGGAGCGCCCCCGAGTGCAGGACCGAGGCCAGCAGCTCGCGGTAGCCGACGTTGAGGTCGACCTGGGTGTAGTACGGGTTGCCCTGGCCGTCGGTGTGGCGCTCGTACAGGTCCGCGTGATCGTACCAGAACGCCTTGTCCGTGAGGGCGGTGCCACGGTTCTCGACCGTCCACGAGACGCTGATGGTCTCGCCGTTGCCGGCGGTCGCGGGGGCCTGGACGTCGGTGACCTCCAAGTCCCACCAAGGCGCGCGGTACACGTCGAAGGGCTCGGGCAGGGCCGCGGTGTTGTTGGCCTCGGAGGCGTTCTCGAACACGTCGTCGCTGACGTCGGTGACGACGTACAAGTAGTACCGTGCGTCGAGGGAGAAACCGTCCGGCAGCGTGATCGTCTCGGTGCGTGTGTAGCTGGCACCGGCGTCGAGTCCACCGCTGTGCGGGAAGTCGAACGTCGTCCAGTGCAGGGAATACTCGCCGGCCGGTCGGGGCGAGATGTAGACGCGGTCGGTCCACGCCTCGGTGATGCCGCGGCCTGTCCCCTGGTTGCCCACCGTCCACGAGAGCGTGAACACGGGCGGCTCGCCGCAGACGGGGGCCGGCGCGTCCAGCGCGGTCACGGCCAGATCGGCATAGGGCCAGAGCGTGACGGCGACCGGGGCGGCCACCTCATTCGGCCGACTCTCCGGGGTGCCGGGTCCGTACTCGGGCACCGCGTTGTCGGCATCGGTGACGTACCAGATGTACCACGTGCCCTGCGCGGTCAGCGGAATCTCCCAGGCAACTTCGCGCTGGTAGGAACTGCCGGGGGGCAACGGCCCGGCGATTGCGAACTCCGCAAGCCGCTGGGACTGCGAGAGGATCAGCGCATCGCCGCGCGGGCTCGCGTAGGCGCGGTCCACCCAGGGGGCCTGCGCGCCCGCGCCGCCGTGGCTCTGCACCTCGAAGGTTGCGTGGATCGTGGTGTACGACGTCGCCTCGGCCGGGGCCGCCACCACCGTCGCCCCGAGCTCGGCCCAGCCGATCCCGGTGAGATGCCCGGCGGGCACCGCGTTGTTCGCCTCGATGCCGGCCTCGTAGACGTCCTCGTCGCCGTCGGCCACGACGTAGATGGTGTAGTCGCCGTCGGGCAGGGCGTTTGGCTGCGGCAGGTAGAACTGCGCCGACAGGGTGTAGCGGCCGCCGTCCGGCAACGGCGGGTCGCCGTTCCCGTACTGGTAGGACAGCTCGATGCCGTCGCGGGCGAGCGTCCCGCCGACGGGGACGGCGTACACAAGGTCGTGCCAACTCCCCTCGGCGACGACGCCTGGGCCGTTGTTGACGACCTCCCAGCTGACCGTCATCTTCTCGCCGCGATTGGCGTAGGCCGGGGCGGTGACGCTGACCACCTCGAGATCGGGGGCCGGGGTCAGGCTGACCGTTATCGGATCCGTCGCCCGCCGCAGGTTGTTGCCGGTCTTGCCAAGTTCGTCCACCCAGTCCCAGCGGTTGACCAGCACCCAGACATAGTACGTGCCCGAGATTCCGTCGGGAAGCTCGAGACTGGCGGTGAACTCGTGGGTCTCGCCAACCGCCAGGGTGACATCGTTGCGCGCCGACCCCATGTAGAGGGCATTCGAGTAGGCCTCGCCTGCGGTCACGTAGAAGGCGTCGTACCACGAGTCGTTGTTGGGGCTGTTGCCGTCGTTGCGCACCGTCCACGTGAGTTCGACCGGCTGGCCGCTGGCGCCGGTGGCCGGGGCGGTGACGGAGAGTGCGTTGAGGTCGGCGTGGGCGGTGAACAGGGCGAAGGCGAACGGCGCCGAGGTGTTGTTCGAGCGGTCGGGGTCGGCAAGCTCCGCCTCGGCGTCGGCGACCACGAAGAAGTAGTACGTCCCGTCGAGGTCGTCGGGAAGCCAGACCGTCTCGGTTTGCACGACTGACTTGCCCGCCTCGAGACCGGCCGCCTGCTGGAACCAGTCCACCTCGATGTCGTCGGCATCGCCGGCGACGGCGTTGGCGCTGAGCAGGATCAGGTCATACCAGAGCTTGGCCGCGTCCTCCATGCCGACGTTGCTGACCGTCCAGCTCACGTCCGCCTTTCTCGGCGTGGTGCGTCCCTCATGGGCGACCACCGAGAGCGCGGTCACGGCGAGGTCGGCCGGCGGCAGGGCCAGGGCCGTGAAGGTGGTCGAGGCGGCGTTGTTGGCCTCTGCGTCCACATCGGGGTAATACTCTTCGATGGTTCCGGCGCCGCCCGCGTCACGGTCGGCGGTCACCGTCACCGTCATCCCCCCGACGCCGTCGGCGCCGGCCGGCAGTGCAAACTCGAGTTGCCGCTGCAGCGATCCCCCGGCGGCGAGCGCGCCGGCGACGGCGGGATCGTAGGGCACGACTTGCTCGAGGAGCGTCGCGCCGGTCGTCGTGTTGACCACGCGGACGAACTCGTCGAAGGGGCGGTCGAGGTCGAGGTTGCCGGCGTTGCTCAGGGTCCACGAGAGCGTCACGCCCTGGCCCTGGTAGGCGGGCGAGGGCGTCGCCTGCACCGCTCCCTCGCGCAGGTCAACGTAGAAGGGCGGGGGCGTGCACTCGCGCGTCAGGGTCTGCGCGTTGTTGCCGTAGACCACGCCGGCGGCATCGGTCTCGTCAAAGGCGCGGGCGTAGCCCCCGGCGCCGTCGGGCACGCCGTTCACGCGCACGGTCACGCGGAGGTCGCCGACCCACGGCGAGGCGGCGGGGATGTGTATCTGCACCGAGCGGTCGCGGCTGCCGCCGGGAGGGATGGCGCCCTCGACGGCCAGCGAGTAGGGAACCGGGATCGTGGCGAGGGTCGTGCCCGCGGTCAGGTTCTCGATGATGATGGTGTCGATCCAATCTGTGGGCGGGGCGGCGTCGCCGAGGTTCTGCACCGTCCACCCGACCGTCACGTCGGATCCGGCGTGCAGCGTCTCGTCGGCCAGGGTGAAAGAGGCGGCCGCCAGCTCGGCCGACTGGACCGTCACCGGGAATGCCTGGGCGTTGTCCGTCTCGTTCAGCTCGATCTGTGTCGCCCGCGCGTCGGTGACGCAAATCAAGTACCCAGTCCCGGTCGGTATCCCAAGCAGCTGGAACGTCGCCGAGACGCTGTCCACCGCGCCCGGGACGAGGGCGCCCCCGGCCGGCCGCTCGACGCCCCACACCAGGTAGTCGCTCTCGCCGCCCAGCCCCGCGTCCCGCGAGAAATACACCTCGTCGCGCCAGGCGCCGCCGGTCGCCGCCGTGCCCGTGTTCTCAACCTGCCACTCGAGTGTGACCGTACTGCCCACGACCAGCGTCGCCGGCGGCGAGCCCGGCGGGCGCATCGTCAGGTTGGGGGCACGGATCTCAAGGGGAACGGGGGCCGACTGGTTGTCGTCCTCGTCGAGTTCCGTGACCGTGCGGAAGGAATCCGTATTGACGACCAGCTGCACCGATCCCAGGTACTCGGTCGAGAGGGTGACCGGGCTGGTGTACTCGATCCACTCCCCGGGCGCCAGCGGGTCACTGCGGGTGAACTGCCCGACGCTGTGGACCTCCCCCGGCGTCGCCTCGGTGATCAGGTAGACGTTGTCGGTCCACGATCCGGCCACGGCCGCCGTACCGGTGTTGGTGACGCGGTAGCTGACCTCGATGGTCTGCGACCAGTCGCCCACCGGGGGCGCCACAAGGTCGGCGGCTACGAGGTTCGCCCCGATCAGCGTGGTCGGCGCGGCCACCGTGTTGTTGCCCTCGTCGGACTCCGCCTGGGCGTAGCCGCGGTCGCTGACGATCAGGATGTAGCCGGGGCCCCCAACCCCGCTCGGCGTCGAGACCGACAGATCCTTCAGGTAGCTGGCGCCGCCCGCCAGCCCCGACGGGTTCTTCGACCGGGTGATCTGGGTGTCGGCCGCGTCATAGACCTCGTCAGTCGAGAAGTAGATGTAGTCGTACCAGGACGTCGCCGTGGTCGCCGCCGTGCCGGCGTTGGTCACCGTCCACTTCAGCCGGAACATGGTGCCCAGCGTGATCTCGGCCGGCGGCGCCTGGGTGATCGTCGGCTGCAAATCCACGTCCGGCCCGACCAGCGTGAAATCACTCGCCCCCGCGTTGTCCGTCCAGTCCGTCTCGGGCTGGTTCAAGCCTCCATTGACCTTTACGACCACGTAGAGCGGCCCGCACGGCACGCCGGAGGGCACCGCGAAGGTCTGTTCGACGTCACGCGTTGCGTCGGGCTCCAGCGGGGCGGACTGCTGCACCTGGGCCAACTGGCGATCCCCCCAGTCGCCAACCGGGTCGGTGGACAGGTAGACGAAGTCCCACCACGGTTCGGCCGTGGTCGCCGCCGTGCCGGCGTTGGTGATCGAGTAGCGGACGGTGACCGTGTCCCCGACGCCTGCGCTGGCTGGATCAACCGTCGGCAGCCCGACGATCGCCAGATTGACGTCGGGCAGCCACACAGAGACGGGCACCACCGCGATGTTGTCCGTCTCGTCGGACTCGGGCTGGTAGTCGCTCGCGTCCGCGCGAACCAGGAGGTAGTGGATGCCCGGCGTCACATCGGCCGGGAGCCGAACGGTGACGGGGGTCGTGTAGAACCCGTCGAGCCCCAGAGGCAGGGCGCCGGGCCACAGTTCGCTGATTCCATCATCCTCGGCCGGATCGAACACCGCATCGTCCGAGAGGCGTACTTCGTCATACCAATAGGACCCGCTCGTCCCGGTGCCCGCATTGGTCACCGTGAAATCGAAAGAGACCTCGCCGCCGGCGGCGACCGGGATTGGGTCGGTGACCGTCGTCGAGGCGACGAGGTTGACGGTGCTGCCGGTGGTCGAGAGGATGGTGACCGCCCTGGCGGCGACGTTGTTCGCCTCGTTGCTTTCACTCGCCTGGCCCAGGGCATCCAGCCGCGCGAGCACGAACATCGGCCCCGGCGGCGCATCCGTCGGGAGGGTCAGGCTGGCGCCGGGGCTGGAATAGCTGGCGCCGGCGGCCAGGCCGGTCCAGCGCCACCAGTAGCCCAGCCAGGTGTCGGCGCTGTCCCACTGATCATCCGCGGAGAGGTAGAACTGGTCGTACCAGCCCGAGGCGTCGGTCGCCGCCGTACCGATGTTCTTTGCCTGGTACCAGACGCTGACCACGCCGCCGGGCTCGATGTCCGCGGGCGACACACTGAGGTTGCCGACAAAGGCCAGGTCGGCCTGCGCATCACGCGCGCCCGCGGGCGCCGGCGTCCTGTCCTGGGCCTGGGCATCGGTCGGTTCGGTGGCCACGGCGAAGAGGTCGTCGAGCTGCGCACCGGGGTTGTAGAGGTCGCCCAGCGATTCCGGCCGGGCCGTGAGGTCGGCGTCCGTGGCCTCAGCAACCACCGCCGCGTCCGGGGCCGGCGCGGCAACCTCGACGTCCGGCAACGGCGTCACGCCCGCGCCATCCAGGAGGACGCGCGGTTCGAGCCGCTCCAGCTCGAAGCGCCGACGTTGTTGATCGCTGGCCACGGCGATGCACCTGTCTTTACCGGACAGACTCTATCACAGCTAGAAGCCGATTGCCAACTTGCCCTCCGCCAAGACCCACACTCCTTGCCCGACCGCCACCACGCCCCCCCCTCCCGCCAGGCGCCTGTAACGCTGCTCACTGCCCGGCCACGCCCAGGCCGCCCCCAGAATCCCCGCCCCCGACGGCGCCGCCCGATCCCTCGACGGCCCGATCAGGTTCCACCCGCGGCCGAGGACGATGTTCGTGCTGGCCGGCGGCGCGCCGTCCGCCCCTGCCTGAACCACGTTCGCACCCGTCACGTAGACCCAGTATCCGGTCAGGGCCCGCAGCTCGCCCGCAATCACGTAATAACCGCGCGGATCCCAGCCGAAGACGTATTCCGCAACCGGCAGGCCCGCAAATGCTTGCGCCGGACACGGCGCGGCCAGGCTGACCGGGAACGAGATCAGGTTCCACCCGGGATACAGCGCGATGACCGGGTAGACGGTCACGATGACCTGACCCGTGCTCCGGCCGCCGCGGCCGTCCTCGACGGTGTAACTGAACGCGTCCGGCCCGGTGTAGCCCGGATCGGGGGTGTAGAGCACTTCATCGCCTTCGCATCGCACCGTTCCGTGCGGCGGATCCTCGCTGGCGACCAGATGGAAGCTGTCCCCGTCGGCATCGGCGTCGTTGGCCAGCGCGGCGATGCGGGTGTCCGCGCTGTCGCGTGCCACATGAGGTGTGTCGGCCGTCGTCTGCGGCGTGTGGTTGACCAGGGCCGACGAGAAACCGATCGCCGGGTCGAGGAGGTTCGCATCCCCGTCAACGAAGTTCGCCATGCCCGGCTCGGTGAAGAAAAGATCCGCGGTCAGGCTGTAGACGCCCGCGATCCCCTTGTCGCGCAACGTCAGGGTGGCCAGCCGCGACCCCATGTAGCCGGTGACCGACCCCAGCGGCCGGGCCCCCGCGAAACCGGCCGAACCCGCCGCGACCGCCTTGAGCGCCGGCCCGCCGGCCCCGTTGCTGTCCAGCTCGGGGGCCAGCGCAATCGCCGCCTCGCCCTCCACGGACGCACGTTCCTCCGGGAAGAAGACCGTCACCCCCGTGCTGAACAGCCCGCTCGCCGGGGGTTGCAGGCCTTCGGTCTCCCCGTCCATGTCAAACCGCAGCCGGATTTCGCAGGTTCCGCCTCCGGCCAGGTGGTAGACCGCCTGGTCGAAGAGCACCTCGGCCGCGGGGGTGTCGGACGGCGACGCCACGAGGAGGGCGAGGACGGCAGCCCCCACCAGCCCCCCGGCCGTTACTCCCGCCGGCCGCCACCTGCCCGCGGCCCGATTGCTGCCCGATGCCGGCATGCCCGCGACCTCGTTCCCAGAACAGACCATAGGCAACACTCAGAATATACGGGGCCAAACGCCGCCCGGCAAACCTGCCGCAACGGTTCGCGGTGGTGACGGATTCACCTGGCGGCGGGGCGGGGTGGAAAGTTGAGCGTGGAAAGTGGAGGTCTGCGGCGTGACGGGCCTGCCGCGCCGCATGTCGCTTTCGCAGGGATCCCTCCTGCGTTCCGACGAACGACGGGTACATTGCTGCCAGACCGGGGCGGGGCAAGGGCGACGCCGGGAGATCGCCGTCTGCTGCAAGATCGGGCGATTCGATCCCGACCCCAACTCGGCGACGGGCGCCAGACTGCCGGCAGGCTGGGATGTGGCCCGTCTGCCATGGCCTGACCTCTTCCGGGACGATGAAGGGTTACCGTTGTTGCCGTCAACCACAGAGAGCACAGAGACCACAGAGAGGGAATTGGCTTTGCGCCTGCATTGGCGGGGGGTCCGCGCCAACGCAAGCGCAAAGCCCTCTGTGAACTCTGTGTCCTCGGTGGTAGACAAATCAGGGTGGCGCCCGCCGCTTGCTTTCCCGCCGGGTCGCCAGTACATTGTGATTGACGTTGCCCAGTTGTGCCACGGCGTGTCAGTCTGCTGGAGGAAATCGGAATGGGCATCCGGCGTTCATTCGGGGTGTGGATGGCCTGTCTGTCCTGTGTCCTGCTGCCGTTGTCGGCGCCGGCGGTCCTGTTCACGAACTTCAGCGAGTCCGGTTCGCAGGTCAATGGCTTCCAGGACGACTTCGACGGCGCTGCCTTCGACCCCGCGTGGATTGAGATCCGCGCCGGCGCGGCGTACACTCCCGGCACGCTGTTCTCGCTGACCGGTGCGGGCGCGGTGCAGATGAACCCCGCCACCGGTGATCCCAACAAGCTTCTGTTGTCCGGCACCTACGACGCCCTCAGCCAGAATGTGCTCGCGCTGATCAGGGTCGTCACCGACCCGTCGGGCGACACCGACGCCTTCCGCGGCGGCGTCACGGCGGGGACCGTCACCGGCGACAGTTACCGCGGCATCTGCCTGCACCACCGCGAGCCGGGGCAGGGCGGCAACGGTAACCACTTCAACCTGCTCAATGATGGCATCGTCTGGGGGTCGGCCACCGACCCCACGACAGGCGGCGATTCCTGGACGGTCGGAGAGTGGAAGTGGCTGCGCCTGGTCTACGACGGTTATACGGCTCAAGCCCGCATCTGGGACGCCGGCGCCACCCCCGAACCCACCGGCTGGGATCTGATGTGGAGTCAATCCGGCCGCTACGGCCTGGCCGGCCTGGTCACCAACAGCATCGGCGGCGCGGGCGTGTTCGAGGTTGACTACGTCCTCATCCAGGCCCAAGGCCTGCCGCTCATCACCGTCGCGGGCATCCCCGAACCCGCCACCGGCGGCCTTCTCCTCGGCCTGGCCGCCTTCGCCGCGATGCAACGACGGCGGACAACCCGGCGGACTCGCGGTTGACCGCCTTGGATACCGTGGGGCCAGGCGCCGCCTGGTACTTGTCGTCACTCGGCGCGGATTGACTAACCGTCCCGCGCACGTTTGGTCGCGTGCGGTTTCCAGTCCTGGGTGGGACAGGAGAAAAGACCATGAAGACGAGGTGGATGATCGGCGTCGCGGCCGTGGCGGGCTTGGTCGCCATGACCGGCCGCGCGACGATTCACTTCGAGCAGGACTTCGACACGATGACTTTGGGCGACATCAATGGCCAGCAGGGCTGGTATGGGGTGACGCCCCTGTCCATCGTCCAAAGCACGGTGGCGGTCGAGGGCAATGCCCTGGAGACCGGCAACGGGGCGTTCGGAACCGGGTACTACAACCAGCCGTTCGCCATCGGTCGGGCCAACCAGTGGCTGAGTTTCGACATCCGGCTGGGCGCGGACATCTATGATTTTGCTGGCACCCCGAGCGTCGACATGCAGGCGGCGTTTGCCGTTCGCGGCCCCGAGGCCAACCAGAAGATGACCTTGGTCTACAAAGCCGTCACCAACTCCGCCGGGCAAGTGGCCTACAGCCGCTGGGAGATGCGGGGCACCTCGCCCTGGCTCCTGAGCCCGGACGCGCGCAAGGACACGTGGTACAGCGTGCTCATCAAGTGTGACTTCGCCGCCGGCACCGCCGACGCCGAGGTCTGGAGAGCCGGCCAGGCCTGGTGGGATCCCGAACCGATCGCGGGGTTCGACAATGACGGCAACGTGAACGACCTCTACGTCAGCACGGACAGCACCCCGAGTTTCAGCGTCTTCGTCGACAACATCCTCATCATCCCCGAGCCCGCCACCGGCCTCACCCTCGCCGTCTGCGGGCTTTTCGCCCTGCGCCGGCGCCCGTCGCGCTGACGCCGCGGCTCACGGTTCGAGCAGGGGCGCCTCGGGTTGCTCGGGCACACCGCCGCCCTCGGCGTCGTCGGTCTTGGCGGTGTGATCCGGGGTGGTGGAGAGGCGGGGTGAGTGCCAGTGGATGGACTCGCTCACGCTGCTACGGTTGCCGTCGGCCACCAGCTCGAGCACGACCACTTTCCCGGCATACTCGCGCAGGCTGGCCTGGCCGCGGTCCAACGGCAGCGGCTGCGGCGCCGCAGGGTTCTTCGGATCGGTCTTCCCCTGCTCGGGACGGTAGCGTTTCCAGACCGTGCGGCCATTGACGCGCACGCTGTAGTTGGCGCCGTCGCCGTACGGATGCTGCGAACCGTAGCTGAACTGCAGGAAGATCTGATCCTCGCCCGCCAGGTTGAACTCCGGCACCGTGACCAGCCAGGCCAGCGAGCCCTCCTCGCCGTTCTCGACGCTGCCGCATGACTGCGCGAGGGCCTCACCCCCGCCCACCGCCTCGACCGGACGCGAGGCCAACCCGGTGTCACGGCGATGCACGCCGTTGACGACCGGGTAGGTGGTGAGCCGGTCGGTGTCATTCAGCAACACGGGTTCGGCCCAGTACGCGCCCAGCGCCCCAGGCAGCTCCACGGTCGCCTCGATCTCGTGTTCCGAGACGCGTTTGACGCTCCGGGCGTTGCATAGGCCGCGCAGCTCCACGCCTTCGGCCCGCACCCGTAGCACGGCTTCGGTCGGCGCCGCCCCGGCGTCCTCCCCAACCAGCTGCGCGATCCAGAACCCGTCGCGCACCGCGCACGGCCGCAGGTAGTACCCCGCCGGCACCCCGCTGACCGTGACCGGGCCACGCTTGACGCCATCAAACACCGGGTAGACCGCCTTGGGGTTGAGCCCGACCGCCCGCTCGCCGTCGTAGCCGATCCATCCTTCGATCCCCATCGTCCCGACCGCCGCCTCCGCCACCCCGCCCAGCCGCCAGTACACCGTCTCGGGACCCTGCGCGGTCATCTTGACGAACCGGGTGCCGCGCTCGCGTACGAACCGGTACTCGTCGCCATTGGCGGCGCGGAAGTAGTGCAACACGTCGGGATCCCACTTCTCCGGCCACACGCTTTCGAGCTGTTCGCGCGCGAAGACGATCCCGCGTTCGCGCAGGATGCGGCGTTCCTGCATGGGGTTCTCCTCGAAGGCATACGGCCACGGCGTGATCCAGCCGCGGATGTCGTCGGCGTCGAAGCCGGCCGGCTGCAGCTGCAGGTTCCACATGCGCAGGTAGGGGCTGCACAGGTAGGTCACGATCGGGTGGGCGTGCTGCGGCCACTGGGTGATGCTCAGCGCGAACTGCTGCCCGCGCCAAGTCACCTCGTTGTTGCGCTCGCCGCACACCGCCACCTCGGGGAGCAGTTCGCGAAAATACTGCCGCATGGCGGCCGAGCCGTTGTACCAGTTGAACCCTTCCGGCTCGCCCTGCGAGTGGCGGCTGACCACCCACGAGCAGTCCTCGTAGATGCCGCTGACGCCGTAGCGCCCGACCACGTCGCGGCACAGCTCGGGGTGCAGGCGCTGCCAGATGCGGTAGGCGAACATGTGGCGGTCGCCGAGCTTCTGGATCCACGGGTGCTGCCAGGTCACGATGGTCGGGTTGGTGTAGGGGAAGATGTGGATGCCCATCTCTTCGAGGGCCTTGAACTTGGCCGGCATGTCGGGCCGCGCCTCGTAGTGGGTGGGGTTGTCGAGGGGCCAGTTCGGGAAGTAGTCCATGCCCTTGTTGAGCTTGGCGATGTCACCCTCGTTCCAGCCACGCAGCCACTCCTGGCAGGTGAACACCGCGAGGGTGTCACGCGGCACCAGCGCGGCGAAGCGGGCGGCGGTGGCCGGGTCAGGCGTCGGCCCGGTGATGAAGATGCGGATCCTGTCGGCCCAGGCCGGCGCCCCGCCCTTGAGCGGGCGCAGATCCGGCCACTGCTTCGCGGCCTGCTCGCGGTAGCGGGCGGCGGGCTGCAACCAGTTGCCGGCGAAGACGTTGAAGCGCCAGACCGCGCCCTTGACCTCGGCGCAGCGCTCGATGCGGTCGGACGTCTCGAAGGCCAGCGTCGCGTTCCAGCCCTGGCCGCGGGCGATGCCGAGCGTGCGGCCGTAGCGCAGCTCCGGCTCGTCGGCCCACAGCCCGAGCGAGCCCTTTGCGGACTCCGCAACCAGCAGCGCCGCCTCCCAGAACTGCGGCCAGCGGGCGCGGTACGTCCAGTCGGCGGCCACGTTGTCCTGTGTCACCGCGAAGCCGTCGCTGGCGGGGATCACCAGCCGCAGGGCGGGATCGAGGGCGCCGACGCGGACGGCGGCGTGCAGCAGCCCGCGGTCGCGGCAGCCGTGCACCTCCTCGATGTCGGCGCGCGCGGCCGGCTCCAGCAACAAGTCCCCGGTCGCCGCCTCGACGCGGATTCCCAGCCGCACGCTTAGCCCCGCGTCGAACACCTCGCCGGCATGCAGGCCGCTGAAGGAGAGGATGACGCCGTCGGCGGTCTTCTCGCGGGCCACCTGGGTGCGCGGCCCGATCCCGTAGACGCGCGTCGGCAGCCCGGGGCGCAGGGACTCGATCGCGACGCCGGCGTCGCCGGCCCGCGTGGCCGCGCCCGACGGGTCGGCGGCCTCCGCATACGTCTCGCCGGTCAGTTTGTTGCGGATGCCGGTGATGGTGAGCCCCTCGATGCGCACCCAGTAACGCTCGCTGTCAACCTCGACGGTGGCGCCGTCCTCCTTGAAGACCGGCGCGGCCGCAACCCGCCCGCCCAGGCCGGCCGCCAGCACGCCCAGCCACAGCGCCATGCTCATCCCAGCAGTTGTTGCCTTCATCGTCATGCTGCCCTTTTCTGACCCGTGACTCGCCCGGCCCCCGGGCGGCACCGGCGGGTTGGCCCTACTGTCCCCCGGACGCGGCCACCTCGAACACGTCCCAATCCTCGTCCTGATGCCTGGCCGGACCCAGGATGGCCCCGGCCTGGAAACGACGCGGGACGCGCACGGCCCAAGAGGGGTGCGGCCCGCTCAAGGCCAACTCCCGCAGCGCGCCGTCGCGCACCGTCACACGCACGCGGGTACGGTTCATCGCCCAGAGCTGGAAGGAGAGATTGCGCCAGGCCGACGGCACGGCCGGCAGCAGATCTATGCGATCCTCGCACGGCTGCAGCAACATCGCCGAGATGGCGCCGGAGAGCTCGGCCTCCGAGGTCACGAACCAGGGCAAGGAGATGTACCCGTCGGTCATGACCTTGCACTCGTACAGCGATCCGAAGTTGTTCGCGCAGCGGATCAGTTCCGTGACGATCGCCGCGGCGGCCTCGCCGTTGCCGACGCGCGCCCAGGTGCGTGCGGCCTCGGCGGCCGGCCACGTCCAAGCGATGGGGGCGGGGTTGCGGACGTCCTGCGACTGGCGGGCCAGTTCGAGGTCCGCCGAGGCGGCGACCGCCCAGTTCTCGTCGAGCTTGCATTCACGCTGCCAGGCGGCTAGGGTGGCGGCGACCCGCGGGTCGTCGGCTTCGAGCACCCCGGACTTGAACGGCGGATCGGCCACCAGGCTGAGCGGCGTGAACGACACGCCCTCGTCGCCGTCATACGCCGCCAACAGCCCGCGCCGGTTGACGCGCGGGGCGGCCCGCAGCCCGTCGGCCATCTCGCGCCAGCGCCCGGCCAGGTCAGGGTCGCGGCCGAGCCCCTCGGCGGCGCGCCGGGCCAGCGTCAGGCTGGTCACCGCCGAGGCGACCGTGGCGGCGCCGTTGGTGACGGCGGGGATGGACTCGTTGACATCAATGCAGGCGCCGGTGAAGCAACGCCCGTCGGGTCCCTTGTAGACCATCCAGCGGCGGAAGAACTCGGCCGGCCCCCACAACAGCGGGTAGTAGCGTTCGAGCCGGTCGCGCCCAGCGCCGCTGTACTGCAGCCAACTCCAAGCCAGCCGCGCCGGACAGTCGCTGGCATGGACCTCATAGACCGAACAGCCCGCCGGCCACATCTCGTAGTGCCCGCCTTCGAACGTCGGCCTGCAGTCGCACACCCCGGTGCCGTCGAGGATCTGCATGCCCAGCGGCACCACGCTGAGCGAATGCTCGACCAGGCGCTCGACCAGGGGCCAGTGCCCGGCGTGCAGGAGGGCGCGGACGCTGGCCATGGCGTCCCAGAAGTACTGCCCGTTGAAGTAGTCGCCGTGGATCAGGACCGGCACCGACCAGCGCGTCAGCTGCGTGCGGATGGCATACATCCCGGTCTCCCAGACGGCCTGCACCTCGGGGGCGTCCGGCAGGTTGATCCAGCCGGTCTCCCAGTACGCCTGCCAGAGCCGTTCCTGCGTGGCGTGGATGCCGGCCCAGCCGGCCTCGTCCGTCCACTGCCGCCACGCGGTCACGGCGGCCTCGGGATCGCCGCGCCGGACCGCCTTCCCGTGCAGGGCGGCATGCGCCTGCGCCAGCATGGGGTGGTCGCGGTGGCGCCCCGCCCAGCCCGTGTGGTCGTAGAACATCTCGTTGCCGAGGTCGTCAGCCAGGGCCAGGCACAAGGTCACCTCGCTGTCGCCGGCGGGAACCGTGACACGCAGGCGGAGCTGGTTGCCCTGCCAGCGGGCGGCGCACGCCTGGTCAGCCCACGCCGCCACCCGGCCACGATGCGCGACCACGCCGTCGAGCCGGTAGTCCAGCCAGGCGCCGGTCGCATCCTGCCCGCCGTCCCCGACGGTGAGCCCCTCGGGCAGATCCATCCCGCGCGGCGGACAGAGGCGGTACCCGAACTCGATCCATGATCCCACCTTCATGCCGCGCAAGGACTTGTGCACGACCAGAAGATTGCGGTCGAGCTGGAGCAGGGTGTCGGTGATCTCCGTGACGTCGCCTCGCCGCCGGTGCACGGTCCGCACCCGGCCGCCGCGCACGTCAAGCTCCTGTGACCACGCAATGCTCTCCAGCCACTCCCATCCCGGCGACACGGTGAACAGCCCGAACGGCACCAGCGGCCGCTGTTGCCGGGGCAGGCGCCGCCCCGCCCAGTAGATGCGCGGCGACGGCCAGGCCGGGAACGCCCCGAAGTCGTGCATGGCGCCGTTCTCGTCCAGGAACAGCGTCAGCTCGCCATTGCCGAGCAGCGGCCCGATGTAGCGGTTGCTGAGGGCGTTGCAGCCGCGGGGGTTGGTGACGCGGTGCAGGCTGGCGACAGTGGCGGTGGGCATCGTACGGCTTCTCAGCTTGGTGGGGCCATCAACCGTCTCGGAATGACCCAGACCCATTCCCTGGCGCCGGCGGTCTCCGCCGGGACGTCGCCCCCGCGCGGGCGGCGGGGGATCCGCCGTCCGCCGGACCACAGGGTGAGAATATAAGGCGCCACTGAGCGATTCGCATCCCGTCCGGCAAGCCAAGCCTTGCCAGGCTCCGCCGGCGAGGCCGGCTGGGACGCGGCCCGTTTGTCATGGCCTGACTTCTTCCGGTACGATGAGGGGCGACCGTTGTTGCCGTCAACCACAGAGAGCACAGAGACCACAAGAGAGAGAACAGGCTTTGCACTTGCGTTGACGGGTGTCCGCGCCGACGCAAGCGCAAAGCCCTCTGTGAACTCTGTGTCCTCGGTGGTGAACAAATTAGGATCGCACTGGAATGGGATCCGGCGCCTGCGTCCGGACCGTTTCGCGGCCCCCTTGCAGAGGTCCCGAGGAACTGCCCGGCTACGGAACGCGCGCCCCCGCCGGCCTTGTCTTCCCTCGACTCGTCCGGTATAGTAGTGAGGCTGTTGCACCTGCACGAGCCGGGAAACATGTCCACCCGTCCCGTCAGTCACAGTCGGAAGGGAGCACCTGGCATGAGAGCGTCACTCAACCGATCTTGCGCGGGGGAGAACGTCAGGGGCGAGGGGCCGCGGGCCGCCACGGCGAGACGCCGCCCGACGGCCGCGGCGACGGCGACGCGGGTGCGCAGACGGCGCAGGGACGCCGCGGTCTGCGCGCTGGCGCTGATCCTGCTGGCGGGGCTGGCGCGCGCCGCCGACCCCACCGTCTACGGCGCGGCCAGCGTCTCACCGTTCGCGCGGCCGCCGGTGCTTGATGGGAAACTCGAGGCCGGCGAGTGGGATCGGGCCGTGGCCCTGACCGGGTTCCAGGTGCTCGCCCCGCCGGGTTACATCGAGGCGCGGCTGGGAACAACCTGGGTCGGCTTCACGCCCGACGCCCTCTACATCGCCATGGTCAGCGAGTTCCCACCCGACGGGAAGGATCATGCCGACCACACCAACCGCGACTCGGACGTGATCTTCGACGAATGCCTCGAACTCTGGCTCGATCCCAACCGCGCCAACCGCGAGAGCCAGACCGGCGACCTGACCTTCTACCAGATGATCGGGAATGTGAAGGCCACCGTCTACGACGTCGCCTTCCATCCCAAGACGGGCCCCAACACCGGCTGGAACGGCAACTGGGGATTCGCCAATGCCGTTGACCGGCAGACGAACACGTGGACGGCCGAGATCCGCCTGCCGTTCGCGGACATCGGCTGGAAACCGGGCGAGGTGCTCGGGCGCGAGCTCGGAATCCTGGTCGCCCGCAACTACAAGGCGCCTTGGTCGCAGGCCACCATGTTCACCACCTGCGGCGCGTTCGTGGACTGGTACCGCTACGCCGCCCTCCGCCTCACGGCCGACGCCCCGTCCGTGCAGATCACGGCACTCGGCGACAAGGTTTTCGCGGGCGACCTCGAGCTCAGGGCCACGGTGTTCAACCCCGGGCCGGCCCGCAAGGTGAAGGTGTCCGCCCTGACCACGTCCTCCGACATGCCCGAGCGCCGCGACGAGCGTCTCCTCGACCTGCCGGCCGGGGGCCGCACGCCCTATGCCTTCGACGTCACCGGATTCCTCCACGAAAACGCCCAGCATCGGCTGACGCTGACGGTGAGCGACGAGACCGGCCAGGAGGCCTACCTGCGCTACGCCATGCCGTGGACCAAGGCGCCGGAGAGGAAGTGGCACTACCGCGTCGGGCCCGATCCCGACGCCGCGGTGCGCATGGCCTACTACCCGTCGTACCAGTTTGTGCGGGCGCAGATTGACGTCCGCGAGCTGGGCAAGGAGGCCGAGGCGGGTGTGAAGACGGGCGCCGTGCGGGTTCTCGGCCCCGGCGAGGACAAGGTGCTTGAGGAGGCGATCACCCTGGACACGCCGCCGTTTGTCCGCGAGTTCGCAGTCGGCGACCTTGCCGACGGCGAGTACCGGGTGGTGGTGACGCTCGACGGGTGGAAAGACCCCTTCGTGCGTGAGTTCAGGCGCGTGCATTTCCCGTTCGAGGGCAACCGGTTGGGGATCACGGACGCGGTGCTGCCGCCGTTTGAGCCGGTGACGGTGCAGGGGTCGGCCGTGCGGGTGGTCGGGCGGCAGATGACCGTCGGCGGCCTGGGCCTGCCGGCCAGCTGTGTCTCGCTGGGCCGTGAGCTGCTGGCCGCGCCGGTCACCCTGATTGCCGACGGCACGAAGAGGCTTGAGGGGGCCGGCCAGTTCGTGAA